>NZ_LZXY01000005.1:0-205116 GCF_001756615.1 Glaciecola punicea
CTTTTTTGTTGTTATACTTTATTCGTATTGACGGGCGACAATTAACCCACATCTTTAAACATGCTGTAGTCCATGATAGTGGTATCGATTATGTTTTGTGCCATGTTTATGCAGCTTCCGCACTGTGAGCCCACGCCTAATGCGTTTTTCAGTTCACGCATATTGCCGACACCTTCAGCGCGCACAATGTTTTCAATTTGTGTGTCGGTAATTCCGTGGCATAAGCATACAAACATTTATATTTCTCGTGAAAAATGCACAACAGGCTGTGCGTCTAATACTGTTACAAATGATAATAGTTTCTATTCACAACAAAGGCAAGCGTTTTTTCCATGAATTTTGTATTCGTCTGTCTATGGCTTAATCGCATCAATGTTAATAGACCTTGCGGGCGTTTCATCTTTTGTCCAGTGGCGTTTTTTTAATAGCACAGCCAACGCTGTGGTGCACTGCGCCTGCGCCGTTAACCTGTTCTAATTGTTTTTCATTTAATTAAATCATTATAAGGTCCTTTTATTTGATTTAATTTCAGTAAACTTTTACTGTAATGACAAAAGCGTCATTACAGTAACGACAAGTAAGACGTGAGTATGCTGACAAAAAGTATGCACTTTGGACAATTACGAAGACACACGTAAAGACGCTCTTTGCGCATAGTTAATATCATAAGGAACACAAGCATACATGTGGATATATCTCGTAAGACATGCGCAAACCGACGGTAACGCAAAGCGCATAGTGCAATTACCTGATACTCCTTTGTCTGTTGACGGTGAGCGCCAAGCTAAGGAATTTGCACAAGCCTATTTACACTTACCCATATCCACTATACTCAGCAGTGATTATGCACGTGCAAGGGCAACTGCGTTAGCGCTACATCGGCATGAAAAGACTGTAATGTTAAGCAGTAAGCTACTGCGTGAAAGAAATTTTGGCGATTTGCGCGGCGTGGCCTACCGCGATATTCCCAACGATATTTTTGCGTTAAATTTTAAGCCACCATCAGGGGAGTCTCATCGAGACTTTGTTGTGCGAGTGGGTTTGGCCTGGCAGAATGTGATTAATGTAGCAAAAAGTAACGAAGGCGAACTGCTGGTGATGACGCATGGTTTAGTTGTTCGCTGTATTTTAACCGAAATACTCAAACTTCCGACTGGGGTTTTAAACAGCGCCGATATTCAAAACACCTGCGTCACAAAAATAAATAAACATAATATAGCAGACGTACCATTACTATGTGATGTTTCGCATTTATCAGCACAGGCTTCTGATAAGCGCGAATAAAGTCGTTTAAGCTAAAGTTTGAAGCGTAGCCCTAAGTTTCTTCACTAAGCGGCCAGCCACCTAGTGCTTGATACCGGTTTAGCACAAAGCAAAATAGCTCCGCTGTTTTTTGTGTATCATACAGCGCACTGTGTGCTTCTGACTGTTTAAATTCAATTTTTGCCGCCTCACAGGCCTTTATCAATACTGTTTGGCCAAGGGTAAGCGCCGCCAGCGTAGTAGTATCAAACGACACAAAAGGGTGAAAGGGAGTACGCTTAATATTTTGCCTAACAATGGCGGCATTTACGAAACTTTGATCAAACGTAGCGTTGTGAGCCACGATTACACTGCGCTGGCAGTCAGCCTCTTTTTGTGCTTTACGAATATGCTGACACAAATCTTTTATTACTTCGTTTTCGGGTTTGGCACCGCGTAAGGCACAAAAGGGATCAATGCCATTAAACTCGATGGCTGCTTTTTCGATATTGGCGTCTTCAAACGGAATTACATGCTCGTGAAAGCATGTGTTGGGGCTGAATATGCCGTTTTCATCCTGCTTAAGCGTGATTGCCGCAATTTCAAGTAGGGCATCGGTCTGAGCATTAAATCCGCCCGTTTCTACATCAATTATTACGGGGAAATACCCCCTAAAACGCTGTGCTAATGCTGTCATTTTACTCACTTACAAAAGATAAAAAGATGAAAGTATACGCTATGGTTTATAGTATAGAGCTTTTTGAGTTAAACAATACCCTCCGCACTTAGCAATAATGCGCAATAATGCGCAATAACACTTAATAACACTTAATAAGGCGTAATGCTAAATTAATGATGGCTAAACCTTTTATAAAAAAAGCCTATAATTAGCAACAGTATAGTACTCTTAGGCTAGTGGCTGCTTCGCAGGATGTTAAGGCTACTCTACTTTGTCTTTATACTCACACAAATCTTTAATAAGACATGAGCCGCAGCGAGGTTTGCGAGCAATGCAGGTGTAGCGGCCATGTAAAATAAGCCAGTGATGTACATCTATTTTAAATTCAGCGGGTATCACTTTAATGAGTTTATCTTCAACTTTCTCAACTGTTTTACCCATGGCCAACTTGGTGCGATTGCTAACCCGATATATATGCGTGTCTACGGCTATGGTAGGCCAGCCAAACGCAGTATTTAATACCACATTTGCGGTTTTGCGGCCAACGCCAGGAAGCGCCTCTAAGGCCTCACGATTTGCCGGTACAATACTATTGTGCTGATGCACTAATATGCGGCAAGTTTCAATCACATTTTTGGCTTTGGCATTGAAAAGCCCAATTGTTTTTATGTATTCTTTTAGACCCTCTAGGCCTAAGGCATAAATAGCCGCAGGCGTATTGGCAAGCGGGTAAAGTTTATCAGTGGCCTTATTCACGCCCACGTCTGTCGATTGCGCAGATAAAATAACGGCAATGAGCAGTTCAAACGGGCTAGAAAAATTGAGTTCGGTGGTGGGATGTGGATTGTCGTCGCGCAGACGCGTTAGTATTTCGTATCTTTTTGTCTTATTCATATTTTATATGTCGGTTCCAGTAACGCGAGCGCGCTGTACCACCTTTTTATCTTTAACTTGGGTTCTGTCCTTAATGACTTGGTCGATAATATTTTTCGCTGCAATAATAAATCCAAGGCCTAAAAAAGCACCAGGCGGTAAAATAGCTAACAGGAAGTTGGCATCGGTTTGGTAAACCACAATGGTTAAGTCGCTAGCCCAGTTGCCCAGTAACAATTCAGCGCCCGAGAATAAGGTGCCCAAGCCTAAAATTTCACGTATAGCGCCCAGCAGGACTAAAATCAAGGTAAATCCGGTGCCCATCATTAAGCCATCGTAAGCCGCAAATTTAACCGAATGTTTAGATGCATAAGCCTCAGCTCTGCCAATAATCGCGCAGTTGGTCACAATTAAAGGAATGAATATACCTAACACCTGATATAGGCCAAAGGTAAAAGCGTGCATGAGCAGCTCTATAACGGTCACAAAAGAGGCAATAACCATCACGAAAATTGGAATGCGTATTTCGTTGGGCACAATATTTCTGACCAGCGACACCGTTATGTTTGAACCTAGCAGCACAAGGGTGGTGGCTATTCCAAGGCCTAAGGCATTTACAACCGTTCCAGACACGGCCAATAAAGGACAAAGTCCTAAAAGCTGAACTATTGCGGGATTGTTTTTCCATAAGCCTTGTAAAGTAAGCTCTTTGTATTCGTTAGTCACTAGGCATGCCCTTAGCAGACGCCACTGCAATTATTTTCGATGAGTCTGTTTTGCAGTTAGCCGGCAAGGCAAACAGTGTTTGTATGTTATTTTGGCCATAAATAGCCGCGTTTTTAATTGCCTCTACAACCGCACGCGGCGTAATGGTGGCGCCGGTAAATTGATCAAACTGGCCACCGTCTTTTTTAACGCCCCAGCGATCGTCACGCTGCTCATCATAAACAACATTGGAAAAACTTAATATCCAATCGCTCACTCTTAGCTCTATTTTGTCGCCCAGCCCCGGAGTCTCTTTGTGGTTTACCACACGCGCTGCTAACACAGTATTTTGTAAGTCTATAGCCACGACTATATCTATCGCCCCGCTGTATCCGTTGGGCGCGGTAGTTTCAATTATTAGCGCGGTATTGGCATCGCCTTGACGAGATCGATACACTCGCTGCGGCTTGTTGCCAAGTAATTCGTTAGCTTGGACCTCAATGCAGTCGGTGTGTAACTCATTGTCGTGCATAGATGGCGCAACAACTTGGTTTAAAGTAGTCAATAACTGCCTTTCTTTTGCGGCTTCTATTCGCTGCGCAGTAAAGCTAAAGGTAAGCGCAATTATACTGGTGGTGACCAAAGCAAAGCCACCCAAAATAAGCCCGTTTCTTAGCACTGTATTGTTCATTTATCACCTTGCTGCGATTTTTTTGCGGGTGAAGGCTTCGCCATATTTCTTACTTTATTTTGGTGACCATAGGTGCGTGGTTTGGTGTAGTAGTCAATTAATGGCACCGCTAAATTCATTAGCACAACGGCAAACGCGATGGCATCAGGATACCCGCCCCAAGTGCGTATAACGATAATCCAAAAGCCTATAAGTGCGCCAAAAACTATTCTGCCGCGGTTAGTAGTAGAGGCTGAAACAGGGTCAGTTGCAATAAAGAATGCCCCTACAATT
The DNA here is from genome assembly GCF_001756615.1 of Glaciecola punicea. NCBI lineage: Bacteria > Pseudomonadati > Pseudomonadota > Gammaproteobacteria > Alteromonadales > Alteromonadaceae > Glaciecola > Glaciecola punicea. The sequence goes on from NZ_LZXY01000005.1 coordinate 4,464, forward strand.
AAACTGCCATTGACTAAATGAAACCAAGGTGAGGCGTGCGTACTCATATCATAAATAGACAGCACTGCGCTAACGGCCATGGCCGCAATGATCATACTTGCGGGAATGTGCCAGTTAATAACTTTCGCTTTTATGAGCACCAAGCCGCCTATTAAATACGCAAAAGAAACGGGTGCCCAGCCTACGCCCATGCTGGCATTGAATATCTTGTTGTTTAAGCCTTCTGAGATAATGTAACCTTCACTAAGCGCTGTCTTTATATGGTCAAGCGGTGTGGCCATTGTGGCGCCATCAACGGTGGCTTGAAGCTGCGCAATACTGAAGCCGGTGGCTGTGTAACCGGTAAAAATAGTATGTATGGTGTCCCAAATCCCCACGTTTTGAATCGTTAGACTTACCGGTGGCAGCCAAGCTGTCATTTGTACGGGGAATGAAATAAGCAACATCACGTAGCCAGCCATAGCGGGATTGAACAAATTAAAGCCAAGGCCTCCATACAGCTGTTTTACGATGGCAATGGAGAAAAACGTGCCGATAACAATTATCCACCAAGGTGCCAGGGGTGGAATGCTAATGGCGAGCAAAAGACCGCACAGTAATGCGCTATAATCTTTAACTGCGCGTTCGGTGTTCTTTTTGCGGATCTCTAATATCACCACTTCGGTTACCACAGCTGTCACTACCGCCAATACAAGCTGTACTAGCACACCGTAGCCAAACATATAGGTTTGCACAGCAATACCCGGAATGGCGGCATACACGACTAAGCGCATAACGGCGCCAGTGTCTCGTTGATTGTGGTGATGAGGCGAGCTAGCAACCTGCAGCTTAGTCATTTTTTGCCTCCGCTTTAGTGGCCGAGGCTGTCTCGCTAGGCGACAATTTCACTTTATTTGCGTTTACTGATGCACCGTCGTTTACGCTATCTTCGCTAGGTTGCAGTTGGGCTGATTTTTTGGCTTTAGCCCTTGCCAGCGCTGCGGCAATTTTATCTTTAGCACCGCCGTTGCTGTTTAAGGCTTTGGTTCTGGCTTGGGCGGCCAAGCGATGTTTTTCTTCTCGCGCTTGTTTTTCACTTTCTAGGCGTTGCTGCCTCGCTTCAAACCGAATACGCGCTTTTTCTGCCTGTTCTTTTTCATGTAGCTGTGCGCGAATGTCGCCTTTAGCTTGACGGTAATAGTGTACTAGCGGTATTTCACTTGGGCACACATACGCGCAGGCGCCACACTCAATACAATCAAACAAGTCATATTCTTGGGCAACATCATAGTCTTTCGCTTTACTATACCAAAACAGCTGCTGTGGTAGCAACGATACTGGACAAGCATCTGCGCAAGCTGAGCAGCGAATGCAGCCTCGTTCATCTTCAACGCTAGGCAGTTCTTTGGCAGCAGGGGCCAAAATACAGTTAGTGATTTTTACAATGGGGATTTTAGCTGATGCAAGGGTAAAGCCCATCATTGGGCCGCCCATAATGATGCGAGGATACGCTTGCTTGTTTACGTCAAAGGCGCTGTTTTCTAATAAATGGCTGACCGGCGTGCCAATTTTTGCCCATACGTTTTGTGGCTTATCAATCGCTTTACCCGTTACAGTAACCACTCGCTGGGTGAGGGCTTTGCCCTCTATGATAGCGTCGGCAACGGCGAAGCAGGTACCAACATTGTACATTACGCAGCCAATGTCTATGGGTAAGCCATCGCTGGGTACCTCGCGAGATGTAAGTACTTGAATAAGCTGTCTTTCGCCGCCTGCTGGATACTTAGTAGGCACACTAACAACGTGGTATTCACTTTGTTGCTGGCAGGCAATAGACATCGTTTCCAAGGCTTCTGGTTTATTATCCTCTATGGCAATAATGACGCGTTTGGGTTTTATTAGGTGGTGAAGAATATCGATTCCTTGCCTAATTTGCCATGCATGCTCGCGCATTAAGCGGTCGTCGGCTGAAATATAAGGTTCACACTCTATTCCGTTAATAATCAAAAATTCTACCGGTTTGATGGTATTTGATTTTATGTGGGTAGGAAACCCTGCGCCGCCAAGGCCACTTATGCCTGCATTACAAATTGCACTAATAATATCGTGTTTACTGGCTTCTTTGTATTGGCTAATGCCTTGCGTGGCAATCGCATCGTCCTTACCGTCTAATGTAATTGTTACGGTCATCTCGGGTAAGCCTGACGGGTGTGCAGCAGGATGTTCACCAATCGCGGTAATCAGGCCTGAAGACGACGCGTGCACCGGCACGGCATATGGATTTTCGCTGGCCGTGAGCGCCTGTCCTTTAAGTACTTTGTCACCTAGAGTGACTAAAAGCTCACTGTCTACGCCTATGTGCTGCTTTATAGGGACGTAAACATACTCAGGCAGCGGAAGGTTTTTTATCACCTCTTTATTTGACAATGATTTTTCTTGAGCAGGGTGAACACCACCGGGAAAATCCCAAAGGCGGCCAACCGACAGTCTTTCTAATACGGTGTCAAAGCTAGCAAACCCCTTCATAGCGATTGTCTTACGGGTATATCACCCACTTGCGTTTGGCTGAAATCCCATTTCCAGTTGCTGGTACTTTCATGCAGCGGGATCATATCAATGCAGTCTACCGGACAGGGGTCTACGCATAGATCGCAGCCTGTGCATTCGTCTATAATAACGGTGTGCATTTGTTTAGCAGCGCCTACAATGGCGTCGACTGGACATGCTTGAATACATTTAGTGCAGCCAATGCATTCGTCTTCGCGGATAAACGCGACTTTTTTTATGGCTTCGACCCCATGAGCACCGTCTAAGGGTTTTACTTCAACCCCCATAAGCTCGGCTAGATTTTTTATGGTCGACTCGCCACCTGGCGGACATTTGTTTATTTCATCACCGTTGGCGATAGCCTCAGCGTATGGGCGACAGCCCGGATAACCACATTGCCCACATTGAGTTTGCGGCAGTATGCTGTCAATTTGTTCGACTAATGGATCGCTTTGTACTTTAAAGCGAATAGACGCATAGCCTAAGCCTGCGCCCAAAATAAGCGCTATAAATGCCACTATGGCTAATGCGATTAAGGTAGCTGTCATTTAACTAGCCCTGAAAAACCCATAAAGGCTAATGACATTAAGCCTGCGGTTATCATGGCGATTGAAGCTCCTTTGAATGGCACAGGGACATCTGCCGCCGCTAAACGTTCGCGCATGGCCGCAAATAGCACCAGCACGAATGAAAAGCCTGCAGCGGCGCCAAATCCGTACACGATAGATTCAAGAAAGTTGTGTTGCTTGGTTGTGTTTAGTAAGGCTACGCCTAACACCGCGCAATTTGTCGTAATAAGCGGTAAAAATATACCTAGCAATCGGTACAAAGTGGGGCTTGTTTTTCGCACCACCATTTCAGTGAATTGGACTACAACCGCTATCACTAAAATGAAACTAAGGGTACGCAAGTAGTCAATGCCTAATGGCACTAGAATGTAAGTTTCAACCAAATAGCTTGAAAGTGATGCCAGTGTAAGCACGAAAGTAGTTGCCATTGACATGCCTATGGCCGTCTCGAGCTTTCCAGACACACCCATAAAAGGGCACAACCCTAGAAATTGCACCAAAACAAAGTTGTTAACCAGTACGGTGCCAAGCAGCAGTAAAAGTAAGTCTGTCATATCAGAAATTTACTCGCCCAGTATAAATAAAATTGATCATAGCGATTGTTTAAAGAAGTCATCGAATATCGGTAAGTAGTAGGGTTTTGTATGTTTGCGAATGACAAAACGACACTATTACTAATATTGTATGTACTAGTTTCAATTATCGCCTGTTACAAGCGATTAAACAACACAGAAAAAGTAAGGATAAGCGATTTAAATGTGATTGATGTCAAAGTGTGTGTACGAAAGCGTATTTCGCATATTTGAAGTGGCTCCCCCTCCCCGGCTCGAACGGGGGACCTGCGGATTAACAGTCCGTCGCTCTACCAACTGAGCTAAGGGGGAATCATAAACGCTTGAGTCAAAAGAAAGATTTTCGTGATAATGATTAGCGCATTTTGTGCATTAAAAGTGGCTCCCCCTCCCCGGCTCGAACGGGGGACCTGCGGATTAACAGTCCGTCGCTCTACCAACTGAGCTAAGGGGGACCTGCCTTTTAACGGATGCGGATGTTAAAGACGATTGCCTTTGCTGTCAACAAAGTTTTTCAATTATTTTTGGAATAATAGAAATTTGTACTTTTAATCTGCTAAGCCAAAATATAGACAGTGTTGCTTGATTAATCAATCTGTTTGCCAATAAAACAGAAATTGTTGAAAATTAAAACTATTCCAAAAATGGCAGTCATGCACCAAGTTTATTCTAATAAAGCATAAAAAATTGTTTGGTAACTGATTTTATGTACAGTGGTTCGAGGCGGTATAACATGTTGAAATGGTGCGCAGGGTTAGTAACAACTAACATAATTTGGCGTAAAAAGGGATACATTAAGCGCCAGCATTCAGTCACAGCCAGTTATCAACATTTTCTGTGGATAAGTCTGTTGATACTTGTGAATCAATTTAATTTTGAAATAGCAAAAGTTGTCAATATAAACTTTAATATATTTCTTATTTTTCAGTAAAGTCTATATTAAACAGTAATCTATAATTCTAATAAGATGCGGCAAAACTTTTCTGTATGTCTAATATGAAAGAAAGTGATGGCCTGTGTGTTAATTTTATTGACAAGGAATTTATTTTAAGGTCGCCATGTTATTGACGCGCTAATTTCAGCCTGTTTGGTATTTTTCTAGCATATATTGCTGTGCTTTTAGTAAGCAGCGCCTGCTCGTTTAGTGAACATTAATGGAAGGCGAAAATATTTTAAAAAGATATTGCTATTTTTACGCGAATGAATGGGGCAAACTAAAGTGTCTTTATTAATACATATAAATGTTTTGTCCATTCAAAGAAGCTCAAAATCTAAAAATGACATGTTAAAAGGCGATATTAAGTCGACTTTAATTAACATGGCAATTCCCATGATATTTGGCATGATCATGCTAATGACGTTTGGTATTGTCGATACTTTCTTCGTGAGTCTTATCGGCACTAATGAGCTTGCGGCTATCAGCTTTACGTTTCCGATAACCTTTCTCATTATTAGTTTCAACATTGGTTTGGGAATTGGGACCTCTGCTGTAATTGGTAAGTATCTTGGCAGTGGCGACGACTCAAACGCGAAAGTCTTGGCAACAGGTTCTTTGATGCTAGTATTTATACTGGTGGGCATGCTCAGCATTGCCGGTTATTTCACAATAGACTTTACCTTCACCTTACTGGGTGCAAGTGCAACGCTTTTGCCATTAATATATGATTACATGTCAATTTGGTACATCGCGGGCGTATTGTTAGCCATTCCCATGGTCGGAAACGCAGTGCTAAGAGCCTCTGGAGATACCAAAACACCAAGCATTATAATGGCCGCAGGGGGCGGAATTAACGTCGTGCTTACGCCTGTGTTAATTTTTGGATATTTGGGTTTTCCTGCGCTTGGCATAAAAGGAGCCGCGATTGCTACCTGCATTGCTTGGACGGTGTGCGTAGTGTGGATTATCTATTTTCTGGCGGTAAAACGCGAGCTGATGGAGCCTAGACTACTAAGCTGGTCTGAATTTGTGCCGGCATCCAAAGGCGTACTAACAATAGGTTTGCCTGCTGCAGGTTCAAACATGCTGACGCCTATTTCAGCCGCTATTGTAACCTCTATTGTGGCAGGTTATGGCGCGCATGCCGTGGCGGCGTGGGGCGTGGGGAATCGAATTGAATCACTTGCTAGCATTGTGGTGCTTGCTTTGTCTATGTCATTGCCGCCTCTTATTAGTCAAAATTTTGGGGCTAATCAATTTAGTCGAATACACACGGCCTATCGAATGTGTATTAAGTTTATACTGGTGTGGCAGTTTCTAATGTTTGTAATTTTGGTAATACTGGCGCCTTACATCGCCTCTGTATTTGCCGCTGAAGAAAGTGTGGCCCAGCAAATTACGCTTTTCTTACTCATTGTGCCTATTGGCTATGGTTTTCAAGGGATTATTATTTTGACTAACAGCGCGTTTAACGCAATGCATAAACCCCTAGCCGCAATGTATTTAAGTTTAATCCGCTTATTCATTTGCTACGTACCCATCACCGCACTTGGCAGTTATTTATACGGTCTCCAGGGTCTCTTTTGGGCTTGTGTGGTGGCTAATGCTCTGGCGGCTGGGGTATCGTACTATTGGTTTAATCGAGAGATAGGGCTGCAAAAGCAGGCGGACAAAGAAAATTATACAAGGGTGAATGATGTCAAAAGGCTTTAAACTTGCCGCTAAATATTCTCCAGCCGGGGATCAGCCTAAAGCAATCGCTAGTTTAGTTGAGGGCCTTGAAAGCGGCGTAGCGGGACAAGTGTTGTTAGGGGTAACAGGCTCTGGTAAAACCTTTACCATGGCCAACGTGATTAGTGGTGTACAAAGACCCACCTTAATTATGGCGCATAACAAAACCTTAGCGGCCCAGCTGTATGGCGAAATGAAAGAGTTTTTCCCAGACAACGCAGTTGAATACTTTGTGTCTTACTATGATTATTATCAGCCTGAAGCATATGTTCCTAGCACCGACACCTTCATTGAAAAAGACTCTTCTATTAATGAACATATAGAACAAATGAGGCTATCTGCTACCAAAGCGTTGATGGAGCGCAGAGACGTTATCATCATTGCGTCAGTGTCGGCTATATATGGTCTGGGCGATCCGCAAAGCTACATGAAAATGCTCTTGCATCTGCGTGTTGGCGACACGATGGACCAGCGTGATATTTTGCGCCGTTTGGCTGAGCTACAGTATAAACGCAACGATATTGCTTTTGAGCGTGGCACTTTTCGTGTGCGCGGCGATGTTATTGATATTTTCCCCGCCGACTCTGAAAAGCAGGCGGTGAGAATAGAGCTTTTTGATGAAGAGATAGAAAAACTCAGTTTGTTTGACCCCTTAACCGGCTCGGTCGACAAAAATGTAATACGCACCACTGTATTTCCTAAGACCCATTATGTGACCCCACGTGAAAAAATCGTGAAGGCGGTTGATCACATAAAAGAGGAGTTAACACAAAGAAAAGCGTATTTACTTGAACACCACAAATTGCTAGAAGAGCAGCGTCTTTCACAGCGCACTCAGTTCGATATTGAAATGATGTTAGAGCTTGGCTATTGCTCGGGCATTGAAAATTATTCACGCTATTTGTCGGGTAGAGCGCCCGGCGAGCCGCCGCCCACGCTGCTTGATTATTTTCCAGCAGACGGTCTTTTGTTTATTGACGAGTCGCACGTAACGGTGTCGCAAATTGGCGCGATGTATAAAGGTGATAGGTCGCGTAAAGAAACACTGGTTGAATATGGCTTTAGAATGCCATCTGCCCTTGACAACCGTCCGCTGCGCTTTGAAGAATTTGAACACATTTCACCCCAAACCATCTACGTGTCTGCCACTCCGGGTAATTTTGAGCTTGAAAAATGTCAGGGAGACATTGTTGAGCAGGTAGTGCGGCCAACCGGCTTACTTGATCCTCAAATAGAAGTGAGGCCGGTAGCGACGCAAGTAGATGATGTGCTCAGTGAAATACACAAGCGCGTGGCGGTGAATGAGCGAGTACTCATTACGACACTCACCAAACGAATGTCGGAAGACTTAACCGAGTATTTGAGTGAACAAGGCGTGAGAGTGCGTTATTTGCATTCTGATATCGACACCGTAGAGAGAATCGAAATAATTAGAGATCTGCGCTTAGGCAAATTTGATGTGCTAGTGGGTATAAACTTGCTAAGGGAAGGGCTGGATATGCCCGAAGTTTCTTTAGTGGCTATACTTGATGCCGACAAAGAAGGCTTTTTGCGCGCTGAAAAGTCTTTAATTCAAACTATAGGCCGCGCGGCACGTCATTTGAACGGGCGCGCCATACTTTATGGCGATAAAATTACAAAGTCTATGCGCAAGGCAATCGATGAGACCGATAGGCGACGGGCGGTGCAAGAAGCTCATAATATTGCTAACGGTATTACACCACAGCAGGTGATTAAAGCCATTACTGACATTATGGATTTAGGCGACAGTAGCGCGCATCCCGCATCGGGCAAAGTCAAGTTGATGAAGGTAACAGACAAACAGTCTGCCAATAAACGACTAAGCCTGAAAGAAATGATGGGCAAAGTGGCTGATATGGAGAAAGAAATGTTTGGTTTTGCACGAGATTTAGAGTTTGAAAAAGCGGCTTCAATGCGTGATGATGTGGAAGCCTTAAGAAAAGAAATTGTGAGATTGTCTTAACATACTCACGGAGTCGTAAATACTTAAATGCGTATACGACTTTATTGAGGGGCAACCATGTTAAGTCGCTTATAAGGATCATTCATCAAATTGCTAAGAGTATTTTACGCAGTACTTATTAAAACCTTGCCGCCTCAATGTAGAAGGTAGATTTGCGTTTTACGGCCTATTCGTACTCTAAAGGATCGGTCATGTTATTGCCTGCAAAAGCTTCTAATCTCTCTTGGCATGCACCGCATTTTCCGCAGGCTTTTTCACGCCCGTTATAGCAGGTCCACGTGTCATTGTAGTCTAAGTTTAGTGCCAAGCCGCGGGCCAATATTTCTATTTTATCGCTTTTTAAAAAAGGTGCGCGCACTTCAACCGCCTCATAATTAGCAATTTTACACACTTCATTCATGGTACTTACAAATTCAGTGCGGCAGTCTGGGTATATAGCATGATCCCCCGAATGTGCGCCAAAATATACCGCTTCTGCTTTAATTGATACTGCATAGCCGACCGCCAATGATAATAAAATCATATTACGATTGGGCACGACCGTTTGCTTCATAGAGGCTTCTTCGTAATGGCCTTGAGGTACATCAATGTTAGAGGTTAATGATGAGCCTGCAATCAACTGGTTAATACTTGATATATCAACAATTTTATGTGGAATGTTAAATTTTCGAGTAACTTTTTCAGCGTAAAGCAGCTCTTTACTGTGGCGCTGACCATAATTAAATGACACCGCATGAACTTCATACCCTTCGTGCTTTGCTAAGTGCAGTACGGTATATGAATCCATTCCGCCTGAATAGATAATAACAACTTTTTTTGTGCTCATATTTTGACTCTTTAGTTTTTTCAGTGCAGATTTTATGTCATTGATGCTAAAATCTAAATGCATAATCGTATTTATTTTAATTACAGGAAATATTAATTAATGACCACATTGTTGGTAAACGAAATATTCGAAACCATCCAGGGTGAAGGTTCATTCACCGGCACGCCCTCTATTTTTGTGCGCTTGCAAGGCTGTCCTGTAGGCTGTCCATGGTGTGATACCAAACACACTTGGGAAACACTGCCACAGCACCAGGTAAATAGCGATATTATTTTCTTGAAAGCGGGCGACTCCCCCAGTTATTTTAGTGTGCAAAGTCATGATCTTTTGCCCTTATTAGAAAAGCAAGGCTACACCGCAAAGCATATAGTAATCACCGGCGGTGAACCGTGTTTGTTCGATCTTAATGAGTTTACAACACGTGCCCACGACAAAGGCTTTAGTACTCAAATTGAAACTAGCGGCACCTATGAGGTGCAGTGCCACAGTGACACATGGGTGACGGTGTCGCCAAAAATTAATATGAAAGCAGGCATGCCCATTTTATCACAGGCAATGCAGCGCGCTAACGAGATAAAACACCCCATTGCGATGCAAAAGCACATAGACGAATTAGACGCCTTACTGCATAAAGAAAACTTGGTAAATCCCCTTAAAGAACTTAATGACAAGTCGCAAATTAAGGCCACACCGTTTCAATCACCAATGGTGTACCTTCAGCCTATAAGCCAGCAGGAGCGAGCAACCGCGCTTGCCATAAAGACCTGTATTGAGCGTAACTGGCGATTAAGCGTGCAGCTGCATAAATATATCGGAGTAGAATAACCATGTGTAAAATATGCAAAGGATTTACGCGTGTAGCAGCAATACTGAGTGTGCTTTGCTACATCGGCATCTCTTTTCAAGCCGCTTCTGCGGTATGGAATATTACTTATCCGCAATCTGAAGTAGAAAGTGATATACGCGATATTTATTCATTGGCCTTATTAGAATTAGCTCTGCAAAAAACAGGGGTGAGGTATGAGCTAACACAATCACTACAGCCAATGAAACAGCCCCGTGCCTTAAAACGCTTAGAAGAGAACCTCGATATTAACCTAATATGGTCAATGACTGACACCGTTCGGGAACAGCAGCTGCGGCCTATTCGTATCCCCATTACACGAGGCTTAATTGGTTGGCGAGTATTTTTAAGCCACCAAAATAGCCCTTTTTTAGAAGCCCCGATTAATGACATAACAGACCTACTTGAGTTTTCTCCCGTGCAGGGTATCTCCTGGCCCGACACTAAAATTCTCCAAGCTAATGGGTTTAACGTCATTACCGCCAGAGACTATATTGAAAGTACGCAATTTATAAACACCCAGCAAGCAGACTTTTTCCCGCGCTCGGTCATTGAAGTTATGCAAGAGTTAGATAATCAATACTCAGTCAACATGCAGCGGCGAAAAGACCTTGTTTTTTACTACCCTTCAGCCTTATATTTCTTTACTAACAAACAAAATATTACGCTGTCACGACTCATCGAAACGGGCCTGAATAGGGCGATAGAAGACGGCAGTTTTGAAAAGTTGTTTAATGAGCACTTTGGGGAAACTTTGGAAATATTAGATATAAAAAACGCGCTCAACTTCCGTTTAGCCAATCCATTACTGCCACCACTTACGCCTATTGACGAGGCTCGCTATTGGTATTATCCTAATCAATAGTAGGACAGTATTTGAAAGGGCATCCACTTCTGGCTGCAGAAACCCCTTTTTCTGATGTCTTTACTTTCTTACTTTTCGTTGCTAGCCTTTAAATTCCCCAGAATGCACCGATTTCATTGAGCGACCAGAAGGGTCTGCCATGGCTTTGAAACTTGCATCCCACTCCAAAGCTTCTACCGTACTACATGCAATAGATTTTCCGCCGGGTATGCACTTTGCAGCGCTTTCTTGCGGGAAAAATTGCTCAAATACCGTACGGTAGTGATAGCCTTCTTTGGTGTCGGGTGTGTTTATGGGAAACCTGAAATGTGCCGTTGCAAGCTGCTGGTCTGACACTTTCTCGCCGACATATTCACGAATGGAGTCAATCCATGAGTAGCCTACACCGTCGCCAAACTGTTCTTTTTGACGCCACAATACTTCGGGTGGCAAGTAGGTGTTGTCATCAAATGCTTTGCGCAAAATCCATTTCTCCATGCGGCCGTTTATACACATTTTGTCTTGTGGGTTAAGGCGCATTGCTACATCCAGAAAGTTTTTATCTAAGAAGGGCACACGTGCTTCAACGCCCCACGCTGAGGTTGCCTTGTTGGCCCGAGCGCAGTCAAACATGTGTAGGCGGTCTAATTTACGCACGGTTTCTTCATGTAACTCTTTGGCGTTAGGCGCTTTATGAAAATACAGGTAGCCGCCGAAAATTTCGTCGGCGCCTTCTCCTGATAAGACCATTTTTATGCCCATGGCTTTAATTTTGCGGGTGAGCAAATACATGGGTGTGGCGGCCCGTATAGTGGTGGTATCGAAGGTTTCAAGATGATAAATAACGTCACGAATGGCGTCTAGGCCTTCTTGAATAGTAAAGTGCACTTCGTGGTGCACTGTACCAATCATGTCAGCAACTTTTTTCGCCGCAATTAAATCTGGTGCGCCCTCAAGGCCTACCGCAAAGCTGTGCAGTCGTGGCCACCAAGCATCGGTTTTATCCTCGTCTTCTATGCGCTTTGCCACATAGCGAGCGGCTACTGCCGACACCAATGAAGAGTCAAGGCCACCTGATAAAAGGACAGCGTAGGGCACATCTGACATTAAGTGAGATTTTACTGCCTTTTCAAAGGCATGCTTAAGATCTACCAGATTGGTGGTGTTGTCTTTGACATTTTCATAATCCATCCAGTCGCGCACATAGTACTTAACCAGCTTTCCGTTAAGCATGTAGTGCCCAGGAGGAAATTCTTGCACGGTTTTACACACGGGTACTAACGCTTTCATTTCTGAGGCAACGTAAAAGTTACCAAATTCGTCAAAGCCCGTGTATAACGGAATAATACCCATATGATCGCGCGCTATTAAATAGTCACCACTGGCTTTGTCATATAGTATGAAAGCAAACATACCTTCAAGTTTGTCAATAAAGTCAACGCCATAACGTTTGTATAAGGGCAGAATAATTTCGCAGTCTGAGCGAGTGGTAAATTCGTAGCCTTCACAGTGGGTTTGGGCTAGCTCTTTATGGTTGTAAATCTCGCCGTTTACCGCGAGTATTTGATTGCCGTCGTCACTTAAAAGCGGTTGAGCGCCTGTGTCAACATCTACAATTGCTAAGCGTTCATGGCATAAAATTGCGTGTTCGTCTTGCCATATACCCGACCAATCAGGGCCGCGATGGCGTAATAATTTTGCTAGCTCGAGCGCTTTTGGTCTTAGCTCACCAGCGTCTGTTTTGATATCTAAGATACCGAAAATACCACACATATAAATGCTTGCCTTTTGTTAGTTATTCAAAGAAGGTGTACAAAATCTCTGCCGTTTATTGTTAGATGCTGCTTTTTTAATCTACCTAAAAAAAGCCCACTGCTACAGGCAGGAACTAGGCCAAGGCCGAAGCGCATTACATTTATTATTATTGTTTGATTATTGATAATTGATAATTATTGATAATTATTTTGTGCAACACGAATTTGCCATGATACAAGAAAATTGCAAGTGTTTATTTGTTTTATAAGCCTAATACAAAAAACTGATGGGGTAAATTAACGATTTTTAAAGTTTAGTGTGCTTTTTTTCGTTCAGCCTGGCGCTAGATCTCGTTTATCTCGAGCCTCCAAATTATTTGTGTTAGCGTTTATACATTACATTTCTCGCTGTACCTTCTTCCTGCTTTATTTGTGTAGAAAAAAATATCGCGGTTTTATTCGTTGCTATACCCTTATCAGCCACATTAAAAGTCCACAAATATTTATTATAAAGGAGTGCATCAAAGTCCTATGAATATACGTCATTCTCAAGATGAAACGAGCGAAGAAGCATCAATTAATAGCCTTAAAACCTTGTTTCTGCTCTCTGACTTAGCGCCTTTTTACACTCTGGCTTCTTATGTTAAATCATCACTTGCTCAAGAAAACAGTGTAATCGGTAGCTTAGGCAGCCCCTCACAAATGAATACTACATTAGGCAACAATGCTAACTGCTTGAATATAATAATGGCTGCGAAGCACAAAACGCCATCCATAAGCTTTGCTGATGATAAAGAGTTTGAAAACGACAGTCGTTCTTATGAACAAATAATATACGAGTCGAAGAAAGTCCCAACAAGGAAAAACTGGCATGACTTTTTTAACGGCTTGATATGGTCTCAATTTCCTACCACAAAACAATATTTTAACGAACAGCATGTCGAACAAATACAGCTAAACCAGAGCGCTAAAAAACGCAGCCCTGTGCGAGACAAGTTAACACACTTTGATGAATGCGGGCTGGTGCTGTTTACTAATTGTAAAGAGGTGAACACCCAGCTAGAGCAGCACGAATGGTTACGCTTGTTTGTTGAGAATAAGTGTAAATGGCACTCCCAAATTATTCCCGTCATATTTGGGCACGCTTTATGGGAAATGTTGTTGAACCCATTTGTTGGCTTAACCGCCAAGGTAGTCGTAATAGAGGTGACTGACAGTGTGCTGGCACAAATACAGTCAAACAAGGACAGTGCGGATCGTCATGCAGTATGCGATAACTTGTTATTTGCACACATAAGCCAACGTAATTTGATCAGCGCAAAAAGACCCTTTTTGCCAATGCCGCTGTTGGGTATACCGCAGTGGTCGCCAATAGAACAAAACGATTCTTTTTATCGCAACGACAGCTATTTTATGCCGAAACGCAGATGACGACCCAAGTGTAGACAATCATAATTCTCGTACACCTATTTTTGCTTCATTTACGTGTGGGCTCCTAACGCGGTAATGACTAATATTATCCAAAAAACGTAGCGGGGAAAAAAGCCGTGATAAATGCACGTGTTTGGCTAAAGTTAATCCATGACCTTATGCAAATATTGACCAAAGTAATAGAGAGAATAAGGTGAATGGGAATCTCAATAGCAGTCTAAATCATGGTGAGCCCATGTCAATATTCAGCAGAAAACCAAGTGACAGAGGGCCAATAAAGACGCATTTATTTGCGCGCCTGCAGTATGAAATATTTTTTCCTTTTTTTCCTTTTTGCTTATTTTGGTGGGAAGTAATTATCTTCACAAGATTTAAGCATTGTTCAGTTCTTTAGAGGCAATTTTTTATGACATGCTTTTTATCAGATTTACCCTGAATGCAGGGCTTTTTTTAGGTCCAAAGTGCAGTTTTTTAGATAATTACTCGCTAAAATGAATTGCATCACATAATATTACGTGCCGACATTCATTAGTTGTATTTTCACTTGTGCGTATTTAGTTCACGCAGTCTTCACACACCATAAGAATTTGGAAAACTTGAATGATAGTTATTAAAGAACTCGCCAAGAAGTTTACAGTAGAAAATCCGAAAAAACTCAGTGAGCAAGACAAGAAAGACCCCCGCTTAGATGGACGTTATTTTCATTCCGTCAAAAATGTGAGTTTGCGCTGTAATAAGGGTCAAGTATTAGGTTTGCTAGGTCCTAATGGTGCAGGTAAAACGACCACCTTGCGCATGCTGTCTACTGCCCTGCAGCCCAACAGTGGATCCATTATGATCGGCGATATTGACGTGGTGGCAGACCCCGTCATGGCACGTAAAAAAATAGGTTTTTTATCCGGCTCTACAGGTTTATACGGCCGCTTAACGGGGCGTGAGAACATTGAGTATTTTGGTCGCCTCAACGGTATGAATGAAGCGTCGATTAAAGCAAAGATAAACGAAATTGCTGACCAGCTCGACATGCACACTTTTTTAGATCGCCGCAGCGAGAATTTTTCTACAGGCATGAAACAAAAAACCTCAATCGCACGAGCGGTTGTGCATTCTCCCGACGTGGTGGTACTTGATGAACCCACAACAGGGCTCGATATTATGGCGGCTAAAACCGTTATAGACTTTATACGAGATTTAAAGCACAAAGGTATCCCTGTTATTTTCTCTACTCATCACTTAGATGAAGTGACCGAACTATGTGACCACATATCGGTGATTGATCACGGTTTAACCAGCTTTGACGGGCCACTTGCCGATTTTGTAGCACTTTCTCCCAATAATTTACATGAGGCCTTTATGCGCGCTCTGCACAGGAGTGAAAGCTAATGTGGTTAATTTTTAAAAAAGAAATACTAGAATTATTGCGCGATCGCAAAACCTTGTTTTTTATGATCGCTTTGCCTTTGCTGGTCTTTCCGCTTATTTTCGGTGGTATGTTTTACTTTACCGGTAAAGCAATGACGACCTCACAAACCGAAAGTTTAACGTATGCGGTAAGCGGGGCGCAATATGCACCAGAATTAATGGCTGCGCTTGAAAGCGTCGATAGCCTAGCGCGCATAGACCTTAGCGGCAATTTGAGTGATAAAGACACTGTGGCAGGTATTATCAGCCGTAATGAAGTTGACTTTGTACTGCAAATTCCCAATAACTTCAGTAATGACGTTGGCCAAAGTGGTCAGATAACGTTGAAACTAGTCTTAAATGATGCCCAGCTCAACAGCGTGCAAGTGCGTATTCAAGAAGTTACCGACAAGATTGAAAGCATGAACCAACGAAATGCCTTTGCAAACCTTGGTGTGAGCGAGTCGATTCAAGCAGCGATGCTCGACCCAATCATTGTTCAAAAGGTCAATTTAGCTGATGCACGCGAGCAAACAGGAGCTATTTTTGGCGGCCTTATCCCTTACTTTATGTTTATTTTGTGCCTGCAGGGCGCTATGCTCCCAGCGGCCGATATAGGCGCGGGCGAAAAGGAAAGAGGTACCTTAGAAACACTGCTACTGTCGCCTATTGACCGCTATAAAATTGTGTTGGCAAAATTTTTAACTATTGCAACTGCGGGCCTAACATCGGCTCTGGTAACAGTCATCAGTATGGGTATCTGGGCGCTTGTGATAAGTGTGCAAATGCCAATGGGGCCGGTGGTTGAATTTATCTCGGCCATAGATGGGTTTGACTTTTTACTGGTGTTTTTAATGCTTATTCCGGTAGTGGCCACTTTTGCGTCTCTATTATTGGCTTTGTCTATTTATGCGCGTTCATTTAAGGAGGCCCAAGGTTACATGAGCCCGCTGATGATCGTGGTTTTCCTACCTATCATTGTCACTCTTATTCCGGGCATAGAATTAAAGGGCGTATGGGCATGGATCCCGCTAACAAATGTGGCACTGGCCATTAAAGAGTTAGTCAAAGGCACTATGGACTACGTGCAGTTGATTGCTATATTTGGCTCATCGGTAATATTAGCAGGTGCCTTATTAGGTTTTTGTGTGTATTGGTTTAAGCAAGAAAAAGTATTGTTTAGATAACAAGCAAGCGGCTAAGCTTATGGCTATAGCAGCTAACCACCTTTGTCATCATTGACGTTTTTAACATGTATAGAGATTTATTATTAGCCTTATGACGCCTGAACAATCATCCTCTGCTAAGCGTTCGCCCCAGCAGCAGCTATCCAACAAGGTGAGCGATTTTTTTGCCCAAGACGGTCCGTTAGCCGGTGTACTTAGGGATTATCAGGTTCGTCAGCAGCAGCTCGATTTATCGGTTGCCATAGAACAAGCGCTTGCAAGTAAAACCGCGCTTATTGCAGAAGCAGGCACAGGCACGGGAAAAACCTTCGCTTATTTAGTGCCGGCAATTCAAAGTCAGCAAAAAGTTATTATTTCCACCGGTACAAAAAATTTGCAAGAACAACTGTTTAAGCGAGACTTACCGCTGGTGAAAGAGCTCATTAACAAACAAAAAGACACGGCATTATTAAAAGGGCGCAGCAATTATTTATGCCTTCACCGCATAAAGCTTAACGAATTGTCTACTCGGGGTATTGAACAAGAAACCCTATTAGAATATAAAATGGTGCAAAAGTGGTCTGTGGGCACTCAAACCGGCGACATGAGCGACCTTAAAGGCCTCAAAGAAGACGCTCGTGTGCTGCCTATGGTGACTTCCACTATTGACAACTGCCTTGGTAAAGACTGCTCTTACTATGATGACTGTTTTTTAGTGAAAGCGCGCCAAAAAGCCATGCAGGCCGATGTGGTGATTGTTAACCATCATCTATTTTTTGCCGATTTGGCGCTAAAAGAGCAGGGCTTTGGTGAATTGATACCCGCCGCCGACTGCATTATTTTTGATGAGGCACACTTAGTGCCTGACATTGCCAGTGAATATTTTGGCGAAAATTTCTCGACGCGGCAGCTTAACGATCAGCTAAAAGATTTAATAAAGCTGCAGAAAGTGAGTGTCAAAGACGCTAACCAGTTGTCAGAGTTTGCCGAAAAATGCCAATATGCGGTGTCGGATCTGCGCATGCAGTTTCCCAGCGACAGCGAACGCGGGAATTGGCTAGGGGCAATGAAGCGAGTACCGGTTGTTGAGCAAATTACGCAGTTGTTAAATTACCTTGGAAATTTATTGGAAGTGGGCAAAATTCATGGCGGCCGCGATAAAGATTTAGACGCCTTGCTTGAAAAGATCAGCACCAATACTGAGCGCTTGCGTTTGTTTACTATTAGCACGCACAAAGATGTGAGCTTGTGGTTTGAAACAACAAAGTACCATCTTATGCTGCACCTCACGCCCTTGAGTATCGCCAAACAATTTTCAAAGGTAATGAATGAGCGAGAAGCTAGTTGGGTGTTTACTTCGGCTACTTTAGCCATAAACGGCGAGTTTACCCACTTTCAAAAACTCATGGGACTTCAAGACGCAGACAGCCTGTGTTTTGACAGCCCCTTCGACTACCAAAAGCAAGCTATATTGTGCGTGCCACGATACTTACCTGAGCCCAGCAGCAAGAATATAAAACAAGCCTTGGTCGACACGGCGATTACCCTGATACAAGCTGCAAAAGGCAGATGCTTTATTTTATTTACCAGTCACTACATGATGCGAGAAGTATCAAGTTTGGTAAAAGAACGCATTGACAATCCGATTTATGTGCAGGGCGAACGCTCAAAATCGGCTATTTTAGAAGATTATCTCGCCAATCCCGAAAGTGCGCTCTTTGCCACAGGGGCATTTTGGGAAGGCGTTGACGTTAAAGGTGATGATTTACTCTGCGTTATGATTGATAAATTACCGTTTGCATCGCCCGATGATCCGCTGCTAAAAGCGCGACTCGATGATTGTCAAAAGCAGGGTGGATCGCCATTTTTCGACATTCAAATACCCCAAGCGGTAATCGCTCTCAAACAAGGCGCAGGCAGGCTAATTCGAGATTTTCAAGACCGAGGCGTATTGGTCATATGCGATAACCGTCTTGTAACTAAGCCTTATGCAAGTACCTTTCTTGCCAGTTTGCCCGATATGCGCAAAACACGAGATTTAAAAACGGTGCAGGCTTTTTTATCCTCAATTAGCTAACGTTAGCCACAAGCAACCTTATTAATGGCATTATAAATCGAGATTATTACATGAATATACTAGCAATTGACACAGCAACCGAAGCTTGCAGTGTAGCCTTAATGGGCAGCACGGTGAGCAGCAACCCACAAAATCCAGCGTCACAAAATCATACAGCGGACCCAGTAGACAGTATTTTTGAAATATGTCCACAGCAGCATAGTCAGAAAATACTGCCAATGATTGATACTATTTTAACGCGTAGTTCTATGTTGCCAGCTAATTTATCAGCTATTGCCTATGGCTGTGGCCCCGGCAGTTTTACTGGCGTAAGAATAGCGGCAAGCACGGTTCAAGGCTTAGCCTTTGGCGCTGATTTACCTGTGGTGCAGGTGTCTACCCTCGCCACAATGGCGCAGCAAGTTTATGCACAAACGGGCCGCACTGAACATTTAATATTGATTGATGCGCGCATGCAAGAGGTGTACATGGGCCATTTTACAATAGTAGACGGGGTTGCCAGCGCGCAGATGAAAGAAGTGGTAGTGGCGCCACAAGACGCTCTTGATTATTGGCGCAGCCTACCACCAGATATTGGTCTAGCGGGCACAGGTTTTGTGACATATGCTTCACTTTTCAGTGAAGCTCTGCAGAGCTTCACACTAGACGTGCTTTATCCTAATGCCGCCTATATGCTTTCTTTTGCGCAACAAGCACTTAAAAAGAAAACAACGATTACGGTGAACGAAATAGAACCTGTGTACGTTAGAGATACAGTAACGTGGAAAAAATTACCGCATAAAATGTAGAAACGCGCTTGTTTAATACAACTCAACTTCGCTGAGGGCATTGAACTTGGTAGTTTAAAAATAGCCAAAATCTTGTGTATTTACCCATTAAGGTGTTAATAATGAGTGCAATAAAGAGTATAAAGTTAATAATGCTTGTCGCGGCGCTTAGCGCATTGGCGGGGTGTGCAACAGTACCAAACTCTATTACCGTAGCAGAAAATACGAAGCTAATATCTTTTGACGATGTTAGCAACGACATTGCGAATATACAGCCTGATGCTGCAATTTCATTATCGAGCATTGATGGAAAAGCGCGCTGGGGTGGTAAGATTGTTTCGGTTGTGAACAAGAAAGACGTGTCTGAAATTGAAGTAGTGTTTTTCCCTGAAGATCGTCAAGGCAAACCAAAGACAGGCCTGCCTAGCACTGGCCGCTTCAAAGCAATAGTGGCTGGTTTTGTTGATCCACTAGTGTTTGAAAAAGGTCGCTTAATTACGGTGGTTGGTGACGTCAGTGAAAATGTTGAGGGCATTATAGGTGAACAGAGATATATGTATCCGACCTTAGAAGCTAAAGGCTATTACATGTGGAAAGAAACGACGGATGTAAATGTAGAAATAGATTCCTTCGCTTTTTCTCCTTTCATCTATGGTGCAGGGTTTCATCGCGGCTTTTTCAACCCATGGTACAACCCGTGGATGCTACAGCGTCAAAGAGGACGGGCGAGAATTGAGCGCTTCAACGGGCATAGTCAAGGCTCTAAAGTCAGGCGTACTAAGCCCGCATCTTCAAGTGTCATTCAAAGTAAGCCTAGAAGAACAACAAGCACACTGCAGACTCGTCAAACGGACAGAAGGCCAAAGCCACAGCAGTAGAGCGCAATATGTTGTATGAAACGCAAATAAAGTTGCCACACTTATCGCTGGCCGCGCTTGCAAACAGTGAGGTAATTGATCCGAGAAAACCAACGTTAGTGTGTCTGCATGGTTTTCTAGATAACGCCAACAGTTTTGCCACTTTAATCCCCCTTCTGAACAATTACCAATGCGTGGCCATAGACATGGCAGGCCATGGTAAATCTGAGCACAGAAGCATAGACGCTTACTATCATTTAAGTGACTATGCTTATGATGTGTATCAGTTAATAGTGACATTACAACTGCGTAATTTTGCGCTGCTTGGCCATTCTCTAGGCGCTATCGTTAGCAGTTTATATGCATCTACGAGGCCTAAGGGCTTAAGAGGGTTTATTGCGATAGAGTCGTGCGGCCCATTGACGCAAAGCGCAGACACCACAGCGGCGCAGTTAAGAGAATGCTTCATAAGCAGGGCCAAAGCCAATAAGGCTATTATACACCCAAGAAACATTGAAGCGGTTGTAAAATCGCGCTGTGCGGTGAGTGACTTGAGCCCTAAGCATGCACAGCAAATCATGATCAGAAATCTAAAAACCGATGCTGTGGGCAATTTACAATGGCGCACCGATAAGCGCTTACGCACTAACTCGGCCATGAGAATGACGGAAGAACAAGCATCTTCGGTGCTTGCCAACATAGAATGCCCACGATTATTAATATTGGGTAATCAAGGATTTGAGAAGATTAAAGCGGCAATAGCGCTGCGCGATCCAGTTTTCTTTGATGTTCCCATTAGTACTTTCGAAGGCGGTCATCATGTTCACCTCGAATCGGTAACGCCCGTAGCCAATTGTATTGATAAATACTGCGCACATTTTTTTAAGTCTTAATTCATTTATCCTAAATTAGAATCACTGTTTCTTTTTACAGACAGGTACATTAGTATTAGCGCGTTATTAACCACCAAAAAGGTGCTAAGTGGAAAAGATTTGGATAGCGCAATACGATAAAAATGTCGATGCGGAAATAAGCGACAACATCGCTCCTTCATTGTTAGACATTTTTGAAGCATCATTTGCCGAGTTTAGTACCAAAACTGCTTTTATTAACATGGGCCATCAAATTACGTTCGCTGATTTAGACGGTTTGTCGGCGCAATTTGCCGCGTATTTACAAAATTCAGGCTTACAAAAGGGCGACTCAGTTGCAGTAATGATGCCTAACTTACTGCAATATCCTGTGGCTTTATTTGGTATATTGCGTGCGGGGATGACGGTGGTTAACGTTAACCCAATGTATACCCCAAGAGAATTGCAGCATCAGCTCAGCGATGCCAAAGTAAAAACCATAATTTTGCTTGAAAATTTTGCTGACACTCTATCTAAAGTTATCAGTAACACTGAGCTTGAAAATGTGGTGTTAACGTCGGTGGGCGACATGCTCCCGGCGCCGAAGAGATGGTTAGTCAATTTTGCGGTAAAATACATTAAAAAGATGGTACCCACGTACAATCTAAAAAGTGCGATACGTTTTAATGACGCCCTTTTACAGGGTAAATCTCCCTCTTATATCAGGCCGGAAGTAGGCGCTAATGATATTGCTTTTTTGCAATATACAGGCGGAACTACAGGCGTGTCGAAAGGCGCCATGCTGTCGCATAGGAATATGGTGTCTAATTTAGAGCAGGTAGCAGGCAATCTTAAAATAGCGGTGAGTCCAGGTGCTATGGTAGTAACAGCGCTGCCGCTGTATCACATTTTTGCGCTTACCAGCAATTGTCTAACGTTTTTTAAATCGGGGAGTCCGAACTTATTAATTACCGATCCGCGCGATATGCCGGGTTTTGTCGCCGAATTAAAGAAGTATCCTTTTGCGGTTATTACCGGTGTTAACACTCTGTTTAATGGCCTCTTGAACACCCCAGGTTTTGCTGGCTTAGATTTCAGCCATTTTATGTTTGGCCTAGGCGGCGGCATGGCAGTTCAACAGCCCGTCGCGAGCAAATGGCATAGCGTAACAGGCAAAGTGTTAATTGAAGGGTACGGTTTAACAGAGTGTTCACCTATTGTATCGGTAAACCCATTCAATTTAACCGAATATAAAGGTTCCATTGGACTTCCATTGCCCTCTACCGATATCAAGTTGATAGATGATGACGGCAACCAAGTGGCCATTGGTGAGTCTGGCGAACTTTATGTTAAAGGCCCGCAGGTAATGGTAGGCTATTTAGGACGGCCTCAAGAAACAAATGACATTTTGCGGGAAGGATGGCTAGCAACAGGCGATATTGCAAAAATGGATGAGCAAGGTTTTCTGTACATTGTTGATCGTAAAAAAGATATGATATTGGTATCTGGTTTTAATGTGTTTCCCAACGAAATAGAAGAAGTTGCGGCTATGCACGAAGGTGTATTTGAAGCTGCTGCGGTAGGCATTGCGCATGACGTGTCGGGAGAAGTGGTTAAATTATTTGTCGTGAAAAAAGACCCTAATTTAAGCAAAGAAGACGTTATTAAACACTGTAAGTCACTGCTCACAGGCTATAAAGTGCCCAAAATAGTGGAATTTATAGACGGGCTACCAAAGTCCAA
The DNA here is from genome assembly GCF_001756615.1 of Glaciecola punicea. Classification (NCBI taxonomy): domain Bacteria; kingdom Pseudomonadati; phylum Pseudomonadota; class Gammaproteobacteria; order Alteromonadales; family Alteromonadaceae; genus Glaciecola; species Glaciecola punicea. The sequence goes on from NZ_LZXY01000005.1 coordinate 27,344, forward strand.
TGTGGGTAAAATACTGCGTCGTGAACTACGCGATAAGATCAGCGAATAGGGTTTTTAGAAGCTTATGTTAATCTTTCGATAGGCCTTATAATAACTAAAATAGTAACAAAATTTAATAGAATTAGAGAAAAATTGCATCCTTATAATAAAACATATGAATATTTATACGTTGATACACCTGCGCAACTTACCCAGTTATGCGCCCACTATTCTACCCAAGAAGTCCTAGCCATTGACACTGAGTTTGTGCGCACGCAAACCTTAACGCCAATATTAGGGCTTATTCAAGTGTTTGATAAGCATCAGGTTGCGCTTATTGATCCTGTTGCTATTAATGATTTATCTGAGTTTTCTTCAATTTTAACAAATCCGAATATTGTGAAAGTGGCGCATGCCTGCTCTGAAGACTTAGAAGCGCTGTGGCACCATTTACATATAATACCCACACCGCTTTTTGATACACAGTTTGCTGCGGCTATGTTAGGCCTTGGCGTATCGGTAGGCTATGCTAATTTGGTTGAGAATTTGTTTGAAATTACCGTGGACAAAGGCGAGTCTAGAACCGATTGGATCCAAAGGCCACTCAGCTCAGCCCAGTGCGCTTATGCCAGTGCCGATGTGACGCATTTAATGGCCCTGTATGAGCACATCTACAAAGAAACGCAAATTCTGCAGAAAACCGATTGGGTGCTTGATGAAATTCATCAGCTAGGCCTTAAAAAGTCAATACCGCTGCCAACTGAAATTGCGTATTACTCGCTTAAAAACAATTGGAAATTGAAAGGTAAGCAGCTAAGCGCCTTAAAGGAACTCGCTAAATGGCGTTTAGAGGTCGCTAGAAAAGAAAATATGGCCGTAAACTTTGTTATAAAAGAAATTGCACTGTTTGAGATTGCTAGCAAAGTACCTGAAACGCCACAGGCTTTATTTGACTGTCATAATTTATATTCAAAACAAGCGCGGCTTTATAAAGATGATCTGTTACGAATATGTCATGCCGCCAAAGAACAAAGTAATATACAAGCTGTGCCCAGAATACAGCGTTTGGTAGAATTTAACGGCTACAAAGCTTGCTTAAATGCGGTCAAAGACTTTGTGGACCATGTAGCCTTACAGCAAAATATACCCGCACCTGTTCTAGCCAGCAAAAAACAAATGAACCAGCTTTTAAAGTGGTGTTGGTTTGACTTTGACGAACTTGAATTACAAGGCTTCAAACCTGATATACTAACGGGGTGGCGTGGTGAGCTTTTTGCTGATTATATACAAGGTAAACAGCTACTCAATCAACATAACTTACATGTGGTAATAGCAGGTCATCATGAAATTAAGCGCAGTTTATAAGTCGCCTAAAAAAGTCGACACCTATTTGTATGTAGCAAAGCGTGACGATTTTACCCAAGTCCCTGCAGCGCTTATGGAAAAATTCGGCACGCCTTTATTCGTCATGTTGATACCCTTAAATAAGCGCGAGATCATTGCGGGTATGGATAGAAATAAGCTAGTGTTAAAACTTGAGTCAGAAGGTTTTTATTTACAGCTACCACCAAAGGTCACGAACTTATTGGAAGGGCATTTACACGGTCGTCAAATTGATAATATTCCTGATGCAAAATAACACTATTGGTAGCTCTTATGAGTAGCACAAAGCAAAAGTTTGTATATTCAAAGGACTTAATCGAGTCTGCTTTTTGGCGCGACACGCCCTTAAGTGAAATGTCGCGGCCACAGTGGGAAGCTATTTGTGATGGTTGCGCGCGCTGTTGTTTACATAAGTTTATTGATGATGAAGCACTAGAGCAAGAGTTTGCTCCCACTGATCACATAAATCAAGACGAAGAAATACTCTATACCAATATTGCTTGTTATTTGCTCAACGATAAAACCTGCGCATGTACTCAGTATGAAAAACGTGGGGAGCTTGTACCTGACTGCGTTACGCTGACTAAAGACAATCTTGCTGACGTATTTTTTATGCCGCCTTCGTGCAGTTACAGAAGACTGCAAGAGGGCAAAGGTTTGGCGCATTGGCACCCCTTGCTGAATAAGGGTAAAAAGACCAAAATGCATCAATTGGGGATTACCGTTCGCAATCGCGTGGTGAGCGAAGCTAATGTCGACATGGATAAGTTTGAAGATTATATTGTAACGTGGCCACTTGATTCTCTTGAATAGCCTTATCTTCTCATTTTATGCATTAACGTTTGAAAAAATTTAACGCGCTATTATCCGTTTCTTTTAACAAGGCCAAACCACACATTAGCAAGTAAGACAAGCGTTAAAATAGCCAGATAAACACCAAATATTATTTGCATCCAGCTCGCCATTCCTATGCCAGAAAATTGCCAGCTATTCTCATTACAATCACCTGTTGCTGCAAAAATTGCAGGAAACCATTCATGCAGAGGCAAAAGCGAGGGGAAATTAGGCACAATGTCACAGATATTGGCAAAAGGATTGCTCGCAAATATAATATCTAAATGTTCACGTGCCACCCTAATACCTTCAAAGCAGCTGTAGGCCCACACTGAATATGCTGCAAGGCGTGTATATGTATGATTGTATAACAGCGGAATAACGGCGGCCATAAGTACACCAATAACCGCCGTTCTTTGATAAATACACTTGATACACGGCAGTAAGTCCATGGCATATTGAAAGTACAATGCCGTTATTAACAAAGCAAACGCAGATATACTCAGCAGCGCCCAAGCGCGCTTTTGTTGACTAAACTCATATATCCACTGCATGGCGTTCCTCTACTGGTTATGTTGATGATTTGGCGTTATATCGCAAATACGCGTTGTATTATACTTAATTGGCGCATTATGAGCGACCGTTAATTATAAGTGTACTCAATTACCTATTTGCATTGAGCAAATGCATGCGCAAAACATAAAGCTTTTCTTGTGCCGTTCATCTGGTACAATCTGTGAATACATTTAACATTTTAGTTGTACGCATGATCTATAAGTCCCAAAGTCCAGCAGGCTTTGCTGAAGAATATATAGTAGAGTCCATATGGAGTGGCAGATTTCCTCCAGGAACGATTCTGCCTGCCGAGCGTGAGCTTTCTGAATTAATCGGGGTAACTCGCACTACCTTACGTGAAGTCCTGCAGCGCTTAGCGCGCGATGGCTGGTTGACGATTCAGCATGGCAAGCCGACGAAAATTAATAACTATTGGGAAACTTGTGGCCTAAATATTCTTGAAACATTGGCAAGACTCGACCAAGCAGGGCAACCTGAGTTACTTAATAAAATGCTGTCAGCGCGCACTAATCTAAGCGCTGTGTTTATTCGTGCGGCATTTCGTCAGTCACCAAAAATCAGTCGTGAAATCATTGAACGTTACCAGCACGTTGAGCAAGAAGGCAACGCTTTTTCTCAGCACGACTATCAAATGCATCATGATTTAGCTTTTGCATCAGACAACCCCGTCTATGTGCTTATGATGAATGGTTTTAAAGGCATTTACGCTCGTGTAGGCGGTTTTTTCTTTCATCATGAAAGTGCCCGCGACATAGCCACTAACTATTATAAGCAGCTGCTTGGGGTACTAGATGCAAATGAGCCTGATCGGGTTGTGGCGGTTGTGCGGAAATATGGCGTTGAGAGTGGAAAAATTTGGCTCAAACTGCGCGAAGATAAGCCTGAGAATTTAGTTGATTAATGTTGTTTATACATCCGTAACGAATAAACCAAACTATAAAATTCGGTGGCAAAAGCTGCCAGTCTATTATGCACGTTAGTGTAATCGTATTATTTTGAGGAACGAAAAAAAATGACAATAGCACTTGCTTCTTTAGAAGCAAAGACACCTTATCCGCACATCTTTCGTCCCTTAGACTTAGGTTTCACTCAGCTAAAAAACCGCATCGTGATGGGCTCTATGCACACCGGTCTTGAAGAGTTGCCTAACGGCCATGAACGCATGGCGGCATTTTTTGCTGAACGCGCTCGCGGCGGTGTAGGCCTCATAGTTACCGGCGGCATAGGGCCAAACGATGAAGGCGCAACACACGATGTTACGTGTAGATTAGATAGCGATGAAGCAGTAGAAAACCATAAAGTAGTCACTAAAGCGGTGCACGACGAGGGCGGTAAAATTTGTATGCAAATTTTGCACACAGGTCGTTACGCCTACAGTAAAAAGTTAGTAGCGCCATCTGCCATTCAAGCACCCATCAATCCATTTATGCCCAAAGCACTTGATGAAGAAGGTATTGCCAGACAGATCGACGACTTCGTATTTACCGCGCAGCAAGCTCAGCGCGCAGGTTATGACGGCGTCGAAATAATGGGCTCTGAAGGCTACTTTTTAAATCAGTTTATTGCCACGCGCACTAATCAGCGAAAAGACGAGTGGGGCGGTGAGTACAAAAATCGTATTAAGCTCCCCATTGAAGTGGTGCGCCGCGTGCGTGAAGCAGTGGGTGAAGAGTTTATTATTATATACCGTTTGTCTATGCTTGATTTAGTAGAGGGCGGATCAAACTATGATGAAGTGGTTGAACTCGGGCTAGCAATAGAAAAAGCCGGTGCAACCATCATAAACACGGGTATTGGTTGGCATGAGGCGCGTATCCCTACGATTGCGACCAAAGTACCAAGAGCTGCATTTACGTGGGTAACGGCTAAGTTTAGAAAAGCGTTGAATATTCCGGTAATTACCTCAAATAGAATTAACACCCCCGAAGTGGCTGAAGAAGTGCTCGCGCGCGGTGATGCCGACATGGTATCAATGGCAAGACCGTTTTTGGCAGACGCCGACTTTGTCCGTAAAGCAGAGCACAACCAAGCGAATCAAATTAATACCTGTATAGGGTGTAACCAGGCCTGTTTAGATCATGTCTTTGACGGTAAAATGACCAGTTGCTTAGTAAATCCACGAGCCTGCCATGAAACCGAACTAAATATTGTGCCAGCCACTGTGCTGAAAAATATTGCCGTTGTAGGCGCAGGGCCTGCTGGCCTTGCTGCTGCAAAAACCTGCGCCCAAAGAGGGCATAAAGTGACCTTATATGACGCTGATACTGAAATAGGCGGTCAGTTTAATATTGCCAAGCAAATACCGGGTAAAGAAGAGTTTTACGAGACTATCCGATATTTTGGCGTACAGTTGGCGCTGTTAGGTGTCGACATTGTGCTTAATACCAAAGTGGATGTCGATACTCTGCACAAAGGTGGCTTTGATGAAGTTATATTAGCCACGGGTATTATTCCGCGCCAGCTCGACATAGAAGGCATAAACCACTCTAAAGTACTGTCCTATGTAGATGTGCTAAAACATAAAAAGCCAGTGGGCAAAAAAGTCGCGGTGCTAGGCGCCGGCGGCATAGGCTTTGATACCAGCGAGTTTTTGTCGCACGCTGGGGTGTCTACTTCAACCAACATTCCTGCCTTTATGAAAGAATGGGGAATAGACATGACCTTCGAAAACAGAGGTGGGGTGGAAGGCATGCACGCGCAGCCCGAGCCATCGCCACGAGAAATCTATTTGCTACAGCGTAAAACCACAAAAGTGGGTGCTGGTTTAGGCAAAACAACTGGTTGGGCTCATCGGGCGGGCTTGATGATGAAGGGCGTGAAGCTAGTAGCCGGTGTAACATACAAACGAATTGACGATGAAGGTTTGCATATAGAAGTAAATGGTGAGTCAACAGTACTCGATGTCGACAATGTTATTATCTGCGCAGGTCAAATGCCTAAGCGAGAGTTAGTTGACGGACTAAGGTTGCCATATCACCTAATTGGCGGGGCTGACTTTGCCACCGAACTTGACGCAAAACGCGCAATTGATCAAGGTACGAGGCTTTGCGCATCACTCTAAGACATAAAATCACGCTGAGGCCTCATCGTTTCAGCGTTTTTTATACATACGCATAGTTTCACTCGCGGCATCATAGCTTAAATCAAATTGGCTTAGCACATTCATGCCTAGTAAACCGTCAAATTGGCCTAAGTTTTCACTTGGTAAAATCAACACGCTGGTGTTGGTAACTATGCGATGCCCTATGGTTATTTGTTTAACCTTGTATATAGGTGCTTCAATAAGACCGCCTGCTGTATTGACTTTAAACAGTCCTAAAAACTCCACATCACGACGCTCAATTTCATTAAACGTTTCATTACTTATGGCAGTGGTGGATGCGCCTGTATCGACTAATAATCTGGCGGGTGTATTATGTATAAGCGCGCGGGTCACAAATTGCCCCCGTTCTTGTTGCATTAAAACATCAGCTAGACGGGGATTATCTAAGGCGCTATCAACAATGTTGTCTGACAAACTAACGGCTTCATCTGTGCGGCTGGTTTGATTCAAGCGCGCGTTAACGTTTTGTCGCAGCCTAATGGCGCGAATATCGGTAGACTCAAAACTCGCCAGCACGTCTTCCATTAACGTCAACTGAGACTGCATGCCGTAGGCTCCTGCTAAGGCCATCAAATACTGCCTATTTCGTGGCGCAACTTGTACCAAAGGTTCTAAAAATTGGGCCAATAAATTCCATGCGCCGTCACCGCTAAACTGCTGAATAACGCGCGTGGTATTAACGGCAATAAGCTTTTCTATATCGCTGTGCTGTTTAGGCGTTAACGGCTTTGTTAAAAGTGCATGGTAGTGAACAAGTGCAACATTGAGGGGCTTGTTGTGATAATACGCCTGTGCTTCAAGGAGCATAGCGGCAGTGTCTTGCGGGTAAATGCGCAAATAGGCGCTTACTGCAAATTCAAGCTGCTGAAATTCTTGTGCTTCTGCCATTGATTTAAGCCACTGTAAATAGGTACTTTGAGAACGCATCCGTTCATCGGCAGTAGCAAGTGATTTTGTAAGCTTTGGGTTTCTCTGGGAGGCACTGCGGATAGAATCTTGTGAATATTGCTGCCATGCGTGAGAAGGCTCATCTGACGCTGAATTTTCAAGGCTGTTGATGCCGGTGACAAGAGCGTCTTTATGTGTCGCCCAATTGTAAATGAACCAAAAATTAGCGCCCAAGGATATGGACAATAATACACTTAGCCATTTTATTAACTGCATATCATGTTCCTTAGCTCAAGCGATATTAGAGTTTAATTGAGTTTTCGTGTAATGTGTACTTGTGTACTTCATACAGTTACGGCCGCATTTCCATAAATATTTTGAAAAATTTCGGGCATCTTTTTTGGCATACCTGTTCGCAAACTCACGCAAACAAAGTGAGTCTTTGCACTAAAAATAGTCCTGCCACTGACAGCATTAATATACTGGAATTGACGACTTAGTCGAAGTTTTTTATCACAATTCAGGATCCATGTTGCACACATGAGTTTGTCTCCCACATGAGACGCTAGATGATAATTAAGTTCATGCTGAGTAATAGCCATGGCGCGGTCAAGCTGTTGATAGTCTGTAAAGCATAGTCCTAGCGATGCAGAATGCTCCCACGCAAGCTTTTCTAGGCGTGTTAAATAGGCAATGTTATTGGTGTGCTGGTAATGATCGATATGTGTGCTCTGTATTTCCCATTCGCATACGAATGGCTTGGGGTGTAGCCAATTAAGCGTATGAAGATGTTCTTTGTAAAGTGTATTTTGTTTTATCATTTAAGTGTCAGCAAATAAAAGGTAACTTTTACATGTTGTTTATAATAGCATCGGCTATAATGCATGCGTTAATTTTCACCTAAAAAATTAAGCAGTACCCGCAAATGATCGAAATATGCGAAATAAGAGATTACCAGTATAGAGACTATGTCAGCAAATTTGCCTATAAAAAATCAACATCTTGCCAAGAGCGACATTGATTTACAGAGTCTGTTCTGCCAGTGTTTCGAGCAGCAGTTCAACACTCGTTTGCGAGGCAATGCGATTGAGCCTCTTTACAGCCCTAGTAGCGCCAAGCAAGCCCAACATGTAATATTTTATCGTGATGACTATTTTTCCAGTGCACTGCATGAAATAGCACACTGGTGTATTGCGGGAGACAAAAGACGTTTGCAAACTGACTACGGCTATTGGTATGCGCCAGATGGCAGAAGCGCGCAGCAGCAAAAGACGTTTGCATTAGCTGAGCAAAAACCACAGGCACTTGAGTGGGCTTTTTCAATTGCATGTAATATTCCATTTAGGGTGAGTATAGACAATTTAGCCGCGCAAGACACCGGCCTCGAGGATGTGCTGGTTAAGCTACGAGCGCAAGAGGAGCAATTTACACTGGCAGTAAATACACAGCTTAAGCAGTATATTGAAAGGGGATTTCCCACGCGCGCGCAACTTTTTTTGTCGCGTTTACATACTTTCTACTCAACTCAGTCCTTTTTTGCAAACGACGAACGCTTGATAATGATGCCATTGTCCGCAGATAGTACTATATGAATCGCATTGCTGATGCTTATATTTACCTACAAATAGGATCTTGCCACATGAAAACTGTGCATACTGTGTTACTAATTACTCAAGCCAACACACCCATTTATATGCGAAATAGTCGTAATAAGGCCGCTTCTACATGAGTGCGCCACGTTTAAGCAGGCGCTTTAAATTAGGCCTCATCATTAATCCATTTGCCGGCATTGGTGGAGCTTTAGCCTTAAAAGGCAGCGACGGCAGTGAAGTCAGAAAAACAGCCTTAGATAATGGCGGTGAACAATTAGCCATGCAAAAAGCGGCGATTGCGCTATCTCATTGTGTTGCGCTTAGAGATCAGTTAACAATAGTCACCGGCAGCGGAGATATGGGAGAAAACACTGCCCGCGATTTGAGCTTTGACTACGTTGTGTGTCATTATAATAACGGCCAAACCGAATCGAACGATACTCAAATATTAGCCACAAAGCTGCTAGCTGAAAACGTTGATTTAATCCTTTTTGCGGGCGGCGACGGTACTGCACGTAACATATGCAGTGTGGTTGGTATGCGCTTGCCTGTTTTAGGTATACCCGCGGGCTGCAAAATTCACAGCGGGGTATATGCCATTACGCCAAAATCGGCGGGCATTGTTTTGCAAAAAGTCATTAAAGGTGAGTTACTGTCGCTTCACAGCGGCGAAGTAAGAGATATCGACGAAGCCTTATTCAGGCAAGGCAAAGTGATGTCAAAGCACTACGGGGAAATGAAAGTGCCCAGCGAGCTCAGCTATATTCAAGCCGTAAAGATGGGCGGGAAAGAGTCGGATGAACTACTGTTAGACGCCATTAGTGACTACCTTATAGAAATAATGCAAGACGAACCCGACACGCTTTTCGTTATGGGCTCGGGCAGTACCGTTGACGCCATTATGCAGCAAGCTAGTTTGCCAAACACGCTGTTAGGTGTCGATGTTGTTAAAAATCTTGAAGTTGTTGCTAAAGACCTAAGCGCGCGTGAGCTGTTGTCTATTACCGCCGATAAGAAGACTAAATTGGTAGCCACTATTATTGGCGGGCAAGGCCATATTCTTGGGCGCGGTAACCAGCAGCTATCCCCTGCATTTATTAAACAAATTGGTAAAAGCAATATTATGCTCGTAGCGACTAAAGCCAAACTACATTTATTGGGCGATAAAGGCTTAATTTCAGATTCCTCAGACGCGGCCCTAGATCTTGAGCTTGCGGGTCCTATTTCAGTCATTACGGGATATAGAGATGAGGTGCTGTATTTTATTCGGGATTAATAATTTCGGGATTTGCAGCCATTATCACCATTCACAAGATTAGGAGGTATTAGTGTTGGGCAGTACACACGAACAAGTCATTGTTAACTTTACGGAGTATTTAGACCAAACTGAGGCATTACTCGACGCTTATATAGATTCTGGCAGTGATCATGAGCTTTTTATTGCCAGCTATATCCACGGTCATTATTCGGTAATAGCAGCTAACCTAGTACATGCTGTGCACTGTTCACAAAATCAAAATGCACGCTTAGCCCAGTGGCAAAAACAAACGCAACATATGCTTATGCAATCTATTGACGACGCTATTGCCAATAACGAACTCGCTGTTTGTGACGCGAAAGACGTGATCAAAATGCGCGATAGTCTGTTTGTAAACAACATAAATTAACGCACATTCCCTCTCTATAAAATAAATCATCTAAGCTGAACTCATTTTTGTTTAGCCTGAAAGTATTTTTTGTTCTTTCAGGCTAAGCCTATGAAAAATGTCATCAACGTTATTGGGTCTATACTGCGTCGTGTGCTGTGTGTGTTCATCATTATTAGCTTAGCGGGCTGCGCCAATATGCTGGCGCCGCAAGGCCCCGCGCTTCAGTCTACACAAATTACTACCTTAGGCAATTAAGAGCTCTTTACCTTTAGACTGGCGCAAGAACACTTCGTTAATATGCGGCCCAATCCACAAAAATGCGTTGCCTTGGCTGAATAAGCATTGCCAATTGATGCGCAGGGCCAAAGACTAATGTTTGAACAAACTTTGTAAAACACCACCGTGCTAGGCAAGCAAATGGCCGAGTATGTCAGCTATTGTGTGCAATAATATTGGTATGACCTAAGCTTGCCATGGCTCTCGCCTTATGAGTGAACGCACAATGAATCTGTTTGGGTTGAGTGTATCGAGCAGCGGTTTTGTCAGCGGCATGGGTTCTTCTAGCATTTGGCTGACTAAAACCTCTGCCATAAGCGGCGCTGTAGTAAGTCCTCTAGATCCTAAGCCGGTCATAATAAAAACATTTTTTTCATGACTTGGTACCTGATACTGATGCAAGGGCAGGGCTTTATACAAGTCTGCTAATTCAGTAAATTGCAAGCTATCAGGCATTGCGCCTACTACCGGCAAATGATCAGGCGTTGAGCATCTTATGGCAGCTCGTGAATAGTTGTTCGGGTTGAGCTGTGCTTGGCCTAGTGCTTTTTGCCACGCTTTGTGCTGTATGCTTTGTATATGCATATTAAAGTTGATATCGGTTTCTTGCGCGCGCACATCACACCTAGTATCCTCTTTTATATAGGTGGAGCCTAAGGCATGAAAACCATCGCTAGCGGGTGTAAAATAACCCTTGTGACACAGCAGAGTCTTAAGCTGCGCCATTACATTGTCGGGTTGCGAAAGCTGGCTATTTGAGACCATTTCAACTTGTCCGCGCGTTAGCCTAAGAGGAATAACATGTTTTGTTAAAGCCTTACTGCCGCTGCCCATTGCCAGTACTAAAGCTTGCGTATAACACTCTTTGACGGACCTTTGCTCGTTTGTTTTTAGCGCTAACTGAATGCTGCCGTCACCTATACATTTATAATTGATCAACTGTGAGTTATTTTGCAGTGTAAGCAAGCCACTCGCCTTAGCTTGCTCAAGGCAGGCGTTCACTACACTAGGCGGCTTTATCCAACCCGCTTTTACAATGTGCAAGCACGAGTAGGGCATCGGTATATTCGCAATCTCGCTTGCTTGCTTTGCATCAACTAAATGTGCTAATTCGCGCGGCCAAAAAGCGGCGCTATCTAACTTATTTAAGCGTGTGCGTGTGTTGTCATTAAACGCAATTTGTAAAGCGCCGCACCAATCATGGCTAAAGGGCTGTAAAGTATGCAGGGACTTATAAAATTCACTGGCATATAAAAAGCTATGCATTTGAATTTGACTCGCAGCATTATGCTGTGCGTTTAACTGCGGGTAAAAGCCGCCGATAGGATTACCCGAGGCGAAATCACTTGGTAATTCGCCCTGCCACAACAAAGTGACACGCTTGCCGCGCTGCGTTAGCTTCAAGGCCATAATTGCGCCGGCTAAACCATTACCCACAATGGTAACGTCATTACTTTGCTTTGCTAAATTCAAGCTTGGACGGCCGAAATAGGGGGCTTGATGTTGATCTAGCTTACCCTGTTGTTGAGATAGCTCTGGCGTTTGCAGGTGACTGCGTGTTTCGTTCGAATTTGCATTTGACGTTTTATTTAAATTTTGATGTGAATTACCAGAGTAAACGCCTAACAGCATTTCTCTCTTTCGTTCAAAGCCTTTTTGTTTATGTACCGAGAACCCCGCTATTTGCAAACCGCGTTTAACTTCGCTTGCCGCGGTAAAGGTGGCAAAGCTGCAGCCTATTTTACTCAAGCTTGCCATTTGCTCATAAAGTGCTGGCGTCCACATACTGCTGTTTTTACTCGGTGTAAAACCATCTAAAAACCACGCGTCAACCACGCCGTTTGGACTTTTTTGAATCTGTGCCAATGAGTCAGTGGCATCTCCATAGTGCAAGTCGAGTGTTATGTTTGCACTAAGATCTGTTTTGTTAATCGAAAAGTTTCGGCGGTGTATTCCAGCAACCGATATTGGATATTGCGCAAGCCATAAGTCACATAAGTCTAAATAGCCGCTTTGGCCATTTGAAGCGCTTAGCGTTTCATCAGCGCAGACATCGCCTAAAATGTTATCTTGTTTCCACTGCTGCATAATGTCTGCAGCATCTTTTTTAGATAGCGGATGCTTTTCTGTTGATATAAAAATAAGTGTTTCTAGAATATGGTTTGGGTGTACTTGACGAAAATGCTGAAAATGTTGGGAAACTCTGAAAAAGTTTAAACCGGTCCCAAAACCTGTTTCAGCAATACAAAAATGAGGATCGCTATGCTGTGACCATCTGCTGAGTAAATCATTGCCGCCTATAAAAACGTAGTCTGTTTCTTGCGCCCCGTTTTCCCCTGAAAAGTAAACGTCGTTGTAGCGTCGTGAAGCGGGCGTGTTGTTTTCATTAACGTAGACACTTGCTGGCGTTATCATTGTTGCTGTTTTATCATTTGTCACGATTTGAAAGACCATCATCTAGTGTATTTACGCTATTTTGGATGAAATGCGCGCAACAGTGCTATTTATGAAAACCTTAACACACAAAATATCTGTTAAAGGCTGTGAACTTATGACACATTATACATGAAAGAGCAGACCAGTTTTCAGTCTAAACTAGGTAGTATGTGCACAGCGCTCAGCAAGGGTGACGAACGTGGCTTTTGAGTACTTGGCTTAATGCAGTGCGCTAGCATAATAACAACATTGGTTTGATATAAACACTGTTTTGCAAACAACAATAAATAATTAAAAAGGTGACAAATGAAACGAGCCGTAATCACTGGTTTAGGCATAGTATCAAGCATTGGTAATAATGCAGAAGAAGTAAGAGAGTCGTTACGCCACGGCAAGTCGGGTATTACTTTTTCTCAACAGTTTGCTGACGCAGGTTTACGCAGCCACGTATGGGGCGATGTTAAAATTGACCTTAAAGAGAAAATAGACCGCAAAGTACTGCGTTTCATGGGTGACGCTGCAAGTTATGCGTACTTATCGATGCAGCAGGCAATAGCCGACGCGGGCTTAAGTGAAGAGCAATATTCAAATGAAGACGTCGGTATAATTGCGGGTTCGGGCGGGGCTAGCTCTGAAAATCAAGTTAATTCAGCCGACATTATGCGCAATAAAGGGGTGAAGCGAGTTGGGCCTTATATGGTAACGCGGTGTATGGGTAGCACTGTTTCTGCTTGCTTAGCCACACCGTTTAAGATTAAAGGTGTCAATTACTCAATATCCTCAGCCTGCGCCACCAGTGCACACTGTATAGGCAATGCTCTTGAAATGATTCAGCTTGGCAAGCAAAAAATGGTGTTTGCCGGCGGTGGAGAAGAGTTACATTGGGCGCTTTCAGGCCAGTTTGACGCCATGGGAGCTTTATCAACGAAGTATAACGACACGCCTGAACTAGCGTCACGCACTTACGATGCTAATCGCGATGGCTTTGTAAGCGCTGGCGGTGGCGGTATGGTAGTAGTTGAAGAGTTAGAACATGCCTTAGCACGAGGCGCTAAAATATATGCTGAAATAGTAGGCTATGGCGCCACTTCCGACGGCTACGACATGGTTGCGCCAAGCGGCGAAGGCGCTATTAGATGTATGCGCCAAGCACTAAAGGATGTTGCAGAGCCTTTAGATTATCTCAATACTCACGGCACATCCACGCCGGTGGGTGATGTAAAAGAACTCGAAGCTATTCAAGCCTTGTTTGGTGACAATTGCCCTGCTATTAGTGCAACAAAATCACTAACGGGACATTCACTCGGCGCTGCAGGCGTGCATGAGGCGATTTTTTCTTTGCTCATGATGGAAGGCGACTTTATTTGTCCATCAATTAACATTGATAATTTAGATGAAGCAGCCAGGGGTCTCAACATTATCACCAAGCCTACGCAGGCCCATTTAAATGTAGTTATGTCCAACAGTTTTGGCTTTGGCGGCACTAATGCAAGTTTGGTCTTTAAACGTTATAGTGTTTAATGATTTTAACAAGTGTGCCGTAAAGTAAAGGGTTGGCATTTGCCAACCCTTTGTGAATAAACGAGGGAACAATGTTATGAAAATTCAATCACAGGTGAGCGCAGATGAATGGCAAACCCGTGTCGATCTAGCTGCCTGCTACAGGATGGTCGCGCATTACGGTTGGGATGACCTGATTTTTACGCATATATCGGCAAGGGTGCCAGGGCCTGAACACCATTTTTTAATTAACCCCTACGGGTTATTATTTGAAGAAGTAAGTGCATCAAGCTTAGTGAAGGTTGATTTACAAGGCAATAAAGTAATGCCAAGCGAGCATGATATTAACCCTGCTGGTTTCACTATTCATAGCGCTATACACGAAGCTAGAGCAGACGCTAATTGTGTAATGCATTTGCATACCAACGAAGGTGTAGCGATATCTTCACTTGAAACAGGCTTGGGGCCATATAGCCAGCAGTCGCTGTTTGTCTTAGCGTCTTTGAGCTATCATGACTATGAGGGCGTTGCCTTAAACCATGAAGAAAAGACTAGGTTGGTCACTGATCTGGGCAACACTAATTTCATGATATTGCGTAATCACGGTTTACTTACCTGTGCGCCTAGTATTGCTGATACTTTTTTAGGCATGTTCATTTTGCAGCGAGCTTGTGAAATACAGCTTATGGCTCAGGCCACAGGCGAACCATTAATCTTTGTGAGTGCAAACATCGTGGCCGGCATGCAGTCGCAAGCGTCTGAGGTAACAAAAGCAGCAGGAGGTAAACTAGCATGGCCGGGCATATTACGAAAACTTGATCGAATGTGCCCTAACTATAAAAATTAAATTCGCTTTCGTGCAATTTAGACAATGATAATGATTTTTAAAAAGCTAAGGTGGATAAGCATCAAATGCCTATACAAATACTTGCCGATAGTGCAATGCCTTACTGGCAGGAATTTTTTCTTGAAGTAGGAGAGGTCAAGACCTTCAAAGCTGGCGAACTATCAGCTGAAATTCTAGCCTTGCCTTCGTCTGCGCAACTAAGAGCATATTTGCCTTGTGTAGAATGCTTATTAGTGCGTTCTACCACACAGGTCAATCAAGCACTGCTTGCGTTAATGCCTAATCTACAGTTCGTGGCGACGGCCACGGCAGGCTACGATCATTTTGATATTGAGGCACTACATGCAGGAGATATTGCGTGGTATGCGGCCGGTGGATGCAACGCTCAAGCCGTCGCGCAATATGTGGTGTGCGCTGCGCTGCAATTAGCAGTTGATGATCGCTTTTTACTGAAGGACAAAAGAGTAGCAATAGTGGGTCACGGTAATGTTGGTAGCCGTGTCGCTAATGCTTTGCATGCGCTTGGTGCGCAGGTGATTATTTATGATCCGCCTCAGCTAACTAAGGCGCAAAATACCACAGACTTACGGAGCAGTGGTTCTTTAAATTCACCTTGCTACGTTTCTTTTAGTGAGGTATTAAAAGCGGATGTTATCTGCATACATGCTCCGCTGAATAGTCACCCCGAGCATCCATCAAGACATTTGTTTGATGCTGATGCACTTAGCCAACTCACAGGCTCGCAATATTTGATAAATGCAGGAAGGGGCGAGATAATCGACAATCAAGCTTTGCTTAGCTACTTTGAAAATGCAGTAAAATCTGAAAAAGTGAAGCTTAATGTGGTGCTTGATGTGTGGGAAAATGAACCTACAATAACCACCGACCTAGTTGGCCATTTGCGCATAGCAAGTGCGCACATAGCAGGGCACACCCTAGAAGGCAAAGCAAACGGTACGTTCATGTTGTATCAACAGTTGTGCCATCGCTACAACATAGCGCAAAAGGTAAAACTTAGCGCAATGTTACCGCCTGATAACACGTCACTACCAAAGCATTTGCAAAATGAACTGCACTTAAATGAGATGTTCGATGGTGAAAGCGCCCAGCGTTTACTCAAAAATATTTGCCATTTAGTCTATGATATACAAAATGATGATAGAGTTTTTCGTGCTCACATGGCACAATTCAATACGTTTGCTAAATTACGGCAAGAATATCCAATTCGTAGAGAATTCAGTGCGTTAAGACTGAATGTCAAGAATACTAAAACCAGCCAAATGCTGCGAGGAATTGGCTTTGTCATTTCCAACGACGGTACAACATGACACTTAATAAAACAGGATAAAAACATGTCTCAAGCTTTTAATGTTGCTATACTCGGTGCAACAGGCCTAGTGGGCCAAGCAATAATGGATATACTGGCGCAGAGAAACTTTCCAGTAGATACTCTTTTTCCTTTAGCGAGCGAGCGTTCAGCTGGTGGCGAAGTAGAATTTAACGGCAAAACATTGACCGTCCTTAACGCTGATGAGTTTGATTGGTCACAGGTTCAAATTGCTTTTTTCTCAGCTGGCGGATCTGTGTCTGCAAAATATGCTCCTATCGCAGCTGGAGCGGGTTGTGTGGTTATCGACAATACCTCTCACTTTAGATACGAGCCAGACATTCCTCTTGTAGTACCTGAAGTGAATGCCCATGCTATAGCCGACTTCAGAAACAGAAATATAATTGCCAATCCGAATTGTTCTACCATTCAGATGGTAGTGGCGTTAAAGCCAATTTATGATGCTGTGGGGATTGATCGCATAAACGTGTGTACCTATCAGTCAGTGTCGGGCGCGGGTAAAAGTGCCATGGAGGGTTTAGCCAGACAAACAGCTGAACTGCTAAACGCAAAGCCTGTCACTGGAGAAGAGTTTTCACGACAAATCGCGTTTAACGTAATCCCACAAATTGATGAATTTATGGATAATGATTACACCAAAGAAGAAATGAAAATGGTATGGGAGACGCGTAAAATATTAGGTGATGACAATATTTTGGTAAACGCAACTGCGGTCCGAGTACCGGTTTTTTATGGTCACGGGGAGGCGATACATATTGAAACCCAGCAGCAAATAGACGCTGAGCACGTTAAGTCTTTATTAGCGGATGCGCCGGGTGTCACTCTTTATACCGACACAGCCGCCTTTCCTACTCAAGTAAGCAGTGCTAGTGGCAACGATGGCGTGCATGTAGGCAGGGTAAGAGACGATATATCTCATTCACACGGCATAAATATGTGGGTTGTGTCAGATAATATTCGAAAAGGTGCAGCCACTAACAGTATACAAATTGCTGAAGTATTAATAAGAGATTATTTGTAAGTCAAGCAGTAATTCGGTCGATAAACTTACGCTATACAACATTTTTAACGAGGTAATGGCAATTTGATATACGCGGACAATATTCAAAGCTTAAGCAAAAAAAACGTCATTAACGTTCAAGTATATATACTTTGCTTTGTGTTTTTGTTTGCAATAGCAAATGCGTTTATCAGTGGTGCTAGTGCTCAAACTAATCAAGTGCAGGACTCTCAGATACAGGGAGACCAAGACAATACGCAAGTATACTCGGGTGTAGTCTTTGGCCCTGTAGGTCAAAACGATACTTTATGGCGAATTGCTAGCCGCTATAAGCAGGACTCTCCTTTTTCGGTCTTTCAGACTATGCTCGCCATATTCGAGCTAAATCAGCAGGCTTTTGAAAATGGTAACTTTAATACTATGGTCAATGGTGCCACTTTGCGTCTTCCCAGTGATCTCTACATTGCCCGAATTGATCCACAGCGCGCAAGAGCAAAAGCCACTTCTGACGATAGAGCATTAGGCCCAAGATCCTCTGCTAACAGCAGACAAGCGCCTAGTACAGATGTTAAATCTGAAATCCTACCGCTCAATCAAGAGAATTTGTTTATAACATCATTGCAGTTACAATCTCAACTCGATGGTTTACGTCAGCAGCAGCAACGACAATTTGATCAACTCAAAAGGCAAGTTAGCACCTCTATCAGTGCGGTAGAATTACTGCTTGAGGAAAATAAGAAGCTAAGTAATCAGCTATTACAGTTAGATGAGAACAACCAAGCGTTGACGCAAAAAGTTGAATCAGAACTACAAAACCAAATAAACCAACAGCTTGAGCAATTAAGCCTATTAGCTACTCAAGTAACAGACGCAGAAAACAGAAGGATAGATCAGGAATCTGAGTCTATATTAAGCGTCCTTTCGTCACCGCTTGCGCTGATTATTATATTGTCTGTGGTGACACTGCTACTAATAGCTGGATTTGGCTTATTCTTGCTGCGAAAGCCCTCTCAAGCGGGCCAAAAAGGTGATGCAAAACCGGCGCAAGGCATTGTCAATGAAGATTTAGTCATAGGTGAGATTGACGATGAACTAGACAAAGACTCAAAAGATTTGATGGCGACATCGTCCAAAGAAGATACTTTTCCAGAAGACGATATTTTGTCTGATGCCATGGAAGATGACGACGTTTTAAATGCACTTCCAGATGTCGATATGGAAGACGTGCTAAATGACTTAGATGATCTGCTAGTACCGGATTCGCCATCACAAATATTTGACACTGAGTCTAAGAATGATAAAGGCAGTTCACAAGCTGTTCAGCTCGACAGCCAGAACTTTTTTGATGAGAATATTGAAAAATTGGGTCTGTCTGAGTCTCAAACGATTAGCCGTGATAACACGGCTAAAGATGCAGAAGACCCTAGCGACGAGCCTTACGCCTTACTTGGCTCCATCGGTGAGGATACTTTCGTTAGCAGGCGCCAGATCGATGACACGGTATCACAAGACTCAAATGAATCCTCAGATGAGTCATTGGATGTGAGTAATGCCGACAGTGACATGTTTGACACTGCACAAGAAAATGTTCAGGTCTCGAAACTTGCTGAAGAACTTTTAAATGATTTAGAAAATGATAATGATGACGGTCCTTTAAGCGGTGTCATCGACGATATTGATAAAACTACAGACAGCAACAGCAGCCTCAAAGAAAATCATATTAGTGATGAAAAAGCCAGCGTTTTAGCTCAGGCAAAATCAAACCCAACCCTCGATGCTAACGAGTTGCTAGACGACATCCCACGCTTTACCAGCGACATGTCATTCAACGATGGTAAAGTTGAAGACTTTATTGAAGAAGTAGTGGAGCCAGTAATAGTCAGCAAAAATTCTGAACAGTCCATACAGACTGAACAAGAAGATACGTCTGCATTATCTGAAATTAGAGACACTGATGATATCGGTTATAGTGGGATCAACAAGTCTGAAAATGAAAATGATAAATCTGATGCAAACAATCAAAAATCTATGGGTGCTAATCAAAACGATGAGGATGATCGCGACGATGGAACAGATGAAGGTCTATCCGCAGGATTTAAAGACCTACACAACTGTTTAGATGAAGGAGACAATGAAACCTGCAAGACGATAGGTGAACGAAAGAATATTGAAGTTGATTTAGCCGCGATGGCGCTAGATGATGAGTTTTATTCGCTAGACGAACGAAGCTTAACAGATGACGAGCTTGTTCAAGGTTTAGATGATGCCAACTTCGATAAAATGTTAGACGATTTAGCCAATGAGTCAGCGCAAGGTTCCGATAATAAAAACACAAGCCGATTAAGAAATGATCCGCTATCTACAGCCATCTTAGATATAGATGCATTAGCAAATGATGAGTCTATTGACCCTAGATCCAAGGGCGCTGCTAGTGAACTAGCCACTAAAGAAAAGAGCGTTGACTTAGACCTATCAAGTAAAAGCTTTGTAGACGTAGATGACCTAATTGAAGAGAGTGATGCTGCGGCTTTAATGAGTGATAGCGATAAAAGGCTGGATTTAAATAGCTCATTAGGCAGACTTAATACCAAGCAAAATGATGAATTTAATATACCTGATATAGGCATAGAGTCAGATCAGGCTAGTAACTTAGATTTGGCCCAAGTGTATATGGATATGGAAGACTTCGAAGCGGCGCAAGAACTATTAGATGAAGTAATTCGTTTGGGCACTATGGATCAGCAAGAAGAAGCAAAAGCCTTACTAGTGAATCTTAACAAGTAAGACTTTGTTGCTGATGAACCTATACTTTGTTTACCTAATTAGGCATCTAAGGGCGTAGAAAATTCTTCTGACTCCTCAAAATCACCTGTCATTGACGATAACTTACCATCTACAAATTTTAAAATAAGTTCTTTACGCACGTCTTCACCGCGTTTGCTCATTCCCCTTTTCATGTTGTAGATGTAGTACCAAGTGTCAGACGAAAAACTATCTTCGACTATTGCGTTGCCCAGAACAAACTCAACCTGTTCTTTGGTCATTTCAATTCGTAATCTATCAACGTCTTTTTGGTCAAGGAAATTGCCCTGTGGAACATCAATACGGAATATCCAGTCTGAACACGCCGTAGTGAACAAGGTGGTGACTAAGATGATGATAATGTAAGCTGATTTCATATTATACCTATTATAAATTTGCGCAGGCATCCTACCCTACCTGCGTATGACCATTCAAGCGGTAAATGGTTCGAATTTAAAATAGTCCTCACATTTTAAGCAAATCTTTCGCATTTGCAATGGCAGTATCGGTAAGTTCATCGCCTGCAAGCAATCTAGCGATTTCGTTAATACGCTCTTCTTTGCTTAACTTAAGCAAGGTGGTTTCGGTTGTTTTACCGTCAGTTACTTTGCTGACAAATAGCTGGTTATGAGCTTGTGCTGCTACTTGTGGCAGATGAGTAACGCACATTACCTGCGCCTTTTCGCCTAAACGTCTTAGTAACCTTCCAACAAGTGACGCGGTCGGTCCACTTATGCCTGTGTCTACTTCATCAAACACCATTGTGGGAATAAGAGTGTCTTTGGCACTGATAACCTGCAGCGCTAGTCCAATGCGCGACAGCTCACCGCCTGATACAACTTTATCCATGAGATCTGAAGCTTGACCCGGATTAACGGACAAGTATATTTGTACAATATCGTTGCCTAGGGCAGTTGGTGTTGGTTCAAGCTCCTGTTTTACTCTAACGTCAACGCTTGCGTGAGGCAGGTTCATTTCACGAATAGACTGTTGTATTTCAGTCGATAACAGCTTAGCCGCTTTAGTGCGAGAAGCAGAAAGTTTTTTACTGGCGGCTAAATAATGTTGATAGTTGGTCTGCACTTCATCTGTTAGCACCGTTAAGCTATCCTCTTGTGCCATCAATGATTGATATTCTTGTGCAAGCGCTAAATGTGTCTCGTAAAGTGCCTCTGGTCTTACCTGATGCTTTCTGGCTAAATCCATGGCGCTACTATATCTAGTTTCAATATAGGCAAGTTGTTCGGGATCTGCTTCAATTCGCTCTTGGTAATGCTCAAGTTCATTGCACGCATCTTCAGCTTGAATAAGTGCGTTTTGTAAACTCTCGATTATACCGTTAACGCCCTCATCAAAATGAGCAACGTTGTTAAGTGATTTAATGCTCTTTTGTAGCAATGATAAAGCATTGGCGTCATCACTCGTTTTTAAGGTGTGAACTGCAAACTCAGTATTATCGATAAGCTCTTGGGTGTTACTTAACTTTTTAAAGTCGTTTTCAAGGGTAGCAAATTCATCTTCTGCAATACTAAATTCGTCCAGCTCTTTAACTTGATAGCTGAGCAGTTGACAACGATCGAGCCTTTGCTGTTGCTGCGCTTCTAGCTGCTTTAGCTGCTTATAGGTGTGACTATAAGTTTTGTGGCTTTGTGCGACCTGAAGCAATATAGACGAATGCTGTGCATATTGGTCAAGCACCTTGCGCTGAAATTCAGGTTTTAAAAATTGATAATGCGCATGCTGGGAGTGAATAAAAGCCAGTTTACTGCCAAGTGCTTTAAGCTGACTTAAATTAACCGGAATGCCGTTTACAAAAGCTTTTGAACGCCCTTCTGGGCTAATTACGCGGCGAATAAAACACTCGTCAAGGTTGTCGTCTTGCTGGAGTTCGTGCTCGCTTAAAAATTCACGTGCACTTTTGACTTTTGCAATATCGAAATGCGCGACAACTTCAGCCTTGTCGGCGCCATCTCTTACCATGTTGGATTCTGCACGCTCCCCCAGGCATAAACCAAGTGCGTCAAGCGCGATAGATTTACCGGCACCCGTTTCTCCTGTGATAGCGGTTAAACCTAAACCTAGCGTTAACTCGACCTTTTTAACAATAGCTAAATTTTTAATGGCAATGTGTACTAGCATAGCGTTATCAGCCTATAGAATGTAAACAAGATAGCAAAATAAGATAGTTCAAGCCTAAATTTGAACAACTCTTAAACTACTGATAATATATACAGTAGTTGCGCATCTGTAAAGATCAGTTTTGTACTAAAACAGCTTGCTTCCCCAATTTAATTTAGTGCGCAGCACATTGAAATAAGAATATTCTGGAGGATGAACTAAACTCAATAAATTAGGGCTTTTCTTTATATGTACCTCATCACCTGGTGCTAAACTGATAACAAGGTGAGAGTCACAGCTTATTTGGACGTTGTCGGAATTTTTATGAGAGACTTTCAAAGTAAGTGGTGAATTCGCATCAACCACGATGGGTCTGCTTGTTAAACTATGCGGAAACATAGGCACTAAGGTTATAGCGTCTAATTGAGGTACTAAAATTGGACCACCACCGGAAAGAGAATAGGCAGTAGAGCCGGTAGGCGTGGCGATAATTAAACCATCTGAACGCTGACTAAACACAAAATCTTGGCCTACATAAAGTTCAAACTCCATCATGTGAGCCACTTTGCTATGGTGCAATACTATTTCGTTTACTGCGACATGCGTACTAATCAATTTGTTTTTACTGCGCACTTGCGCTTCAAGTAAAAAGCGTTCCTCGCGATGCAGTTCGTTGGCAAATATTCTGTCAAGCTGGCGCGAAATATCTTCGGGGTTAATATCGGTCAAAAAACCAAGATTTCCACGATTCACGCCCACCACATCTATAGGGTGACCTGCTAATACTCTAGCAGCGCCTAACATGTAGCCATCGCCACCCACCACAATGGCTAATTCAGCCTGTTTGCCAATTTCCTCCATGGAGCACACGGTTAGAGACTTATCATCAATGGAGTCGGTAATACGTGTTTCGATTAATATATTACAGCCACGTTGTGTTAACTCTTTTACTAATACCGTTAAGCTGGCATGAGTCCCAGAGTGACTAGGTTTTCCTATTAATCCAACGGTTTTGTAATGCATATAATTAGTTAGCCTAAATCCTTCGTGCCACAAAGGTATACGTAAGGCTATTGCTGTTGCAAGTACAATTTGCAGAATTTACTAAAGATTGGAAAAGTGTATGCAAATCTGCTGTACAAAGGACGCTGCCTATTTTGTCTAAAAAACCACAATAAAATAACCTTTAATAGCTTGAAGCACTAAATTCTGTCCCCATACTACCCAATACAATGCATTGTATGTGATGTTAATCACTTACCTGACTAATTAAACGAAAGTGGAGCACCCAATGACGCACGAAAATGCTTCTAACAAAGAGACGCAACAGCCCCAAAATGAAGCGGATAGTTCATCGCAGCCAGAAGCTTCAGAACCTTTGGAGGGAACAGTTGTTGGCCCTGAATCTGACGAAGTGCTAGAAGAGCAAGGTTTTGATTGGAAAATATACGCTAATGAGCTTGAGCTAAAATTGGCGGCGGCTGAAGCTAAAATTGAAGATCAAAAAGACAGCGTACTGCGCTCTATCGCCAATAGTGAAAACGCTAGACGCCGTGCTGACCAAGAGGTTGACAAAGCCCGAAAATTTGCGCTTGAAAAGTTTGCTGGTGAGCTACTGGCAGTGGTTGACAACTTAGAGCGCGCTACACAAGCAGCCGATGCTGAAAATGAATCTGTAAAACCGCTTTTAGAAGGCATTGCCTTAACGCACAAATTGTTCATGTCTACATTTGAAAAATTCGGCATAGAACTAATTGATCCACAAGGTGAGATATTTAACCCAGAGCAGCATCAAGCAATGTCGTTGCAAGAAAACGAAGAGTTTAGCCCCAACACGGTTATGGCTGTCATGCAAAAAGGCTATTCGTTGAAAGGAAGACTGCTTAGACCGGCAATGGTGATGGTATCTCGCGGTGGAACTACCAAAGCGGATACACAAGTTTAATATTTTGATAAATACAGGGGCTTAACAATAATATTAGGCCATAAAAGATCAAAATAAATAAAAATTATTGATTCACCTATTGAAAATAGGGTTACTAGCCCCACTTTATAATCATCGAAAGTGAGGCATTTAAAAAGAATTTTGGAGATATAAAAATGGGTAAAATTATTGGTATAGACCTCGGTACAACTAACTCATGCTTAGCGGTACTTGACGGCAAAACGGCAAAAGTAATCGAAAATGGTGAAGGCGAACGCACTACACCGTCGGTTATTGCTTATACACAAGACGGTGAGATATTAGTAGGCCAACCGGCAAAACGCCAGGCTGTCACAAACCCTACTAATACTTTATACGCTATTAAGCGTCTAATCGGCCGTAGATTTGAAGACAAAGAAGTACAGCGTGACATCGGTATAATGCCATATAAAATAGTCAAGGCTGACAATGGCGACGCATGGGTAGAGGCGAATGGCGAGAAAATGGCGCCTCCGCAAATATCTGCTGAAGTCTTGAAAAAGATGAAAAAGACCGCCGAAGACTATTTAGGTGAAGAAGTAACGGGTGCAGTTATTACTGTACCAGCTTACTTTAACGATTCTCAGCGTCAAGCCACTAAAGACGCAGGCCGAATTGCTGGCTTAGAAGTGAAGCGTATTATTAATGAACCGACCGCTGCAGCGCTTGCTTACGGCATGGATAAAAATAAAGGCAATAATACTATCGCGGTATATGACCTTGGCGGCGGTACCTTCGATATTTCAATCATTGAAATAGACGTAGTAGACGGCGAGCACACCTTTGAAGTACTTTCTACAAATGGTGATACGCATTTAGGCGGAGAAGATTTTGATAGCCGCATGATTAACTACTTGGTAGATGAATTTAAGAAAGATCAAGGGTTTGATTTACGTAAAGATCCGTTGGCGATGCAGCGCCTTAAAGAAGCCGGTGAAAAAGCGAAAATTGAGTTATCTTCAGCTCAACAAACGGAAGTTAACTTACCGTATATTACCGCTGATGCATCAGGCCCCAAGCACTTAGTGATTAAGGTCACTCGTGCAAAACTTGAATCGTTGGTTGAAGACTTAGTCAAGCAGTCGCTAGGACCACTTAAGCAAGCATTAACTGATGCTGACCTTAGTGTCGGTGAAATTAATGACATTATTTTAGTGGGTGGCCAAACGCGCATGCCACTAGTGCAAAAATATGTCACTGAATTTTTCGGTAAAGAGCCCCGCAAAGACGTAAACCCTGATGAAGCAGTTGCAGTAGGCGCAGCCATTCAAGGCGGTGTATTAGCAGGCGAAGTTACAGATGTATTGTTATTAGATGTAACGCCTTTGTCACTTGGTATTGAAACTATGGGCGGCGTAATGACCGCGCTTATTGAGAAAAATACGACTATTCCAACGAAGAAAGGCCAAACTTTCTCTACGGCTGAAGACAACCAGTCAGCGGTAACGGTTCATGTATTACAAGGTGAGCGTAAGCAAGCTCAAGGCAACAAGTCCTTAGGCCAGTTCAACTTAGAAGGTATCCGTCCAGCATCGCGCGGCGCCCCTCAAATTGAAGTGACCTTTGATATTGATGCAAATGGTATTTTACATGTGTCTGCAAAAGATAAAGACACCGGTAAAGAGCAGAAGATTACGATTAAATCATCTTCTGGCCTGAGTGAAGACGAAATTAATCAAATGGTGCAAGACGCTGAAGCAAATAAAGACGCCGACGCTAAATTTGAAGAGTTAGTGCAAGCGCGTAACCAAGCAGACGGCATGATCCACGGCACGCGCACTCAGGTTGAAGAAGCTGGGGAAGCATTAAGCGCTGACGACAAGGCTAAAATTGAAACGGCGCTTGATGCTTTAGAGGCTGCCCGTAAAGGTGAAGATAAAGAGTCGATTGAATCCAAAACTCAGGCCTTAATTGAAGCTTCTGCGCCATTGATGGAAATTGCACAAGCAAAAGCACAGGCTGAAGGAGCACAAGCTGAAGGTTCAGAAGCGCCAAAGCAAAATGCAAAAGACGCCGGTGATGACGTAGTTGACGCTGAGTTTGAAGAAGTAAAAGACGACAAGAAGTAATGCTTGGAAGTCTAGAGAAGCTACCGTTTTTTATAGCTAAAAGTCAGTAGTGTTTATTAGGCGCAACCTTTAACGAGTGTTGCGCCTTTATTACGAAAGCAGTTTGTACTTTTACTTTGTGCAAATATGCTCCTTATCGGCACGCTAATGCGTGCACAATAAACGAATTAACAATAATTTTGGCAGTACTAGCTGCAGCATACAGTGCTTGCGGTTTTGAAATAGTAAATGCTGTCGAATATTAACAAGTTCCAATGGGTGGTTTATGTCTAAAAGAGACTATTATGAAGTGCTGGGGGTGGGCAAAAACACCGAAGCACGTGATATCAAAAAAGCCTACAAAAAGTTGGCAATGAAGTATCACCCAGATCGTACACAAGGTGATAAAGCGCTTGAAGAGAAGTTTAAAGAAATTCAAGAAGCTTATGAAATATTAACCGACGCTCAGAAACGAGCGGCCTACGATCAATACGGTCATGCCGGTGTTGATCCCAACCGCGGCGGTGGCGGTGGTGGTGGTGCTGAATTCGGTGATATTTTTGGAGATGTGTTTGGCGATATCTTCGGCGGTGGTCGCGGGGGCGGTCGCTCAAGAGCACGTCAAGGCTCCGATTTACGATATAATCTAGAAATGTCGCTAGAAGATGCGGTACGCGGTAAAGAAGTTGAAATTCGTGTACCCACCTTGGTGGAGTGCGATACTTGCGACGGCTCAGGCGCTAAAAAAGGCTCAACGCCCACTACGTGCCCTACCTGTAAAGGAAACGGTCAAGTGCAGATGCGCCAAGGCTTTTTTGCGGTGCAGCAAACGTGTCCAAGCTGTTCGGGTAAAGGAAAGATCATTTCAGATCCGTGCTCACCGTGTCGAGGACAAGGCCGAGTAGAAAAGACTAAAACCTTATCTGTTAAAGTGCCTGCAGGGGTTGATACAGGCGACCGTATACGTCTTTCATCAGAAGGTGAAGCAGGTGAAGCGGGTGCACCAGCAGGTGACTTATACGTTCAGGTAAACGTACGCGACCATGAGATTTTCACACGTGACGCAAACAACCTATTTTGTGAGGTGCCTTTAGGTTTCACTACTGCAGCATTAGGCGGCGAAATACAAGTGCCAACGCTTGACGGTAAAGTAAAGCTAAAGATTACCCCCGAAACACAAACAGGTAAAATGTTTAGACTGCGCGGTAAAGGTGTCAAATCGGTGAGAAGTGGCAGTGTTGGCGACCTGATCTGTAAGGTCGTCATTGAGACGCCTGTGAATCTTTCTTCAAAACAAAGAGACTTGCTGCAAGAGTTTGAAGTGTCAATTAATGGTCAAGCTGCTAAACACAGGCCTAAAGAGAAAGGTTTTTTTGATGGCGTAAAAAAGTTCTTTGACGATTTGACAAAATAAAAGCTCGGCTATTAATGTAGGTTATTAAAACCTCAGCACCTTGTGTTGGGGTTTTTTGTTTCTATATAGTTAAAAGTCTTCGTAAATATGTTAATTTATAAAAAGTAGTCAAACAATGCTTGGCTATTTCCTAATTAATAATAACATTTATAGGTTTACAGTAGTATTGTCAGTTAAAGTTCACAGTCGTGAGTTAGCTGTTTTGACTACGCATCATCACACTATAGGATATTTTATGAAAACATCATCGTTACTTTTATTAGCTGCAGGCTGTTCTTTGGTGCTGGGCAGTGTTTGTCTT
The DNA here is from genome assembly GCF_001756615.1 of Glaciecola punicea. Classification (NCBI taxonomy): domain Bacteria; kingdom Pseudomonadati; phylum Pseudomonadota; class Gammaproteobacteria; order Alteromonadales; family Alteromonadaceae; genus Glaciecola; species Glaciecola punicea. The sequence continues at coordinate 55,401 of NZ_LZXY01000005.1, forward strand.
GCACCTCAAGCATTAGCTAGCGAAGTTAGACAAGCTTCAAGTGAAAAACAAGCAGAAACAGCGGTTACTTTTAGGCAGTCATTATTGCAATTAGTGCGCAGTAATATGGGCCCTCTTGGCGCAATGGCAAAGGGCAATATTCCAATGGACGCCGAAGTAATAGGCACAAACTCAAAAAGAATAGAGTTTTTAGCTGATATGATGCACGATTATTTTTCCCTTGATACAAGCGCTTTTCCAGTAGAAACGGGTGCAAAAGACGAAATATGGCAAAATCACGCTGACTTTACTCGCAAAGTGAACGATATGGTAAGTGCGGCGGCCGACTTACAAACACTGGTCGCAAATAACCAAGAAGGCGATTTTAGAAAAGGCATTGGCGCACTAGGGGCAACGTGTAAAGCTTGTCACGACGATTACAAAAAAGATTAGTAATTACGATTAATAATAAAAAAAGGACAGTATTTATATGTACGCATATGCTGTACAAAAAGCAGGGCAAGCCTTGTCAAAAATTGAGCTTGAGTTACCACCATTAGGCGCAGACGAAGTAAAAATAAAAGTCAGCTATTGTGGAATTTGTCACTCAGACCTTTCGATGCTCAACAACGAATGGGGAGCATCGACGTTCCCACTAGTGGCGGGGCATGAAGTATCGGGAGAGGTTGTTGAAGTTGGTAGCAGTGTAAGTAAACACAAGGTGGGTGATGTCGTTGGCTTGGGCTGGCATGCAGCTTACTGTGACACTTGTCGCACCTGCGATACCGGTGATCAGAACCTATGTGCTTCAGCTCAGCCTACTATAATCGGCCGCCACGGCGGTTTTGCCGAGTTTGTACAGGCGTCACAAACAAGCGTAGTGGCCCTGCCGAAGGGGATCGATGTTAAATCAGCAGGTCCTATGTTTTGCGGTGGTATTACGGTGTTTAATCCTCTTGTACAGTTTGATATTAAACCAACAAGCAAGGTTGCAGTTATTGGTATTGGTGGTTTAGGTCATTTAGCGCTGCAGTTTTTAAACGCTTGGGGCTGTGAAGTTACTGCGTTCACCTCTAGCGAAAGCAAATTCGATGAAGCAAAATCGATGGGGGCGCATCACGTGATTAATTCAATCGATGCCAAACAGATAGAGGCCGCTAACAGCAGGTTTGACCTGATTATTTCAACCGTAAACGTAAAGTTAGATTGGAACTTGTATTTGACCACCCTAACACCAAAAGGCCGCTTGCATTTTGTGGGGGCTACCTTAGAGCCTCTTAATGTTGGTGTTTTTTCGCTGATAGGCGGACAAAAAAGTATTTCAGGTTCACCGGTAGGCAGTCCTGATACTATTAAAACGATGCTCGATTTTGCCAACCAGCATAGCATTGAGCCATTAGTTGAAGAGTTTCCTATGAGTCAGGTCAACGAAGCTATTGCTCATTTGGAATCGGGTAAGGCGCGCTATAGAATTGTGTTAAAAGCCGACTTTTAAAGCAAATCTTTACCCTTAGCCTGAATAAATATTAGTGGCATCACACTGCATTATGTGATGCCGCTAATATCATTTACTATGTAGATATTGACATAAGCTAAAACTATTGACGCCCTGCTGAATATGTCAATACATAAAAAAGTCATCAGATGGGGGCGGCGGCAGTACTTCAAGGATTAAATACATAGCGATTGCCGTTATTAATAAACTGATAAGCAAACCTGCCCAAGGAAATATCGCACTTGAGTAAGGCGATACTGCAACATCCGTGCGGCTGACTTTCTTCTTGCCCGTAATCATGGCTTTCGTTAAACCCTCCTTCAACACAATTTTGTGATATGAGATGGCGAGAATATGCAGTGCAATAAAACCGAGCAAAAGTGTAAATACGTTATGATGAAGAAAATTGGCAATATCTTGAGCGCGATTACCTAATACACCATAGTACAGTCCATCACTAAATACTTCATCGCTTATAAATAAACCGCTTAACGCCTGCGTTAAAATTAACGTGAGCAGCACAATGATTGAATATGCACCCGCTGGATTGTGCCCTAAAAATTGACTAAATGACCGCTTGTTACGCAAATATTGAAACGTGGTAATGGGGGACGTGACAAACTGGCTGAATTGTGAATAGTAGGTACCGAAAATACCCCAGCAAAGCCTAAATATGACCAGCGCTATACAGGTGTATCCTGCATAAAAATGCCACTGCATGGTATTTGGCAGTATATTATCATCTAAAATTTCGCCGCTTAAATATTGAAAAATAATAATCAAAACGAAGCCCCAATGGCAGACCCTAACAGGAATATCCCAGACCTTTTGTGTGTGCATTAGCATCCTTTAGCGAGGCAAAGTGTTTCTTAACCTCTATTGTACAAGTTATTTTCATTTTCGACAGTATACAAGGGCGATAAGTTTTTTAAAGTTGCAAGGTGTTGATGCGGTAACGCCTCGCTACTCATAAGGTATGTTAGCCCAAAGTCTTATTGCTGTGTTAAGCTTTGACTGATAATTTTTTATGCGTATCCACAAAATGTTTGCGAGCCCATAAATGTACCGCACCTGCCTATCCCAAACGAGTATCCACTTATGCTAATATTTTTCATATGCCTCACCATTCTAATATTAGGTTACAAGTTTTATAGCCCTTTTGTTGAAAAACAAGCGGGTATGGACCCAACGGCAATGACGCCGCAGAAGCGTTTTAGTGAAGGTGTAGATTATGTACCTATTCATCCTGTACGCGCATTTTTGATCCAATTTTTGAACATAGCCGGTGTAGGCCCAATTTTTGGTCCAATTTTAGGTGCTTTGTATGGCCCAATAGCCTTAGTCTGGATTGTGCTTGGTAACGTTTTAGGCGGTGCCGTTCACGACTTTTTCTCTGGCGTAATGAGCATAAAAGAAGACGGTAAAAGCCTGCCTGAAATAGCAGGCAAATACTATAACGTAGTATTTAAAGGTTTTATGCTCTTGTTCACCGCCATGCTGCTGTTTTTTGTTGGGGTGGTATTTATTATGAGTCCGGCTGGCCTACTCAGTAATCTTGATATTTTTAAAGACACTATTTTTGCCAATAATACTTTTTGGGTGCTGGTAATATTAGCCTATTACTTTTTAGCTACCATGCTGCCGATAGACAAGATTATTACTAAGCTTTACCCGCTGTTTGGTTTGTTAATGATTGTGATGACCACGCTCATTGGTGTTGCGCTATTAATAAAGGCGCCACATTTACCAGTAACAGGTGACTTATTTGCTTACTTTGAAACCGATCATGCACATGATTTTTTGAGCCCTAATTCAGACGGTTTGCCCATATGGCCGCTGCTGTTTATTACAATTACCTGTGGCGCTATCAGTGGTTTTCATTCAACTCAAGCACCGATTATTGCACGGTGCTTAACGAATGAAAAATATGTGCGGCCGGTTTATTACGGCGCTATGATGTGTGAAGGGATTGTAGCTTGTGTATGGGCTTTGGCTGGTATCGCGGCATTTCCTGAAGGCTACGACGGTTTGAAAGCAATGTTAGACCAAGGTGGTCCAGGACTAGTGGTGAACTATGTTGCTAGCAGTTACTTAGGTGTTCTTGGCGGCATAATGGCGATTATTGCCGTGGCGATTTTCCCCATTACTTCAGGCGATACTGCTTTTCGCTCGCTGCGCCTAACCATGGTTGACGCTTTTAATATTCCGCAAAGTTTACGTAACCGTATACTACTTGCTATTCCTATTTTAACCATCGCTTTTTTTATGACGAAGCTCGACTTCACCGTTATTTGGCGTTATTTTGCTTTTTCAAATATGCTGCTTTCAACCAGCGTGCTGTGGTTAGCTACTAAATACTTGTTTGACCGTGGTACTTTTCATTGGGTGGCAAGTGTACCAGCGGTTATTACTACCGCAATCACTTTGTCTTATATTGCAACGGCTAAAATTGGACTCAATTTACCAAGTGACTTATCAAAACCCATTGGTGTCGCGGTAGCAGTAGTCGTCTTTATTGGGCTTGTGTTAATACATAATAAGCATAAGGTAAAAACAAACATGTAGGCTTTTACCTTATTTTACGAAGCGAAACAAACCCGCTTTGCTAGCGTCTTTACTTTAGTGCAAAATAGCGCTAAATGTTGTGCCAAAATACTAGAAGCGATATTAAAACGTCTCTAGCTTTCTAATAGAGAGGATTAGCAGTGATAAGAGTAGGTGTGTTTGGTGCCAATGGCAGAATGGGCAGGATATTAATAGAGGCGGCTTGCCAGCATCGACAGGTAAGTCTTGGTTTTGCTAGTGTTCGTAATGGCTCTGCTTTTGAGGGGATAGATGCAGGTGAGTTGGCCGGCATACATAAGCAAAATGTGGCTGTTGCCGTCATCAACGATACGCTAGCGATTAGCGCCGATATTCTCATCGATTTCACCTTACCTGATGCTTTAGCGTATAACCTTGCATATGCATGTAAACACAACAAACCTATTGTTATTGGTACGACTGGCTTAAATAAAGCACAGCTCGCGCTAATTGATCAAGCCGCATTAAGCGTTCCCATTGTGTTTGCCGCAAATTATAGTGTAGGCGTCAATGTTATGCTAGATTTGGTAGAGACTGCGGCGGCCGTAATGGGTGACCAAGCCGATATAGAGATTATTGAGGCGCACCACCGTTTCAAAAAAGATGCACCTTCAGGCACTGCTATGGCCATTGGTGAGCGTATCGCTAATACGCTCAATCGAGATTTAGCCACATGCGCAGTGTACGGACGTGAAGGTGATACAGGCGAGCGTACCCGCGACACAATTGGCTTTGCTACCATAAGAGCGGGCGACATAGTGGGTGAGCATACAGTGCTTTTTGCGACCTTAGGCGAGCGCCTTGAAATTACCCATAAAGCCAGTAATCGATTAACCTTTGGCAATGGTGCCATAACTGCTGCTGTTTGGATAAAGGCGCAAAAACCTGGCTTATACTCTATGCGGCAAGTATTAAATTTAGCAAAGTAGATTAGGGCGTGTTGATCTTTGCTGTAGAAGAAATAAATGGCATGAAGATAGGGTATAATCGAAAAAATGCGCGCTCATTTACCTAAAAAAACGAATGGTTAGTTTGACGTTTGACAAACACCGTTAGCAGTGATACGTTTTAAGAAAGGGATTTATACTCACGAAGTACATTAAGAAGTTATAGCGATGACGACTCAAAATGAACAAGGATTGTTCAGACCACAGGATGTGGCGAACCAATCTGTAAAATTAGATGGTGACGTAGTCATCGCACAGCCCTCAGCAGCAAGGATATTGCTACTAGCATTGGTTGCCATTAGTCTCGTATATCTAGCTAACGCGTCTTTTCATCGCAAAGAGACCTTCATGGCTTATCTACAACCTGCTTCTGGCTTAGCCAAAATTAGTGTCAAACGTGCCGGTGTGGTCAATACGCTTTACGCTAAAAATGGCGATACCGTTGTCGCCGGCGACCCAATAGCCCTTATTCATATTCCTGAACTTTTATCAGACGGTCAAAATGTCACTGCATTACTGACCAACACGCTTAATCAACAGCTGAGCTTTACCGATATTCGTGCGAATGAGGTAACTAGCCAGCATAATCAACAAACACAAACCTTAGCTCAGCGTATTTACGTTAACAAACAGTCATTCATCGAAGCGCAAGCGCAACTTACCTTACTCAATGAACGCCTCGCTATTATACAACAGGTGTCTGAGTTGACCTCCTCGTATCAAACCCAGAGGCGCCAAATAGAGCAGTTAACCACCCAGTTAAATCGAATCCCATCAAAGCATGCCCAGCAACTGGCCATGCTTAACACTGAAAAAACTAGGATAAACCAGCAATTAGCCGAGGCCAGCGCACGTGGGCAGGTATTACTGATTGTGCCCATTGCTGGAAAGGTCACTAACTTGGTGGCTGAGCCGGGAACTTCAATACCTGAACAATTGCCGCTGGCGATCATCATGCCAACAAACGATGTGCTAAAAAGCCATATTGCTGGTGCTCACTCGCGCTTTCGGTTTTGTCGAAGCAGGGCAACATACACGTATACGATTCGACGCTTTCCCCTACCAACGTTTTGGTTTGTTTGAAGGCGAAGTGACCCATGCGGCAAATTCAATATTGTTGCCGGGTGAAGTAGACATGCCAATTAGTATCCAAGAGCCTGTATACCGCGTAGAGGTGGCCTTGGGTAAGCAAGAAATCCGCGCTTATGGAAAGGAAGTCCCGTTGCAACCGGGTATGACCTTAAGCGCAGATGTCGTGCTTGAACAACACAGCTTAATAAGCTGGTTGCTTGAGCCAATTTTAAGCCTGAAAGGGCGTATATAAAACCTAAACTTAAAATAATCTCTAGGAGAGATGATATGCAAGAATTGAAGTTTGATCAAGTAGGAGATGTGAATGGTGGATTCGGACCAGGTGGCGCTATTTTGGGAGGAGCTATTGGTGGTGTTAGTAGTGCCTTAAATGGCGGAGGTTTTGGCAATATCGCAGGTGCAATAGCGTTTGGTGCTGCATCTGGCTTCTTTGGGGGTTTTGTGGGCCACACTGGCTCAAGGTTTGCCAATGCAATGTTTGGAGGAAAATCGTTTATGCTAGGTGTAGGTGCTTCTAAATTCTAGAAAATTAAAGGGGCTGAACATTTGGCCCCTTTATTAAATTGGAGAAAAAAATGTTTTTTAACGCATTTATATTACCATTGGTCGTTGTTTTGGTTCTGCCAAGGGTACTAGATAAAAGAAATAGGACGTTGACCTGCAGTGCAGTAAGCGTTATTTTTATTCTAATATTTTTACACGAATATATTTTTATGAGTGAAAACTGGCTGTTTACAACAATTGGGAAGTGTATAGCGGTATTAATACTGGGATTGACATCCTATAAGTATTGCAATTTCGATGGTACTTTTAAGGAAAAACATCTGCGAGGGAAATTATGGTAGGGCTCATAGTCATGCGTCTCGTTGGGCCGGTCGAGATCATTCGGCAAGCAATCCATATTTTTTATCGGGGTTATAACGGCGCTAGTGTTAAGTCGCTTTGTGGCGGTAACGTTTTGGATTGAATTTACCCAGGTGGGCTGATTGATTTATGTACAGAAAAGATCAACACGTTCTAGTACGATGCTAGGGTAGCAATACAAAAGACGCACTTTTGAGGCTTTGCTAGTGAATTTAGAGTGTTCCGGTTGTTTTAATCATTTATTTAAAACCTATAGACCTGAATGGTTTAGTTCGATATACTACTTAGAATTTGCCAAAGGGAAGCGATTTTACTAATTTGAAATCCTTCTAACAATAACGGCAGGTGCTAACAGTCAAGGCTTTATGTTAGTTATTGCTCGTTTTGTAGTCTCTATTTTGGCAGAGATACTAAACCATTTTTTATATCAAAATATGGTTTAACGACAGGTTTGCTTCATTCTAATGACGAACCCTAGCTATCTCTACTTTTTAGGAGATTTAAGTGGCTGTTTCTGCCCTGTTAGTACTCGCCGACGGATCCGTGTTTAAAGGAACCGCCATTGGTGCGACCGGTAGCAGCGTTGGTGAGGTTGTATTCAACACCTCAATGACCGGCTATCAAGAAATTCTTACCGACCCTTCATACGCTGAACAAATTATTACCTTAACTTATCCCCATATCGGCAACACTGGCATTAACAGTGAAGATGTTGAATCTGACCAAGTGTGGGCTAAAGGCTTAGTAATAAGAGATTTGCCATTAGTCGCCAGTAACTTTAGAAGTCAGCGAAGCTTAAGTGACTATTTACTAGCCAATAATGTAATAGGCATAGCTGATATTGACACGCGCAGGCTGACCCGCATTTTACGTGATAAAGGCGCTCAAAACGGCTGCATTTTAAGTCTTGAAAATCTTAGCGACATAGACAGCGTGATTGAAAAGGCCTTAGCACAAGCAAAAGGCTTTGCGGGTCTAAAAGGAATGGATTTAGCCAAGGTTGCTAGCTGTGAAAAGCATTATGAGTTTACACACGGCATATGGCACTTAGAAAGTGGTTACGATACCCAAATCACTAATTTACCCTATCATGTGGTTGCTTACGATTTTGGCGCTAAGCGCAACATCCTGCGCATGCTTGTTGACCGCGGCTGCCGGCTAACGGTGGTGCCCGCGCAGACATCGGCAAAAGACGTATTAGCGCTGAAGCCCGACGGAATATTTTTATCTAATGGACCCGGTGATCCGCAGCCATGCGACTATGCAATAAGCGCCATTAAAACCTTTATTGACGAACAAATCCCCATGTTCGGTATTTGTTTGGGACATCAACTCTTGGCCTTAGCCGCAGGTGCGAGCACGCAAAAAATGAAGTTTGGCCACCACGGCGCAAACCATCCGGTCAAAGATCTTGCCACAAACCGCGTTATGATCACCAGTCAAAACCATGGTTTTGCAGTAGATGAAAACAGTTTGCCTAGTACTATTAAGATTACCCATGTATCCTTGTTTGACCATTCTCTGCAGGGAATAGCGCTAACAAATGCACCAGCCATCGGTTTTCAAGGCCACCCAGAAGCAAGCCCTGGTCCGGTAGACGCCGCTGCATTATTTGACCACTTTATAGACCTGATTAAACAAGTAAAACAATAGGAAGCTTTACCATGCCAAAACGTACCGACATCAAAAGCATTTTGATTCTTGGCGCCGGTCCTATTGTAATAGGACAGGCCTGCGAATTCGATTATTCAGGCGCCCAGGCTTGCAAAGCACTACGCGAAGAAGGCTATAGAGTTATTTTGGTTAACTCCAATCCTGCCACCATAATGACCGATCCCGATATGGCCGATGCGACCTACATTGAACCCATTCAATGGGAAGTGGTGCGAAATATTATTATCAAAGAACGCCCTGACGCTATTTTACCCACGATGGGCGGACAGACGGCCCTTAATTGCGCGCTGGACTTGAATAAACACGGCGTACTAGACGAATTTAATATTGAGCTTATTGGCGCAAATGCCGACGCTATAGACAAAGCAGAAGATCGCGAACGCTTTGACAAGGCCATGAAGTCTATCAACCTTGAATGCCCGCGTGCGGAAATTGCACATAGCTTAGAGCAAGCCCAAGATGTGGTAACGCGCATCGGCTTTCCATGCATTATTCGCCCCTCTTTTACCATGGGCGGCAGCGGCGGCGGTATTGCCTATAACATGGACGAATTTAACGAAATTTGCTCCCGGGGCTTAGATTTATCTCCCACCTCAGAGCTGCTGATTGACGAGTCGCTTATTGGCTGGAAAGAATATGAAATGGAAGTGGTGCGCGATAGCGCAGACAACTGCATTATTATTTGCACTATTGAGAACTTCGACCCGATGGGCGTGCACACCGGTGACTCTATTACGGTTGCACCCGCGCAAACCTTAACCGACAAAGAATTTCAAATAATGCGCAACGCCGCTATTGCGGTGCTGCGTGAAATTGGTGTGGAAACCGGAGGTTCGAACGTGCAGTTTGGTATCGATCCTAAAACAGGCCGTATGGTCATCATAGAGATGAACCCAAGAGTGTCGCGTTCATCTGCGCTGGCCTCAAAAGCGACTGGTTTCCCGATTGCTAAAATTGCCGCTAAACTTGCCGTTGGCTTCACCCTTGACGAACTAGAAAACGATATAACGGGCGGTAAAACACCTGCCTCATTCGAGCCTGCAATAGACTATGTTGTAACCAAGATCCCGCGCTTTAATTTTGAAAAGTTTGCCGGTGCAAACGATCGCCTAACCACCCAAATGAAGTCGGTGGGTGAGGTGATGGCCATTGGCCGCAATCAGCAAGAGTCCTTGCAAAAAGCGCTGCGAGGCTTAGAAGTAGGCGCCACAGGCTTAAGCCCTATTGTGGATTTAAACGACCCCGAAGCTAGAACTAAAATAGTATATGAACTACGCGAGCCAGGCGCTGAGCGTATTTGGTATATTGGCGATGCGTTTAGAATGGGCATGTCGGTTGAAGAAGTGTTTTTATTAACTAATGTAGACCCTTGGTATTTAGTACAAATTGAAGATATTGTTACACAAGAAGCGATTATAAAAGAGCGTGGCCTAGCCGGTATGGATGAAGAGTTGATGCGCGGCCTTAAGCGCAAAGGCTTTGCTGATGCGCGTATTGCTGAACTAACTGGTATAGTCGAAGATGAAGTGCGTGCCAAACGCGTAGAAATGGGGGTGTTACCTGTTTATAAGCGTGTTGACACCTGCGCTGCAGAGTTTTCCACTTCTACCGCTTATTTGTATTCTACTTATGATGAAGAGTGCGAGGCACTGCCGTCTTCAAAACCCAAAATAATGATTCTAGGCGGTGGCCCTAACCGGATAGGTCAAGGTATTGAGTTTGACTACTGCTGTGTACACGCTGCGCTTGCACTGCGTGAAGACGGCTACGAGACCATAATGGTGAATTGTAACCCAGAAACAGTGTCAACCGATTACGATATCTCAGACAGGCTTTATTTTGAGCCTGTCACCCTTGAAGACGTATTGGAAATCTGCAGAGTTGAGAAGCCTGATGGTGTGATTGTGCAATATGGCGGTCAGACTCCTTTGAAGCTTGCGCGTGCTTTGAAAAAGAATGGGGTTAATATTATCGGTACCTCCCCCGATGCTATAGACAGAGCAGAAGATCGCGAACGGTTTCAGCAAATGGTAACCAAGTTAGGCTTGAAACAGCCGGCTAATGCGACCGTGAGTAATATGGAACAGGCGATTGAACATGCTCAAATAATTGGCTTTCCATTAGTTGTTCGGCCCTCTTATGTATTAGGCGGCCGCGCCATGGAAATTGTGTATGACCTAAAAGATTTGAAACGTTATTTAACCGAAGCAGTAAAGGTTTCTAACGACTCTCCTGTGTTGCTAGACAGATTCTTAGACGACGCCATTGAAGTTGATATAGACGCAATTTGCGACGGCACTGACGTTGTGATTGGCGGCATAATGGAGCATATTGAACAAGCGGGCGTGCACTCAGGCGATTCAGCCTGCAGTTTACCTCCTTATTCTTTATCCAAAGAAATTCAAGATGTTATGCGTACGCAAGTTGCGCAAATGGCGCTAGAGTTAGGCGTAGTGGGCTTAATGAACACACAGTTTGCTGTTAAAGACAACGAAGTATACTTAATAGAAGTTAACCCGCGCGCCGCTCGCACGGTGCCTTTTGTGTCAAAGGCAACAGGCGTACCCTTAGCTAAAATAGCCGCGCGCGTAATGGCCGGTAAGTCACTCGCCAGCCAAGGCATTACCAAAGAAACAATACCCCCATTTTTCTCGGTAAAAGAAGTGGTGTTGCCGTTTGCTAAGTTTCAGGGCGTTGATCCATTATTAGGTCCAGAAATGCGTTCTACAGGTGAGGTAATGGGAATAGGGGTGAATTTTGAAGAAGCTTACGCTAAAGCAGGACTAGGCGCGAGTTCTCCGTTACCTAAAAAGGGCAAAGTACTGGTGTCTGTGCGTAATAATGATAAACACAGGGTGCTCAATCTAGCCAAGGTTATTATTGAAAATGGCTTTAGTTTAGAAGCGACTAGCGGCACTGCGAAATTTATTAATGACGGTGGCTATGAGTGCTCGGTGGTCAATAAGTTATTAGAGGGGCGCCCTAATATTGTTGATTCTATTAAAAACGGTGCTTACACCTACATTGTAAATACCACTGAAGGTCGTCAAGCTATTACCGACTCGGTGTATATTCGAAGTGAAGCGCTGTTAAATAAAGTGGCCTATACCACCACCTTAAATGCAGCATTTGCAACGATGCAGTCAAAAACCGCTGATGCGTATAAAAATGTGAATTCTTTGCAAGAGCTACACAAACAAATCGACGCCTAAAAGCCTACCCACAATAGCCCGATTGTTTTATACTATTATGCTATTAATTATATAAATTGAACGCGTTTAGCGTTCTTTTTTTATTTCACGGTTGAATCTATAGCGTCTAATATGTGATGAGCTAGTGGTTATTGCGCCCTAGCACATATTTTGCATCGCGGTTTATCACTATATTGGCAAATCAACACATCATGATAAGAGAATAATAATGGCAACTACTTACCCAATGACACTGCAAGGCGCGCAAAAGTTGCGTGAGGAATTAAATGTACTAAAGTCTAAAACTAGACCTACGATTATTAAGTCTATTGCTGAAGCCAGAGAACACGGCGATTTAAAAGAAAATGCTGAGTATCATGCTGCACGAGATCAGCAAAGCTTTTGTGAAGGACGTATTCAAGACATTGAAGGTAAGCTGGCGGGTGCACAAATAATTGACGTGACCAAAATCGTCAATAATGGCAAAGTCATATTTGGCTCTACCGTAAAATTACTTAATGTTGGCACCGACGAAGAAATTCAATACCATATTGTGGGTGATGACGAAGCCGACTTAAAGAACAGCCGGATTTCGGTGAATTCGCCTATTGCGCGCGGGTTAATTGGTAAAGAAGTTGACGATGTTTCTGCTATTAAAACGCCCTCTGGTGTGGTTGAGTATGAAATTATCCAAGTGGATTATATTTAGCGTTCTGATGAGAAGGAGCGCTATTTAATTGTTTATATTATACTGAAAAAAGATATAGCTCCTGTGAAAAACTGATAGATTGAAATGTGTAAATTAGGCTTCACTTCTCAGCCAATTCAATACTAAAATCGGCGCATTAATTCTAATTAAGCGGAGTTCTTTGTGACCGCTGATAAATAGCGGCACCAAATCCGAACAGTGCAAGTATCCAAATAGGCCCGTTCCCGAAGCTTCGGTAGGGTGTGTCTCCTATGACTAAGCTAATGGTGTCGTTAAGCACCGCAGCTTCAAACTGCGGCAATCGGCTTTGGATATGGCCGGTGTGATCAACAATGGCAGTAACACCGTTGTTGGTGGCACGCAAAACAGGCAAGCCAAACTCCTTTGCGCGCACTTGTGCTATTTGCATATGTTGATGTGGACCGTGAGAGTTGCCAAACCAAGCGTCGTTGCTAACCGTTATAATGGCGTTAGATTTGCTGGTTAAATTGGCTGCTATTTGTGAAGGAAAAGCAATTTCAAAGCATATAGCCGGCGCAAAATAGGTGCTTCCCGCCACCAAATTAGGCTGCACGTAATCACCACGGCTAAAAGAAGACATAGGTAAGTCAAAAATAGGTGCTAAAGGCCTAAGTAAATTCTCAAAAGGCACAAACTCCCCTATGGGTAATAAATGATGTTTAGCAAAGCGCTTACTGTGGTTTGGCGCATACGCCTCGGTGTTAGTGCCACTATCTATCCCAAGTGCTACAAGCGAATTGTAGGCAATATTGGTGCGTAAATCGTAGTTAATAAGTCCCGTTATCAGGCCTGTATTTGTTTTAGTTGCTTGATTGTCTAAGGACTTTAAAAATGTCTGCACCAGTGGTTCTATTCGTGACACCGCGGCCTCAGGCCATATAATAATATCTGAGTTCCAATACGGCGATGTCATTTCCAGATATTTGTCCATAGCCAACAGGTCTTTTTCTGGCTCAAAGCGCATCGATTGCGCAATGTTTCCTTGTACCAGCGCCACGGTTTTGATTATCCCTGTTGGCGTACTGAACTGCACGCTGGTCAGGATGTAAGCGCTGACAGTAAACACAAGAACAGGAATAAGCGCATGCAGCCACTGTTTTTGTGCAATGCCAACTGCGGCGGCGGCGCTAACCAATACGATTAGCGCGCTTAAGCCTATTTCACCCACCAAGGGATAATACGCACTAAATAGGCTATTGCTTTGCGAATAACCTATTGACAGCCACGGAAAACCGGTTAACACCCAAGCGCGCAGCCATTCCATTAAAAGCCATGCAAACGGTAAACAAAGAGGCCATAGGGCAGGCTTAAAAAAACGAGACACTGCATAAAACAGCAGTGCAGGAAACAAAGCTAAATACCCGCAAAGCATCACCATTAGGCCAACTGATGCCATAAGCGGCAAGCCACCAAATTCATATATGCTGACGTGTATCCATGAAATACCTGCACCGAAATAGCCGAAGCCAAAGCACCAGGCACTTTTAAAAGGGCTTTGCGTTTTATAGGCAAGAAGATAAATGCAAATGGGTAGAACAGCAAAAACAATCAGCCATAGATTAAATGGCGCGAACGCAAAGGTAAGGCTAGCGCCTAAACAAAAAAGAAGAACGTTCACCAAGAGTGTAGACAGCCTAACTCTCCAATTCGGGTAAATACACCTTAAGTTGCAATAGGCGTCGTTTATCAGAGTTAGTGACTTCGAACTGTACGTTATCTACATTTACTTTTTCGCCTGTTTCGGGCATGTGGCCGAAGGCGCGCAGCACTACGCCACCAATAGTATCTGATTCATCGGAATTAAAAGATGATTCAAAAAACTTATTAAAATCGTCAACGGGGGTGAGGGCTTTTACAGAATAGGTTGACTTATTAAGCGGGCGGATATTGCCACTATCCGTAATTTCATCATCAAACTCATCTTCAATTTCACCCACAATGAGTTCAAGTATGTCTTCAATGGTAACCAAGCCCGAAACACCACCGTACTCGTCAACCACTATTGCCATATGGTAGCGCTGCTGCCTAAATTCTTTTAGTAACACGTCAACCCGTTTGCTTTCAGGCACAATAACTGCTTCTCTAATAACGTTTCTAAGCACAAAGTTCTTTTCGTCATTAAACGCATAGGGCAGAAGATCTTTCGCTAGCAGTATACCTTCAATGTGATCTTTGTCTTCACTAATAACCGGAAATCGTGAGTGAGCAGACTCTAATACTAAGGGTAAAAACTGATCAACCGTTTGTTCAATATCAATGGTAATCATTTGTGCCCGCGGGATCATAATTTCGCGGACTTTAATCTCGCTGACACCCATAACACCTTCGATCATTTCTTTTGTTTGAGGGTCAATGACATCTCTGAACTCGGCATTAGAAATTAAGTTTGATAACTCTTCTTTATTTTGCGGCTCCCCTTTAAAGTTGGTCATAAATTTACCTAACCAGCTTTTGTTAGAAGAACCGTTGGGTGAAGGGGGGTTGTCATCGCTCATTATTTAATTCGCATCTTATATAGTAAAGTTAAAAGTGTGTGAAGTTGGTATAGGCGACGGTTATGTTAAATGCGCAGGCCAACTGAATTCACGTTGATATCGTTATGGCTATGTTTAACTAATTTGATATGGGTCGTCAATACCTAATTTAGCTAATATTGTTATTTCGAGGCTTTCCATTTCATGTGCATCAGCATCTTGTATGTGGTCAAGGCCCATTAAATGAAGCATACCGTGTATGCACATATGCGCCCAGTGATGTTCAAGGGTTTTTTGCTGCTCAAGGGCTTCATTTGCCACTATTTGAGCACATATAACCAAGTCGCCTAAAAAAGCGCTGGGAACAAAGTCAGGTAAGTCACTCTCAAAAGACAGCACATTAGTGGGCTCATCTTTACCTCTGTATTGGGCGTTTAAAGACTGGGATTCTTCAATTGATACTATGCGAATGCTAAGTTCAGGGAGCAAGTCATTACTTTTTTGTTGCTCAAGGGCTAACGAATCATTTGCTAATGAATAGGCCAGCTTCAACCATTGGCTAATGGTGTCTTGTGTAGGCAGGCTCTTTGAAACAGTGTCAGCCAAATCGTCGGCAAACTGAACATCAATTAATAAATTATCACTCATGTCACTCTACGTCCTTGTAGGTGCTACTGACGGAATTATCTATTTGCCGTTTGATGACGTGTTATCCCTGTTAAATTGGTCTTGCTTTTCTTGTCTTTTCTTAGCTTGAAGGGCGTCTTGAACTGACTCGTAGTTTTCGTAGGCTTGCACAATTCTTGCCACCACAGGATGACGTACAACGTCGGTCGCGGTGAAGAAATTGAAACTAATGTCGTCAACATCGGCAAGTACATCAATCGCTTGGCGAAGACCCGAGCGCGTGCCGCGGGGTAAATCAACTTGCGTAATATCACCCGTAATGACCGCTTTTGAATTAAAGCCAATGCGGGTTAAGAACATTTTCATTTGTTCTACTGTGGTGTTTTGTGATTCATCAAGAATAATAAAAGCATCGTTTAAGGTGCGCCCTCGCATATATGCTAATGGAGCTACTTCAATCACATTACGTTCAATTAGCTTTTCAACTTTCTCAAAACCCAGCATCTCAAATAGTGCATCGTATAGCGGCCGTAAGTAAGGGTCGACTTTTTGGGATAGATCACCCGGCAAGAAACCTAGCTTTTCACCGGCTTCAACCGCGGGTCGTGTTAGCAATATGCGTCTAATCTCTTGTCTTTCTAAGGCGTCTACCGCACAGGCTACTGCCAGATACGTTTTGCCTGTACCTGCAGGGCCTACGCCAAAGGTAATATCATGGGTAAGCACGTTGTTTACATATTTAGATTGATTTGGGTTGCGAGGTTTAACAATGCCGCGCTTTGTTTTTATACTTATTTCTTTAGCGTGAGTATCTGCCTCAGCGTGCTCTAGGCATTTTGCTTCTTGAATCGCTAAATGAACTTGTTTAGGTTCTAAAACAGGTACACTACCACGCACTGGCTGCGTTTCTATATATAGTAGCTTCAGTAATTCACTTGCGCCGTTAGCCTGCTGAGGTTCACCGTGCACACTAAACTCGTTATTACGGTAGATAATCTCTACCCCTAAACGACGCTCTATTTGCTTTAGATTTTCATCGAACGGGCCACAAAGGCTAGATAAACGTTTAGTGTCTTGTGGATCTAGTATCACTTTATTGCTGACTATTTTACTCAAGTAGTTTCCCTATCTTCGTTTTTTCAAAGTGTGTGTTGGCACATTATAAAATCGCTATTTTCGCTTACGCAGGCATTATTTGAATAACGCCAAGCTGGTTAGGCGTAGGCTTTTTGGCCAAAATGCTTTGTGGAGATACGGCAACGCGCAGGCCCATATCGGCTTCACGACGGATCACGTCGCCGCGCAGTGAGTTGCTATAAACCGATGTAACAGTAACATCAACGAACTCACCAATCATGTCGGGCGTACCTACAAAGTTAACTACGCGATTGTTCTCAGTTCGACCGGTTAGCTCCTTGGGATCTTTCTTCGAAGGTCCTTCAACTAGCAATCGCTGCTGGGTATCTAGCATATTGCGCGCAATTTGCTGGGCGTTTTGATTGATACGCTGCTGGAGTATTTGTAATCTTTTCTTTTTCTCGCTTTCGGGCACGTCGTCTACCGCATCTGCTGCGGGTGTGCCGGGTCTGGCGCTGTAAATAAAGCTAAAGCTCATGTCGTAACCCACAAAATTAATAAGGTCCATGGTGGCTTCAAAGTCTTCATTCGTTTCACCCGGAAAGCCTATAATAAAGTCAGAAGACATAGCCAAATTTGGGCGTACTTTCTTTAATTTGCGAATAATCGACTTATATTCAATAGCGGTGTGGCCGCGTTTCATCAGGTTCAAAATACGGTCGCAGCCCGACTGTACGGGTAAGTGTAAGTGGTCAACTAATTCAGGAATATGCGCGTAAGCTTGAATAATATCGTCTGTAAATTCAACGGGGTGAGAGGTGGTGTAGCGAATTCTGTCGATGCCATCTATGCTGGCAACGAGCTCTAGCAGTTCAGCAAAACGACACACCTCGCCGTCAAAATGATCACCTCTAAAGGCGTTCACGTTTTGGCCTAATAAATTGACCTCACGCACGCCTTGGGCTGCTAATTGCGCAATTTCGAGCAAAACGTCGTCCACAGGCCGGCTAACTTCTTCGCCGCGTGTATAGGGTACCACACAAAAACTGCAGTATTTTGAGCAACCTTCCATAATAGACACGAACGCGGTAGGTCCGTCGGCGCGCGGCTCTGGCAAACGGTCAAACTTTTCAATTTCGGGAAAGCTAACGTCGACCACTGAGCGTTCGCCGCCTTTTATTTGGCCAATCATTTCGGGCAAGCGATGCAGTGTTTGCGGCCCAAAAACGATATCGACAAATGGCGCGCGTTTACGAATTTCGTCGCCTTCTTGCGACGCCACACATCCGCCAACGCCAATGATCAGCTCTGGTTTGTCTTTCTTGAGATTTTTCCAGCGACCCAACTGATGAAACACCTTCTCTTGTGCTTTTTCACGAATAGAACAAGTGTTGAGTAAAATAAGGTCGGCGTCAGCGGCT
Source organism: Glaciecola punicea (assembly GCF_001756615.1). Taxonomy (NCBI): domain Bacteria; kingdom Pseudomonadati; phylum Pseudomonadota; class Gammaproteobacteria; order Alteromonadales; family Alteromonadaceae; genus Glaciecola; species Glaciecola punicea. Next base: position 73,555 of record NZ_LZXY01000005.1, read on the forward strand.
TCTTCCGCCATTGTATAACCGTGAGTTACGTCTAAAAGGTGCGCCATTTTTTCCGAGTCGTACTCGTTCATTTGGCAACCCCAGGTTTTTATAAATAATTTTTTGCTCATTTCACTTCATCAAATTTTGGTTAGTGGGTAGATGTGCCGATAACGTAGCACCTAAATTATTCTGCCACATTATTACTATACGCAGTGGCGTCAATAAAGACTTTAATAATACTCGATAGTATTTTTTACCACCGTTCAAATTGGCCGATATGTTACCTGTAATTTAGGCACAAGGCTAGTGCTAAAGGGTATAGGAAAGGTCGTGTGAATTAATTCTTTCACTAAATGTAAGGTGTTGTTTACTATATCTATTTTATCAATGAGACAATATTTACCTATAGAAGTAGATAAACTTCATAATCGCGCTGTGGATTATGAAGTTTTATCAGCGGTAAGTAGTAACTTACTCGTCCCTTATTTGAGTAATTCAATATCCGTAGGTGTTCACTATCCGTTCTAAACCCCTTCTTTACAATAGAAGTTATATTACAATTGTACGAAGATTCAATTACTGGCAGTGCTATGGCATACTCTGTACATGAAGCGAGTATGTGAATGTAGAAGTGACAATTTATGCTTGAAACAAAGTTTGACTGCTGCGTAGTTGGCGGAGGAATGGTGGGGGCTGCGTTGGCCTTAGGACTTGCAAAGCAATTTCATAAGGTTGCTTTAATAGAAAAGAAGCCCTTAGCGGGATTTGATAAAGCACAGGCCCCTGATATCCGTGTATCTGCCCTTAATATGCACTCTATCAACTTGCTTAAGTCCTTAGGCGCCTGGCAGCATGTGCAAAAAATGCGTTATCGGGCTTACGATACCCTGAGCGTATGGGATGGTGAAAGTAGCCGCAAGCACTTGTTCGATAAAAGTCAAACAACGCAGTTTAAAGCTTCTGAGATTGATCGCGAGTTGCTTGGCTATTTTGTTGAAAATAGACTGCTTCAGCTTGCCCTATACGACGAGATAAAAGCCAACTGGACGAATGAAATAACCTGCATTCATGAGCAAACCATTAGTAGTATTGATGTTGAGCAGGGTAGTCTTATCCTTAGCAGCGGCCAGCTTATTGAGGCGCGTATTTTGCTTGGTGCTGATGGCGCAAACTCGCAAATTCGTCAATCTGCTGGTATTCCCACAAGCGGTTGGCAGTATGCACAAAAAGCTAACGCTGTGCTGATTAAAACCAAAGAAAAAGTGCCAGATGAAACATGGCAAGCATTTTATGCCACGGGTCCGCGTGCTCTTTTACCGATGCATGACCATTATGCCTGCCTAATTTGGTATCACAACGCTACAAAAAGTAAATGGATCCAGAAGGCGTCTAAAGAGGATTTGAAAGCCGCTGTCATTAATGATTTTCCTGATGTGTTGGGTGAGTTTGAGATTGTAAAAGTAGCTGGGTTTCCCATTACGCGAATGCATGCCCATCGTTACGGGCAAGGCAAGGCTATTATTGTTGGCGACGCCGCACACACTATCAACCCTTTAGCTGGGCAAGGCGTTAATTTAGGCTTTAAAGATGTAGACGCTCTCTTAAGCATTATTCAGCACGAGGGCTTAGATAAGCCGAAAAGACTAATTGCGCTATACGAAAACAAGCGCCGCGTACCTAATTTGCTGATGATGTCGCTAATGGACGTGATTTATCATGGTTTTTCAAACACTTTCATGCCCATGCAAATTGCGCGCGAGATTGGTCTTAAAGTGGCTGATAAAGCGGGTCCACTTAAAAAAATGGCGCTAAAGTATGCGATGGGCTTGGTCTAACAGTAAAGTAATGTGTGTAGACAATGGCCTGTTTGTCTATGCTTTGTGTACTTACTCTATATTGGTCATTTTTGAAACTATATTAAAGAGGAGTTTATGTCAGTTTTTGCTATTTTAGGGGTCTTATTACTAACCTTAGTCATCTTGATCCCACTGTTGGAAAAGTTTGGCAAACCTATGAGTGATGAACATACAGCAAAGATCTCTCGTTGGATATTCCCGCTTTTACTCGTGGCGATACTGGCCGGTCTGTTGACGACATTTTTATAGCGCGCTCAACAGCAGCCCACTAAACGAAAATATTGCCAACAAAGCCTTCGAACGCATTTATTTGCTATGTCTTCGACTGCCAAATTTCCTTCTCTTCTAGTTCTCCCTGAATCAAGCAGTCATCTTGCGCAAAGGTAATTTTCTTATTCAGCTTGCGTTTCTCACGATAGTCATTGGTTACCGCCACAATAGTGGGCGTTAAAATAAATATGGCAATAATGTTAACTAAGGTCATCATACCTAAGGCCATATCTGCCATTGCCCACACCATGGGCAAAGAGGCGACCGAACCCCATAAAATCATGAGTAAGTAGCCGGTAGTATAAAAGCCTCGGCCAAACTTATTATCGAGCTTAAACATGTGCAGGTTACTTTCGCCGTAGGCATAGTTAGCCACCACCGAGGTGAACGCGAATAGGCAGATAGCGGCTGCTACAAAGTCGCCTCCTACGCCGCCTAAGTGCGCTTCCATTGCGGTTTGCGTGAGCCTTATTCCTTCCATTTCACCAATACCTGTTTGTGTGCCAAGTAAAATAATGAAGGCGGTGCAGGTACACAGCACCATGGTGTCAATAAACACGCCAAGCATTTGAACGTAGCCCTGTGAAGCAGGGTGGTTAGGCTCGGGTGATGCAGCTGCGGCGGCATGAGGAACACTGCCTGATCCGGCTTCGTTTGAATAAAGGCCACGCTGAATACCGTTTTTAATGGCAGCTGCTAATGCGCCTGCCCCAGCCTCTTGAAGGCCAAAGGCGCTGGTAATAATGTCGTATAATACGCCCGGCAGTAATTGAATATTAATAATTGTTATTACTAAGGCAACGGTAACGTAGGTAAGGCCCATAAACGGTACCACGTACTCGGCAAAGCGTGCAATGGCTCTTAGTCCGCCTACCACTATTAAAGCGGCTAACACCACAATACCCAAGCCAGAATAAATAGTATCTAGCTCATAGGTATTGTTAAGTGCATCGGCAATGGTGTTTGCCTGCACGGCGCTAAATACGAAGCCGTAGCCAAAGAATAAACACAGCGCAAACAACCATGCAAAGGCTTTATTTTGAATGCCTTGCTGAATATAATAGGCTGGACCACCGCGGAATTGCCCTCTGGAATCTTTAATTTTATAAACTTGTCCAAGCACACTTTCCGCATAGCCTGTGGCCATTCCCAGCAGAGCAATGACCCACATCCAAAAAATAGCACCCGCACCGCCTAATGATATTGCTACCGCTACGCCCGCTAAGTTACCTGTGCCAACGCGCGCTGACAAGCTTGTACACAGCGCCTGAAAAGAACTGATACCGGCGTCGTCCGATTTTGTGCTTTTGCGCATAAGCGAAAACATATGCTTGAAATCAAGTATTTGAATAAACTTTAAACGCCAGCTAAACCAGCTGCCTGCGATCACTAATAGAAATATTAGAATGCCGTAGGTGGTCTGGTCGCCCCAGAGCCAATAATTGGCGATGCCTACTACATAGGTAGCGGCGTTTTGAACAGGAGTTAGAATATCTTGAAGTAGCCAGGTGATAATGTCATTCATAGGGGAAAAGGTTAATTACTGTTTCTACAACTTGTGTGTATTGTGCAAGATTTTTAGTCGTTTAACCACGTCAAATCAAAAAACAATAAAAAAAAGTGCTTATGAGAAACATGATATCGATAATGAAGGCATATGCTGAGCTTTAAAGGCATAAATAAAAAGCGCCGACTGCTAAATATCGACGCTTTATATATGGCTGGGGTAGCAGGACTCGAACCTACGAATGACGGGATCAAAACCCGTTGCCTTACCAACTTGGCTATACCCCAAAAAAGCTAGCCTTGGAGGCTATCTTTATTGGAAAAAAATGGCTGGGGTAGCAGGACTCGAACCTACGAATGACGGGATCAAAACCCGTTGCCTTACCAACTTGGCTATACCCCAGCAATGGTGCGGAAGGAGAGACTTGAACTCTCACGCCGTGAAGCACTGGAACCTAAATCCAGCGTGTCTACCAATTCCACCACTCCCGCACGGAGTTACTCAGGCAAAGTAAAATGGTGGCTACGGCGGGACTCGAACCTGCGACCCCATCATTATGAGTGATGTGCTCTAACCAGCTGAGCTACGTAGCCTGTATTCACTGTGCTTCTAAGTGGCGCGTATTATGCTTAGTTGAACACAAAGCGTCAACCGTTTTTTGTCAAAAATATATCAAAAAAGGATGGTTGACTATAATCTAAGCAGCAACGTCCCTATTTACAACTTTTACGCAACTCTTCGGCTAAATATAAAGTAGATAACAGTTATACATTAAAACGAAAATGAATTACGTCACCGTCTTTTACGACATACTCTTTACCTTCTAAACGCCATTTACCAGCTTCCTTCGCGCCAGACTCACCTCTGTTTCCAACATAGTCGTTAAAGGCAACAATTTCTGCACGAATAAAGCCTTTTTCAAAGTCAGTATGTATTTTACCCGCCGCTTGAGGCGCTGTAGAGCCCTCGGGAAAAGTCCACGCGCGGACTTCTTTAACCCCAGCTGTAAAATAGGTTTGTAGATTGAGCAAATCATAGCCTGCACGAATAACTCGGTTTAAACCAGGCTCTGTTAAGCCGAGCTCATCCATAAATTCTTGTTTTTCTTCTTCGTCAAGCTCAGCAATGTCTGATTCTACAGCGGCGCAAATACTCACTACTACCGCATTTTCTTTTTTGGCAATCGCTGTTACTTGGTCAAGATAAGGATTGTTTTCAAAGCCTTCTTCATTCACGTTGGCAATATACATGGTTGGCTTAAGGGTCAAAAAGTTCATGTAAGATATTGCTGCACGTTCTTCTTTGCTTAATTCAAGCGCTCTTAATAAGCCGCCATCGTTTAGGTGCGGCGTTATTTTCTCAAGTACTTTTAGCTCAAATTTAGCCTCGCTGTCACCACTTTTGGCGCGCTTACCTACTCGTAAAATAGCTTTTTCAGTGGTTTCTAAATCGGCAAGGCCCAACTCGGTATTAATAACGTCAATATCTTCTTGTGGATTCACTTTTCCGGCAACATGAACAATGTTGTCGTCATCAAAGCATCGTACTACATGACCTATAGCATCGGTTTCGCGTATGTTGGCTAAAAACTTATTGCCTAAACCTTCTCCTTTAGATGCACCTGCGACTAAACCGGCTATATCCACAAACTCCATAGTGGTAGGAATAACACGCTTGGGATTAACAATTTCTGCAAGCTGATCTAAGCGTGTATCGGGCACCGGCACTACGCCTGTGTTTGGCTCTATTGTGCAAAAGGGAAAGTTTGCTGCTTCTATTCCTGCTTTTGTTAATGCATTAAATAGGGTCGATTTACCGACGTTTGGCAAACCTACTATGCCACATTTGAAACCCATAATTACCTCTGTTTATTGTGTGTGAACTGCCTAAACACTTAAGCGCTAAGGTTATAGCGCTTTAAAGCTGTGCAGCCGGTGTTGTGCTTTTGTTAGGTTTTGTTCATATAAAATTGGGATACAGCGCATTGCTTCATCAATGGCATCTTCAATGCGGGCGTATTCTTCAGGTGGCGCTTTTGACAATACATAGCCTGTTACTTTACTCGCATGGCCCGGGTGGCCTATGCCAATGCGCAAGCGCAAAAATTCTCGCTGATTCCCCATGCTGCTAACAATGTCCTTTATGCCGTTTTGGCTAGAGCTTCCGCCGCGCTTGAATTTGGCAATGCCGGGGTCAAAATCCAATTCGTCGTAGGCGACTAATATTTCATCAATGTCAATTTTATAGAACTGACAAACAGCAGCAACAGACTTGCCGCTTAAATTCATAAACGTAGTGGGAATAAGAAGACGGACGTCTTCATCGGCAATAATGCCGCGTCCCGAAAAACCAAAAAACTTAGGGTCGAGTTTTAGGTTTATAGCAAACCTTGACGCTAAGCTTTCTAAAAATTGTGCACCGGCGTTGTGCCGTGTTTGATGGTATTGTGGGCCTGGATTACCTAGGCCCACAATTAGCCGTATAGCGGACACCAATTAATCCTTGGCGTCTCCTGCTGCGTTTGGAGCATTAGGGGCAACTGGTGCGCCTTCCTCTTCGTCATCAGCAACTGCAGCGCCTCTAGCTTGTTTAATACTAACAACCGCTAAATCGTGCTCTTCGCCTCTTGTTAATTCAACAGACTCGACGCCTTTTGGGAAGGTAACATCAGATAAGTGAAGTGTCTCATCTAGCTTAACGTTAGCTACGTCTATCTCAATGAACTCAGGCAGATCTTTTGGTAAGCAGGTTATTTCTATTTCATTCATGTGGTGCTCAGCGTGGCCGCCTTCAAGTTTAATAGAGTCTGCTTTGTCTTCATTCATAAAATGAATAGGTACGTTTGTAGTAAGTAACTCACCAGCAACGATACGAATAAAATCAATGTGCGTTACTTTTGGCTTAAATGGGTGGCGCTGCATATCTTTAACCAACGCTTCTTCTTTCTTACCGTCTATATTGATAGTCAGCACGTGTGAGTAGAAGGCTTCAAAATCTTGCGCTTGATTCACTTTGTTGTGATCAAGCGAAAGTGATACTGGCTCTTTGCCGGCACCGTAAATAATAGCGGGTACTTTTCCAGCGTGACGTAGGCGGCGGCTCGCACCTTTCCCTAAGTCAGTGCGCACGGTAGCATCCAGAGTAAATATTGCATCAGACATTATATGTCTCCAAGGTTTGTATTATTACGATTGCGTAAATAATACGATTAAGTGAGTAGCTTTTTGCGACCAAAAACTACGTGATATACAGTTGTTGTGTTCGTTAACGACAGTGCAGTATCTTATTGATAATAATGTCTATGTAAACGTATAAAAACACCTTAAAATATATATGCCGCTTGTTCGAAAACGGCGGCATATTTTAGCACTTATATTGCATAGCTTACAATCTGAAATTGTCTAAAAGCAGTTTATATTTACATGCTCTGATTTATATCGCTTACTTTTGAGTCGTCAATGATTTTTATCTCGAGTACTTTAACTAAGGTGCCAAACTGCTGTGTGGTCATTCTATCGGTTATGGGCTGCACCTTCATCTCAACAATTAAGCCATTTTTACGATGCTCTTCTTTCAAGCCAGAAGGCATATATTTTTTGCCATCATTAGCAATGAAACTGTAAAACCCGCCTTCAAAGCTTTGATACCGAATTTGACCGGTAAGAATCATTGTTTTGTCTTCTTTTAATTGCGGATCTACCGTTTTCACCACTGCCATTTGAGATTGATAAATGGGGCTTTGAGCTGTGCTTGCTGTGCTTTTTTCTGTAATCTTGTTACTGCCGCAGGCCGATACACTCACCATCATTATTGCGGCAACGAAGTATTTTGGTAAATTAACATGATTTTGTGTCAATACGTTTAACATTTGTTGTTCTGTACTTTATGTAAAGTGACGCGGCTAAAGCTGAGGTGTGTCAAAGTCAGTAGTTTGTATAAAAGGCGATCAGACATTATTTCCCTCAATATTTGGCAAGGATAGTGGCCTTTAGTTCCCTCATACCCGTTGCAGCAACATAAAAAAGGCCTACCAAAAGATAAGCCTCAACTATTAAATATGCAAGTGTAATTTAATATTCAAACATGGCCGATATAGACTCTTCGTTGCTAATACGACGGATAGTTTCTGCTAGCATCTCAGATAAGCTCAACTGCTTCACTTTTTTGATTTTTTTCATTTCAGCGGAAAGCGGAATACTGTCTGTTACAATAATTTCATCAATTAATGAGTCTTCTAGGTTTCTCGCGGCATTACCAGAAAATATTGCATGCGTGGCGTAAGCATATACGCGTTTTGCGCCGTGGGCTTTTAAAGCCTCGGCTGCTTTTGCTAAGGTGCCACCGGTGTCAATCATGTCATCTACAATGATGCAGTCTCGGTTTCGCACATCACCAATAATATTCATTACTTGCGCAACGTTTGCTTTTGGACGGCGTTTGTCGATAATCGCCAAATCGGTGTCGTTGAGTAGCTTTGCTGTGGCTCTTGCTCTAACCACGCCGCCAATATCGGGTGATACTACCACGGGCGAGTCAAAATCTCGTTGGAACATGTCATCAAGCAATATGGGGGTACCAAACGCGTTGTCTACAGGCACATCAAAGAAACCTTGAATTTGCTCTGCGTGTAAATCGACGGTGAGAACCCGATCTACGCCCACGTTAGACAAAAAGTCGGCGACTACCTTAGCGGTAATGGGCACTCTGGCAGAACGCACGCGGCGGTCTTGTCGAGCGTATCCAAAGTAAGGGATAACCGCAGTAATACGACCTGCAGATGCGCGCCTAAAGGCGTCAATCATAACGATAAGTTCCATTAGATTGTCGTTGGTAGGAGCACAGGTTGATTGGATAATAAAAACGTCGGAACCGCGTACGTTTTCATGGATTTCTACGCTGATTTCACCGTCACTAAAGCGACCGCAAGTAAGATTTCCTAATTTTGTGTACAAACGTTCGGCGACTTTCTGGGCAAGTTCAGGAATGGCATTTCCTGTGAAGAGCTTCATATCAGGCACAAGTTATTCCTCGGTGCGTATTAACTATATTGGCTGGGATGGCAGAGATTGAACCTTTTAATGGCGGGATCAAAAGACGCTGCTTTACCAACTTGGCAGTACCCCAAATGCATGTTCAGGGGCAGTGATACTTTACGATTACGTACATTGTGCAAGCTTTACATGCAGTGGAGATACATCAAGGCCTTTAGCAACGAACGCTGTGACCCTATCAGGTAAATACTGCATGACGTCTTTTGCTCGTTCTAATGTAGTAAATTTGGCAAAAACACTGGCACCTGTGCCCGTCATTCTCGACGGTGCGTAGTGTAGCAATCTGTTGAGTAAATTTGCAACCTCAGGTTGCAAATTACAGACTAATTTCTCACAATCATTTCGTGTTAATGCAAATTTATACTCATTAATATCTAGTTTATGAGAATTTCTGGGTAAATCAGGATGCGTAAAAATTGCCTGCGTAGAAATATGCGCATCGGGTGTCGCGATTAAATAGTAAGCGGGTTCAATATGAGTATTACTTAGTTTATCGCCAATGCCATGGGCAAATGCACTGTGACCATTAACGAAAACGGGTACGTCTGCACCCAACGACTTGCCCAGCAAGAGCAGCTCGCTTTGACGTAAATTGCACTGCCACAAGTAATTTAACGCCACCAACACAGTGGCTGCGTTAGACGAACCACCGCCTAATCCAGCGCCCATTGGAATTTTTTTACGTACATAAATATTAGCGCCTAAAGATGGATTTGACCGATAAGGCAGCAGCAAACAAGCCGCTTTATAAATTAAATTATCTTGTGTTTTTACGCCGTCAATATTATCGCTAAGTGTGACGTTGGATAATGCGTTAAGCTCTATGCCTATTTTGTCGCCGTAATCGAGCAGTTGAAACAGCGTCTGTAGCTCATGATAGCCATTCTCATGACGGCCACAAATATGCAAAAATAGATTAATTTTTGCGGGGCTGGGCCACCATTCAAGCGTAGGTTTTATTGCGGGGCTTACTGGCTCCATTCACTAATTCTCATTTTAATGGTGGCTTGGTTACCTGAGTTGTACATATTTATTTGTGTGGGTAATTGGTATTGAATGTTGTTTATGGTCACATTAGCATAGCTTGTATAGTCAATTGTCCATTGGTCGCAGCGAGATTTTTCGCTGCCTTCATTGGCGCAAACTGGTTTTATTTGCTTGATGAGTCCATTCTCATAGCGCGTAATTTGCTGGGTGTTTTGCGCCATCACTACCGTTGTATACGAATCGTTAGCTGTGAGCTTATTATTTAAGCGTCCGCCTGGTGAAGCTGCACCTTTTACCCAAGTGCTTAACTGCTCCAAGGGGACCTGCCATCCCGTTGTTTGATAAATTAGCGCGGACGGCGAAGGGTCTTGATAAGTTTTGCCATCGGCTTGCAGTATGGCCAGTTGTCCGTCAAACGACAGCGACGCGACATTAATGCCTAGAACACTGCTTAGATCAAACTGCATGCTACGATTATTTTGCTGCCAGTTCATGTAAGCACTTTTTCGCTGGGAAGGGCTTATAAATGCAATTTTACCTTTTAATTTCCACTGCTGAAGCTGCGCTAAATTATTATTTAAATTAATCACGGCTTGGCTTTCTAAAGCCGGTTTGCCTGAACAAGCTGCTAAGCAACATACTACCAAAACACAGGCAAGGCGTTTTATATGACGATCTTTCAATAAGCCGCCTATTACTGTCCGTTTTCTTGAACAAAGTGTGCTTAAAAAAAGATTGCTCAAACAAGTATCTCTAAAAAGTTTATAAATTGAAGCGCTATGTTGCCCAAAGCTAAGCTGTAAATGTGGGCGATTAACGCACTTATAACAAGACATGTATGAAACTTCATGTTAATTCGTTTTTGAACACTCAAGTTGATACTAATCTACGCTTAAACATACGGCAATATCATGTTTTTTTCTAACCTTAATTTGTATTTCTTTAAATCTAAGCCACTTTTGACTACAATGCGCTGTCAATGAATAACCTTACTAGAAATCATAATACATGAGTTTTATCGCCATTGGCATAAATCACCAAACCGCGCCTGTTAACATACGTGAAAAGGTGGCATTTACGCCCACGACACTTGCAGGTGCGCTAAAAGATTATGCACAGCGAAAAAAAAATGCTGAGCTGGTTATCTTATCGACTTGCAATAGAACCGAGATATTTGCCAATAGTGAGCAAATAAGCCCTGCGGATTTGTCGACGTGGTTAGCCGAAATTCATCAGTTAGACTTAAGTGAATTAGGGCAATACTTGTACACTTACGAAAATGCGCCAGCCATAAGACACCTGATGCAGGTAGCCTGTGGCTTAGACTCTCTTATTTTGGGTGAGCCGCAAATACTGGGGCAGGTAAAACAAGCGTTTTCGGAAGCAAAACACGTTGGCACAGTGAACGGTCACTTTGAAAAAATTTTCCAAAATACCTTTGCCGTAGCCAAAAAAGTCCGCACCCAGACCGACATTGGGGCGAACGCTGTGTCTGTAGCCTACGCAGCAGTGCAGCTTGCGAAACAAATATTTTCAGACTTATCCAATAGTCATGTCATGCTAATAGGCGCGGGGGAAACTATAGAGCTTGTGGCCAAACACTTAGCCCAGTTTGACTTAAAAAAGATAACCGTTGCAAATCGCACGCTAGCCAACGCGCAAGCACTGGCCGACGCCTTACAAACTGAGTCCGAAGCCATTACCATTAGTGAGATCCCAGGCCGCCTAGCAAAAGCTGACATTGTGATCAGTTCTACTGCTAGTCCTTTACCAATACTAGGCCAAGGCGCAGTGACTAGCGCACTAAAAGAACGCAAATACAAACCCATGCTAATGATCGATTTAGCCGTGCCGCGCGATATTGAAGAGCAGGTAAGCGAGATAGATGATGTATACTTATACACGGTTGACGATTTACAGCATATTGTGCAGCAAAATGTAGCGAACCGCGAGCAAGCGGCCAGTCAAGCCAATGAAATTATTCAAAACAGTGTGTTAGAACTGCTGCTTTGGATAAAACAGCACAAAAAAATTGATTTAATAAAAACCTATAGAGATAAATCCGAAGCTACCCGCCAAGCACTAGCAGAAAAAGCGCTGGCAAAACTTGCGCAAGGTGAAGCGCCCGAAAAAATATTACAAGAATTCAGCTATAAGCTATCTCAAGCAATGATGCATAGTCCTACAAAAGCGATGCAAAAAGCCATTGTTGATCCTAAAACAGGCGCGCTAGATTTGCTTGAAGATATATTTGGCCGAGATAATAAGTAGGCGTAGCTGATGAAATGAAGATTGCGTGAACACACACTGTTTTTTGTAACAGTGTTACTACATTCACATGGCGGTGCTTTTACTAAGAGAGCTAGCCGCACTAAGGAAATACATGAAAGACTCGGTAATACAAAAATTAGAATCGTTGGTTGAACGCTTTGAAGAGGTTCAAGCACTCTTGGGCGATCCAAGTATCATCGGCAACCAAGATAAATTTAGAGGATTGTCAAAAGAATACTCACAGTTAGAAGAAGTAGTTAAGCAGTTTGGCGAATTTCAAGGCGCACAACGTGATATAGCCTCTGCGCTTGAAATGATCCAAGAAGAAGATGCGGAAATGCGCGAAATGGCGCAGGAAGAGCTTAAAAACGCAAAGAAGAACAGCGAGCAAATAGAAACAGATTTACAAATACTACTGTTGCCACGCGATCCTGACGACGACAACGACTGCTTTTTAGAAATAAGAGCTGGCGCGGGCGGCGACGAAGCGGCAATTTTTGCCGGTGACATGTTCAGAATGTATTCTCGCTACGCTGAAACGCAAGGCTGGCGCTTAGAAGTGATGAGTGCGAGTGAAGGCGATCACGGCGGATATAAAGAAATAATCGCGCAAATTAGCGGCAACGGCCCCTACGGTATATTAAAATTCGAGTCTGGCGGACATCGCGTGCAGCGGGTTCCTGACACAGAATCTCAGGGCCGCATTCACACCTCGGCTTGTACCGTTGCCGTATTGCCGGTAGTGCCTGAATCTCAAGCCATTGAAATTAACCCTTCCGATTTACGAGTAGATACTTATCGCGCCTCGGGTGCGGGTGGGCAGCACGTTAACAAAACCGACTCGGCCATACGTCTTACGCACATCCCTTCGGGTGTGGTGGTAGAGTGTCAAGATGAGCGTTCACAGCATAAAAACCGCGCTAGAGCAATGTCGGTATTGCAAGCAAGACTTAACAATATCGAAAAAGAAAAGCGTGACGCTGAAGAAGCCAGTACTCGCAAGTCACTCGTTGGCAGTGGCGATCGTTCAGAGCGTATTCGTACTTATAACTTCCCCCAAGGGCGTGTTTCTGATCATCGTATCAACCTTACCTTGTATAAGCTAGATGACGTAATAGCCGGTGACTTAGGGGCACTGTTAGGCCCTATTAGACAAGAGCATCAGGCCGATTTATTAGCAGCGCTAGCGAGTGATTAATACCTTGTTGCGCGCAGTGATCGTGAAGGGCAATTTGGATTGAAAGTCGGATTCAATGCTGAATTAAAGGCCACTGCACGTACTATTCATGGAGCGTGCTAAACCATGCATAAATGCGAAAATATAGATGAGATTAGCATTTCAGGTTTGCTGGATTGGGCAAAACATCTTATTCAAGCGCAACATGATCTAATGTTTCAAGCGCCACCGCTTGAGGCTAGGTTATTGTTTACTTTTGCCACGAAGGAAAACCACACATGGCAGATAACATATGGCAACCAAGCGGCTACTCAGCATTTGAGTAAGGAGCAAATAGCGCTTTATGTAAAGGTGGTAAATCAAAGACTCTGTGGCACCCCCATTGCGTTTATTTTGGGTACACAAGAATTTTGGTCACTCACTTTAAAGGTATCAAAATGCACCTTAATTCCGCGTCAAGACACTGAAATCTTAGTTGAAACGGCGCTGTCTTTGCCACTTCCTTACAGTGCTTGTGCGCTCGATTTAGGCACAGGCACGGGCGCAATTGCGCTTGCACTAGCGAAAGAGCGAAAGCAGTGGCAAGTACTTGGTATCGATAAAGTAGCGCAGGCCGTTGAACTTGCCCGCGAAAACGCTTTGTTGAATAATGTGCAGGCTGTTTTTTTGCAAAGCGATTGGTTTAGTGCGCTTGATACTCACGAAGGACGCAAAACCTTTGACATTATTGTGACGAACCCCCCCTATGTGGAAGAAGATAGCAACTGTGTTGCGCAAGGTGATTTGCGTTTTGAGCCCTTAAGCGCCTTAGTTTCTGGCAAAGACGGTCTAGACGATATTAGGCACATTATTCGCCAAGCCAAGCCATACTTAAATGAGGACGGTTATTTATTGATTGAGCATGGCGCAGGGCAATACAAAAATGTGCAGTCATTACTTAAACATGCAGGTTTTGTTGATATAAGGTCGGTGGCAGATATTAACCAAATTCAGCGAATTACGCTGGGTAAATCGATCATAACGACATCTTAGTATGTAAATGACCCACAAGCGTAAATAAATAGGGACAATTGCAAGTAACGAGTAATATCGACGGTTTATCATCTAAATACGACAAGCAGCCAAAATAACCAAGCGCCACAATTTTTTAAATAAAAAAGAGAACTAACTATGTATACAATAATAAAACACCTGCACCTGACTATTATAGTGCTGACCTTCGTATTTTTTTTGATTAACTTGGTGTTAACCATGAAAAACTCTGAACTCGTCAGAAATAAATTTTTGAAAATTAGCCCGCATATTTTGTATACCTTGTTTGTGCTTACCTTCATTTACCTAAGCTACACAAATCCCTTAGAACTCTATCCCTTTGTTAACGGCTGGGCATCTTCAAAACTAGCTGGCTTTGTATTTTATGTGCTATCTATTACCTTGGCGCTGAAGTGGGCGAAAAACAATATGTGGCGTGTTGCCGGCGCTATTAGTGCAGTATTTTGGCTAGTGGTCACTGCACGCTTAGGCTTTGCCGATCACATAAAAGTGAAAGGCATCAGTGAAAATGTAAGCACATATTTGCCGTTGTTAGGTGATACGCTGCGCGCGATTGTATAAGTCTATCGCTTGTTCATGAGTGCGTGTTCAAGACACGAGTTTTCATGATCAGGCTACCAACATTTCTATATGAAAAGGGAGCGTTATGCGTCCAATTGAACAAGTAAAGGTAGGCAATTTAACGGTGGCTAACAATAAGCCATTTGTGCTTTTTGGCGGCATGAATGTGCTTGAGTCAGAAGATCTTGCTATGAAAATCGCCGAAACCTACAAAGAAGTCACTACCAAGCTGGGTATTCCTTACGTGTTTAAAGCCTCGTTTGACAAAGCAAACCGTTCGTCGGTTAATGCCTACCGAGGCCCCGGAATGGAAGAGGGCATGCGAATATTTGAGCGTATTAAAAAAGAATTCGACGTGCCCATCATTACTGATGTGCACGAGCCTGCTCAAGCGGCGCCGGTAGCTGAGGTAGTTGATGTTATTCAGCTTCCGGCTTTTCTAGCGCGCCAAACCGACTTAGTCGTAGCCATGGCCAAAACAGGCGCTGTTATCAATGTAAAAAAACCCCAGTTCTTAGCGCCCCACGAAATGGCGCACATTATCAATAAATTCGATGAAGCCGGTAATCAAAATATCATACTGTGCGAACGCGGCAGCTGTTATGGCTACAATAACCTAGTGGTAGACATGTTGGGAATGGACCTTATGAAACCGATGGCGCCAGTCATTTTCGATGCCACACACGCACTGCAAATGCCCGGCAAAAGGAGCGACTCCGCAGGCGGCAGACGCCAGCAGGCCGCGCAGCTAGCTAAAAGCGGCATGGCCTTGGGCATTGCCGGTCTGTTTATTGAGTCACACCCCGACCCCGACAATGCGAAATGTGACGGACCGTGCGCGTTGCCGCTTAGCCAATTAAGCGCATATTTGACACAAATCAAAGCGGTGGATGATTTAGTGAAGTCGTTTGACGACTTGCATATAGATTAAAGCTAAGCACAATAGCTAAGCTTTTGTGCATTAATCTTAGTGATAGTTTCATTTACTAAAAGTCATCATTGTATTTATAGCATTCACTTTATCAGACAATGAAACGGTTTCCATAACCCAAACTAATGGGCAATAAAAAAAGCTAAGTAATTTCTCACTTAGCTTTTTGTAAACGAGCTACCATATTAAGGTTTGAACAAACGCAGATTAAATCTTGCTTAGTAACGCATTTAGCGTTGCGCTTGGGCGCATTGCTTGTGCTGCTAGGGCGTCGTCGGCAAAGTAGTAGCCGTTAACATCCATTGTCTTTCCTTGCGCGCTGTTGAGCTCGTTTACAATAAGCGACTCATTTTCTTGCATAGCTTTTGCAACTGACGCAAATTGCATCTGCAGCTGAGCGTCGACGCTTTGCTTAGCAAGTGCTTGAGCCCAGTAAAGGCCGAGGTAAAAGTGAGAGCCTCTGTTATCAAGCTCGTTTACGCGCCGTGAAGGTGACTTGTTCTCTTGCAAAAACATTGCGGTGGCTTCATCAAGCGTGTCAGCCAATACTTTAGCTTTTGGATTACCGGTGCTAACACTTAAATGCTCAAGGGAAGCAGCAAGGGCTAAAAATTCACCCAAAGAATCCCAACGTAAGTGATTTTCTTTTTCAAACTGCTGAACGTGTTTAGGCGCAGAACCGCCTGCGCCGGTTTCAAACAAACCACCGCCGTTCATAAGCGGTACAATTGAGAGCATTTTTGCACTGGTGCCTAACTCTAAAATTGGGAAGAGGTCGGTTAGGTAGTCACGCAATACGTTACCGGTCACCGAAATAGTATCTTCACCTTTAGCGCAGCGAGCGAGCGTATACTCAGTGGCTTCTACGGGGGCCATTATTTGAATATCTAAGCCTTCAGTGTCGTGGTCTTTTAAGTAGGTATTCACCTTTTTAATCATTTGTGCATCGTGAGCACGGTTTTCATCTAGCCAAAAGACGGCAGGGGTGTCTGAAGCGCGAGCGCGTGTTACGGCTAATTTAACCCAGTCTTGAATAGGCGCATCTTTAGCTTGACACATTCTCCATATATCGCCTTGTTCAACAGTGTGCTGCAATAATGTGACACCTGCACTGTTAATTACGCGCATGGTTCCAGGCGCAGACATTATGAAGGTTTTGTCGTGTGAGCCGTATTCTTCTGCTTTTTGCGCCATCAGGCCAACGTTAGGGACGGTGCCCATTGTGGTGGGATCAAACGCGCCATTCTTCTTACAAAACTCAATAACCGAGGAAAATACGCCGGCGTAGTTACGATCGGGGATCATAAATTTGGTGTCTTTTTGATGACCGTCAGGCCCCCACATTTGCCCCGAAGCTCTTATAGCCGCAGGCATAGAGGCGTCAATAATAACGTCGCTTGGCACGTGCAGGTTAGTAATGCCGCGATCAGAATCAACCATGGCCATGTCGGGACGTGTTGCGTATACCGCTTGAATGTCGGCTTCAATTTCAGCTTTTTTGTCGGCAGGCAGTTTCGCAATTTTTGCATAAACATCACCCAAGCCGTTTCTTACATCTACCCCAAGTTCGGCAAATGTGCTGGCGTGTTTAGCAAATACATCTTTATAGAATACTTCAACTGCTTGACCGAATATAACCGGGTCAGACACTTTCATCATGGTGGCTTTCATATGAAGAGAGAGCAAAACGTCCTGTTCTTTGGCTAAATTGATTTCTCTTTCAAAAAAGCTGTTTAGCGCTGCGCTGCTCATTAACGAGGCATCAATGATTTCTTTGTCGATTAATGACACTTTTTCTCTTAACACAGAGACTAGGTTGTTTGCATCAATAAATTCAATGCGCACATCTTGCGCGTCACCTATGGTGGTGGAAAGTTCGCTGCCGTAAAAGTCGCCGCTGTCCATATGTGATACATGTGATTTAGAGTCTGTAGACCAGGCGCCCATTGAATGCGGGTTAGTGCGAGCATATTGCTTTACTGAGCTTGGCGCACGCCGATCTGAGTTACCTTCGCGCAAAACAGGGTTTACCGCAGAGCCAAGTACTTTCGCATAGCTTGCCTGTATTGCTTTTTCTTCGTCGGTGTTGGCTTTTTCTGGAAAATCAGGTAAAGCATAGCCCTTGGCCTGAAGCTCTTTTATAGCGGCTTGAAGCTGTGGCACCGAGGCACTAATGTTGGGTAATTTAATGATGTTCGCCTGCGGCGTTTTGGCAAGTTCGCCAAGCTCGGCTAAATCGTCGCCTATGCGCTGTTCTTCTTTCAAATAACTAGGGAAACTCGCAATGATACGACCCGCTAATGAAATGTCGCGTGTCTCAATACCAATCTCGGATGAAGCGGTAAATGCTTTTATGATGGGCAACAGCGACTGTGTTGCTAAAGCGGGCGCTTCGTCGGTAATGGTATATATGATTTTGGATGGTTCAGTAGTCATTAAAAGTCCTGTAGTTGATTGAATATTAGCGTTCATTTTGCTGTTCACACTTATTCGCGACATATTATCGCGATAAATAGGGCTGTCTGTATTACTTGTCGCGCAATGACACAATATGAAGCGCGTAAAGTGGGGCGATATTTTATACGAAAACACAGCGTTTTTACAGTCCGCAATGACAATAGAAATATCTTTTAAATAAAACTAGGCCGTTTAAGCACTTCTTCAGATTTTAGGAAAATTTATTATCTACTTTATTGCATAAGAGATTAGTTTCAATATTAAAGATTTGTGTTTATTTATTGGCAAGTATGAACAAGCCTCACGGCGAGCCCGGGGATGCTAAGCTACTTAAGTCGTATAGCCAAAGCTATTGCGTACTTATATGATATTAGACTATTCTAGGTGAATGCAGTAATTTACATATTTGCTTATGCGCTTGCCAATATACGCCTCTCAAATATCACTATGCATGATGCGTACACACCACAGTAACAACTGAACTAGAGTTAGATGCTGATTTTTTTACAGCATTTATTTATGCTTTTACTCAAACAAGGAACCACTTCATATGTCAGATAATAAACAAAAAATTATTTATACTCATACCGATGAAGCGCCATTGTTAGCGACCGCCTCGCTATTACCGATTATTCGCAAGTTTACCGCTGCGGCGGATATAGAAGTAGCGCTTAGCGATATATCAGTGGCAGCCCGCGTGCTTGCAGAATTTCCTGAATACTTGAGTCAAGACCAACAAGTGCCTGATAACCTAGCCGAACTTGGGCGACTAACCCAAGAGTCCTCCACCAATATTATTAAACTACCCAATATCAGTGCTTCTGTTGGGCAGCTAAAAGCCTGTATAAAAGAGCTACAGCAAAAAGGCTTTGCTATTCCTAACTTTCCTGACGATCCTAAAACGGATGAAGAAAAAGCACTGCGCAATCGTTACGGTAAAAGCTTAGGCAGTTCGGTAAACCCCGTGTTGCGCGAAGGTAATTCTGATCGTCGTGCACCAAACGCGGTGAAAAACTTTGCGCGTAAGCACCCACATTCTATGGGCGAATGGAAGCAATGGTCGCGTACTCATGTTTCACACATGCATAAAGGCGATTTCTACGACGGTGAACAATCTATCACGCTAGACCAAGCACGCACCGTTCGCATGGAACTACTTGGGGACAATGGCAATACCACCGTATTAAAATCTGAGCTTTTTTTGCAAGACAAAGAAGTTATTGATTTAATGTTCATGAGTAAAAAGGCACTCTGTGATTTTTACGAAGAAGAAATGGAAGACTGCCGAGAGTCAGGTGTTTTGTTTTCGCTGCATGTTAAAGCGACTATGATGAAAGTGTCTCACCCAATTGTGTTCGGCCACGCGGTTAAAATCTATTATAAAGATGCATTTGAAAAACACGGCGCATTTTTTGACGAACTAGGTATTAACGTGAATAACGGCATGGCCAGTTTGTATGAAAAAATAGCTGATTTGCCGGCGAGTAAACGTGAAGAAATTGAGCGTGACCTGCACGCTTGCCAAGAAAATCGGCCGCGCCTAGCCATGGTCGATTCTGCCAAAGGTATTACTAACTTCCATTCACCAAGCGATGTTATTGTTGATGCCTCTATGCCTGCAATGATCCGCTCAGGCGGTAAAATGTGGGGCGCCGATGGTAAGAATTATGACTGTAAAGCGGTAATGCCTGAATCTACTTTTGCGCGTATTTATCAAGAAATGATAAATTTTTGTAAGTGGCATGGTAATTTTGACCCAATGACCATGGGCACTGTCCCTAACGTTGGTTTAATGGCTCAAAAAGCCGAAGAATACGGTTCACACGACAAAACATTTGAATCGTCTGATGCCGGTATTGCCCGTGTTGTTGACGTGAAAAGCGGTGAAGTACTGTTAGAGCAGCGCGTTGAAAAAGGCGATATTTGGCGTATTTGCCAAACCAAAGACCTGCCTATTCAGGACTGGGTGAAGCTGGCAGTAAACCGTGCGCGCGACGCGAAAACTCCGGTTGTATTTTGGCTTGACCCGTATAGACCGCATGAAAATGAGCTAATCAAAAAAGTAAGAAGCTATCTTAAGGATCACGACACAAGCGGGCTTGATATTCAAATTATGTCCCAAGTTCGGGCAATGCGCTATACACTTGAGCGGGTGGCGCGAGGCCTTGACACTATTTCGGCAACGGGCAATATTTTACGTGATTATTTAACCGACCTATTCCCCATTTTAGAGTTAGGCACCAGTGCAAAAATGCTCTCGGTAGTGCCGCTAATGAAAGGCGGCGGCTTGTTTGAAACAGGTGCCGGTGGTTCAGCCCCTAAGCATGTGCAGCAGTTGCTAGAAGAGAATCATTTGCGTTGGGATTCACTGGGTGAATTTTTAGCACTGGCCGTTTCTATCAAAGACTTGGGTCAAAAGCATAACAATACAAAAGCTAAAATTTTAGCGCAGACACTCGATACTGCCACTGAACGCTTACTGGATAATGATAAATCACCGTCGCGCAAAGTGGGTGAAATTGACAACCGAGGCAGTCATTTTTACCTAAGTTTGTTCTGGGCAGACGAATTAGCGAAGCAAGTTGAAGACGCCGACCTAGCTGCACATTTCAAACTATTGCATACGCAATTAAGCGATAATGAACATATTATAATGCAAGAGTTAAATGACGTGCAGGGTAAGTCTGTAGATGTAGGCGGATACTTCTTAGTTGACCCTGAACTGTGTAGCAAAATAATGCGCCCTAGCGGCATATTTAACAGCATAATCGATAAAACTAGCTAGCATTCTAGGCTTGTAAATAGCCGTTTGAGCCCAGGATACCTTGTTTGACCAATGTATCTTGGACCTTCAAAGGGTAAACATTCTGCACGCCCAAACCCTTCAAATCTTGTTTGTCTACTGGGCCATAATAAAACTCTATTGCGTTATCGTATTTGCTGAATAAGCCATAGATAGCTTGCCAAGTCAGCGGGGCTGTTTTGCTAGGTTTTGCGCTGTGCTTGGTGAGTCTAGTATCGCTTGGCATATGTAGCCACTGTTAAGCAACTCATCAAACTGACAGTTTACCCTTGCTGCTGGTTATCTTGCGCGAGTAGTTCATCTACAAGTCTTACTGCATCGCCAATGTAGTTTGCTGGAGTCATTTTTTTCATTGACTGCTTAGCCTCCTCGGGCAGATCTAATTGGTCAATAAAATGCGCCATTGCGTTGGCGTCTACTTTTTTACCCCGGGTAAGCTCTTTTAGCTTCTCATAAGGTTTTTCTATCCCGTAGCGGCGCATTACGGTTTGAATAGGTTCTGCTAAAAGCTCCCAGTTGTTATCAAGCTCTGCGGCTAAACTAGCCTCGTTCACTTTTAACTTGCTAATGCCTTTTAAGGTGGATTGATACGCGATAATCGCATAGCCAAACCCTACGCCTAAGTTGCGCAGTACCGTTGAGTCGGTTAAGTCACGTTGCCACCTGCTAATGGGCAACTTGGCCGCAAGGTGAGCAAATATGGCATTGGCTAAACCCAAGTTGCCTTCAGAGTTTTCAAAATCGATGGGGTTCACTTTATGCGGCATAGTGGACGAACCAATTTCGCCTGCAATGGTGCGCTGTTTGAAGTGACCTAAGGCAATATAACCCCATATATCGCGGTCAAAATCAATGAGTATGGTGTTGAACCTTGCAAATGCGTCGTATAGCTCGGCAATGTAATCATGCGGTTCAATTTGGGTGGTAAATGGGTTATGAGTCAAGCCTAATGACCTTACAAACTCTGCGCTTAATTCATGCCAGTCGATATCTGGATAGGCGCTTAAATGCGCATTGTAATTTCCTACGGCGCCATTTAGCTTGCCTAACATAGGTACTGCTTTTATTTGTGCATATTGACGTTCTAGGCGCACTGCAACGTTCGCCATTTCTTTGCCCATCGTGGTGGGAGAGGCGGGTTGTCCGTGGGTTCTGGCCATCATGGGAATGCTGCGATATTCCTTTGCTAAGGTTTTTAGCGCGTTTATCAGTTCAAGGCAATAGGGCAGCACCACATCAGCTAAGCCGCTTTTCAGCATAAGCGCATGTGACAAGTTATTAATATCTTCCGAGGTACATGCAAAGTGAATAAACTCGTTGATAGCATTCAGTTCTGCAAGGCTACTTACTTGCTCTTTTAAAAAATACTCAACGGCTTTGACGTCGTGATTAGTGGTACTTTCAATATCTTTTATTCGCTGTGCATGGTGTGGTGAAAAATTATCCACAATATCATTTAGTAAGGCATTTGCGCTTTGTGAGAAAGCTGGTACTTCGCTAATGGCGCCGCACTTAGAAAGTGCTTGTAGCCAGCGAACTTCTACTGTCACTCTGTGTTTAATGAGGCCAAATTCACTGAAGTAGGGTCTCAATGCTTGGCTTTTACTGCCGTATCGGCCGTCAACGGGGGAAAGTGCTGAAAGTGCAGATAAATCCATTTTATTACCTATTTATGTAAATGTTGCTGTGATGAAACTGGTGTGAATATGCCTAAATAAAATGCCGACCATTACGCTGCGAAAACAGCTGTATTGTTGCTTATATCGCTGACTACATTGCTCTAACTGCGCTTTGTGCACTTTCTAAAAGCGCTTTTCTATTTAATAAAATATGTCGGCGCTTTCCACCTAACTGACGCCACAGTACAGCCGCTCTCACGCCGGCTAACAGAAGGGCTCTTATCTTTTTTTGATTATTCTCAACGCTTAAATATTGAGGATTACCCGCTATTTGAATTTTAGGCGCAAGCGAGCTTACGACATCGGTGTAAATAGAGGCTAAATTGGTGATGATTTGATAATTTTCAAAATCGACATGATCAAGCTGACGTTGCACATGAGATACTCTCTGGCTCAGGTCATCCATGGCCTTTGTCTGACGGCTCAGTTTACGTTCTAAACTCAAAATAGAGGCAATATAGCGAGTTAGTTCTGCGTCTTTGAGTTTATTATTAGAGTCTATTTGTTTTACCAGCGTGGTAAAGCCTAATCGTAAATTTGGCAATGCGCCAAATACTTGCTGGGTATTGTCAGGAGAAGTAACTAAAATACTCGACAAACTGGCTTCTACCGCGCTCTTGTCGGCTTCGCCTTTACGCGCAATGCTTTGCACTAAACTCGCGCTTTGGCAAACTCCCGCAAGGGCTAATTGTTGCTCTTCAAATTGTGTAGTCATATAGGATTAGGCGCGCTTTAGTTGTTCTTGGTTTTTGTCATCTGTTTTGAAGTAGCCATCAATAATGCCGCCTCCTAAACACACATCGTTTTTATAAAATACAGCAGACTGACCTGGCGTAACCGCCTTTTGTGGTGTCGCAAACATGACCTTCGCGGTGCCATCGCCATTTGGAATATACTCGCAGGGAATATCGCTTTGCCGATACCTAGTTTTTACCGTTATGTGCATGGCTTTGCTAGGCTGCACTTGTTCTACAAAGTGCAGTTGTGTGGCAATCAGGCCATTTGAATATAAGCTTTCATGATCACTGCCTTGCGCCACAATAAGCACATTGCGGGAAATATCTTTTTCAACTACGTACCATGGCTCTTCACCGTGCTCTTTTTTGCCCCCAATCAGTAGCCCTTTACGCTGGCCTAGCGTGTGATACATGAGGCCGTTGTGCTTACCAATCTCTTCACCGTCGATGGTTTCAATAAGGCCGGGGGTTGCGGGTAAATACTGTGACAAAAAGTCGTTGAATTTACGCTCACCTATAAAACATATGCCGGTGCTGTCTTTTTTATTGTGGGTCAGTAAGTCGTGTTTTTTGGCTATTTCTCTTACTTCTGGTTTAGGTAAGTGTCCAATAGGAAATAAGGTTTTGGCAATATGTTCGTGGCTTAATGTGTATAGAAAATAGCTTTGGTCTTTATTGTCGTCAGCGCCGCGTACCATTTGCCATTTGTCGTCTACAAGTCTGCGCTGGGTATAGTGGCCGGTAGCAATATAGTCAGCGCCTAAATCTTCAGCGGCAAATTCTAAAAAGGCTTTGAATTTAATTTCTTTATTACACATTATATCGGGATTGGGGGTTCTGCCTGCTTTATATTCTTCTAAAAAATATTCAAACACGCGGTCCCAATATTCAGCCGCAAAATTAATGGTATGTAAATAAATGCCAAGCTTGTCGGCTACTGCCTGTGCATCGGCTAAGTCTTGGGCGGCGGCGCAGTATTCTTCATTGTCATCTTCTTCCCAATTTTTCATAAACAAACCTTCTACTATGAAGCCTTGCTGCTGCAATAATAAGGCAGATACCGACGAGTCGACCCCGCCAGACATGCCGACAATTACTTTAGTTTCACCAGCAGGTTTTGATAAATGATGATTGATTTTTTGCATAATTTACGAGTATAAGCTCAATGGTAGATTAGACGGTGTTAGCCGATAAAACGACATAGCTGTATGTAGCTTTAGGCAATACGTAGTTATCACACAAGTATAGCAAATCTCTTACCTTTAGCCATCCCCTGAAATTGTTAAATACTCACCGTTGTCAACTCCGTCTAAAGTCCACTTTCCTATGGCGTAGCGAATTAGCCGTAGCGTTGGGTGTCCAATGTGAGCTGTCATTCGTCTTACCTGCCGGTTTCTGCCTTCACTAATGGTGATTGATAGCCATGCTGTAGGAATGTGCTTGCGTTGTCGAATAGGTGGATTTCGATCCCAGATATTTGGTGCACGCATAATGTTGATTTTTGCTGGTGCCGTTATACCATCTTTTAGCTGCACACCTTTCGCTAAGCGATGTATATCTTCCTTGCTAGGGACCCCTTCTACTTGTGCCCAGTACGTTTTATTGGTTTTATGCTTGGGTGACGTGATTTTATTAGCAAGTGCGCCGTCATTTGTGAGCAATAATAAGCCTTCGCTGTCAAAGTCAAGCCGGCCTGCGGCGTATATGTTAGGTATATCAATAAAATCTTTAAGGGTGGCTCGGTCATTTTCGTCGGTAAATTGACACAGCACGTTAAAAGGTTTGTTGAATAGAACCGTTGTAAAAGATTTACAGTCAGCTGCTATTTTGCTGCGTGCAGGATGATTACTCTTTTCGCGCGAGGATGCTTTTTGAGGCGCGGTCGCTGACATTTTGTAAAAAGGCTTTTTGCTCTTTTGCTCAGGGTTCATTAGATTAATATAACATAATTAAGTAGACTATATTCTATATATAGCGACCATAAAAAAAGCAGGGTTAAACTTGCTTTTCAAAGTAAGCTATCACTTTGCATAAGGTAAGAGTCTTGCTGGACTTGTAAGCTATCTTATTCCACAGTTCAAGCTCAGATGTACACAGATGGGTGAGGCTAACTCTTATTCGTTATCTCTCAGGCTCTTGGTCGCTATCGGGCAAGCCAATGTTTTCAGCGTGCAAACCTTTAGGACCTTCTTGTACTTCATAGCTAACTTCCTGTCCGGCTTTCAGTGATCGATAACCGTCCATCTGAATAGTTGAATAATGCGCAAAGATATCGTCTCCTCCATCTTCTGGGACTATAAAGCCGAAACCCTTCGCATTATTGAACCACTTTACTTTACCAACTGCCATCGTCGTACTTCCTATTCCTTGAAATATTTACTGTTCGTCTCCATAACCATTCTAGCTAAGAAGAATGAGTGATAAAGTGATGTATGGTACGCAACTAAGTTATCACTTATAAACTAGAGTAGTAATTTAAAGCGGATTTTGTCAAGTAAATATCGAGCTTATCATTGAATAAACTCATAAGAATCCAAATGAATAGCTAAATCTGAATAAATAACTAAATCTGTGGTCCTAAGCTACAGTTTTCTATTATAAGTAATTATGAGTAAAGATATTATAAATATAGAGCGTGAGAAGCAGCTCGACAAGCAACGCCAGAAAACATCGCCTCCACCAATGTACAAAGTCATGCTAAATAACGATGACTATACGCCAATGGATTTTGTTGTGGAAATACTAGCGACCTTTTTTGCTATGGACATCGAAAAAGCAAATCAGATAATGTTAACCATACATTATCAAGGAAAAGCAGTCTGTGGCATATACAGTGCAGAGATTGCAGAAACGAAAGTCATGCAAGTGAATCAATATGCTCGAAAACATCAACATCCATTGATGTGCTCGATGGAACCAGCGCAATAGGGGTACATATGTTAAATAAAGATTTAGAGCAAACGCTTAACGAAGCATTTGTTTTTGCGCGCCAACAACGTCACGAGTTTATGACGGTAGAACATCTTCTACTGTTGCTACTTGACAATGTCGCGGCGAGCGAGGCCTTAAAGGCTTGTGGTGCGAAAATAGATTTATTACGCACAGAGCTGAGCGTCTTTGTAAATGAAACCACGCCCTTGTTAGGCGAAAACGACGCTGCTGATCGCGAAACACAGCCGACATTAGGCTTTCAGCGCGTTTTACAACGGGCAGTGTTTCATGTTCAATCTTCGGGTAAGGGCGAAGTTACAGGTGCGAACGTGCTCGTAGCCATTTTTAGTGAGCAAGAATCGCAGGCTGTCTACATACTTAAAAAAGCCGACGTGACTCGATTAGACGTAGTTAACTTCATTTCTCACGGTGTGAGTAAAAACCCAGATGAAGATACGCCTTCTCAAAAAATGAATGAAGAGGCGGGTAGCGAGAGCGAAGAGAATCAATCAATGCTGTCAAAATATGCAAGCAATCTGAACATTGCCGCTAAAGAAGGCAAGATTGATCCTCTCATTGGCCGAGATATGGAAGTTGAACGCAGTATTCAAATTTTGTGCAGACGCCGAAAAAACAATCCTTTACTAGTGGGTGAAGCAGGTGTTGGTAAAACAGCCATTGCAGAAGGACTAGCGTTTAGGATAGTAAACGACGATGTGCCTGAGGTTATTGCTCAAAGCACTATTTATTCACTAGACTTAGGTGCGCTGTTGGCAGGTACTAAATACCGCGGTGATTTCGAGAAACGTCTTAAGGGTATTTTAAACGAGCTAAGTAAAGACCGTGATGCCATTTTGTTTATCGATGAAATTCACACTATTATTGGAGCGGGTGCAGCCTCTGGCGGTGTTATGGACGCCTCGAACTTACTCAAGCCGAAATTAAGTAGTGGTGAGTTGCGCTGCATGGGTTCTACCACTTACAAAGAATATCAAGGCATTTTTGAAAAAGACAGAGCACTTGCTAGACGATTCCAAAAAATTGATGTGGCAGAGCCTAGTGTTAGCGACACCACTAAAATATTAATGGGGCTTAAGTCACGTTATGAAGAGCATCATAGTGTGCGCTTTACGCAAAAAGCGTTGCAAGCGGCCGCAGAACTATCTGCGAAATATATTAATGAGCGTAAATTGCCAGATAAAGCAATAGATGTAATTGACGAAGCGGGTGCTAGCCAGCGTTTGTTGCCACCATCGAAGCGTAAAAAGACCATTAATGTGTCAGACATAGAGCTGATAATATCTAAAATAGCGCGCATACCTGAAAAATCAGTGTCGGCATCAGATAAGTCGGTACTTAAGAACTTAAGTCGTAATTTGAAGATGGTGGTGTTTGGTCAAGACGAAGCCATTGAGCAAATGTCCTCCGCCATTCAACTATCGCGCTCTGGTTTAGGCAATGAAACAAAACCAATTGGTAACTTTCTATTTGCAGGTCCAACAGGTGTAGGTAAAACCGAAGTGACGCAGCAGTTGGCCAAAATAATGGGGGTTGAGCTAGTGCGCTTTGATATGTCAGAGTATATGGAGCGTCATGCTGTTAGCCGCTTAATAGGCGCGCCTCCTGGTTATGTTGGTTATGAGCAAGGCGGAATGCTAACTGACGCGGTTATTAAAAACCCATACTGTGTGGTGTTGTTAGACGAAATGGAGAAAGCGCACAGCGATATTTACAATATACTGCTACAGGTGATGGACCATGGCACACTAACCGACAACAATGGCCGTAAGGTAGATTTTAGAAATGTTGTGCTGGTAATGACCACTAATGCCGGTGTACAGGCCACAGTACGCAAGTCTATGGGCTTCAAGCAGCAGGACCACAGCAGTGATGCAATGGTTGAAATAAACAAAACGTTTACGCCTGAGTTTAGAAACCGACTTGATAGTATTGTGTGGTTTAATCACTTAGATGAACAAGTCATTATGCAGGTTGTTGACAAGTTTATTATTGAACTCCAAGCGCAGTTAGACGCTAAAGGCGTTTCCTTAGAAGTGACTGACCAAGCACGCGAGTATATGGCTGAGAAAGGTTATGATAAATCGATGGGTGCAAGACCTATGGCGCGTTTAATTCAAGAAGAGTTAAAGCGTGAACTGGCATCGCAGCTTCTGTTTGGTACTCTAGCTAACGGTGGTGAAGTTGAAGTAGGACTTAAAGATAAAAAGTTGACTTTTACCTATAATAAGGTCGAAAGCGCTAAGAGTGAAGAAGTGTAAACAATTTGAAGGCTAAAACAAAAAACGCTGTCAATATGACAGCGTTTTTTTTGAGTAATTTGTAGGCCTTGATGACCACTAAGCCTAATCCACCTAATTAGCCCTACTGGCTACGCATTTACGTATTAGCGAGCACGATATATTATGCGGCCTTTGCTAAGGTCGTAAGGCGTCATTTCGACGGTTACCTTGTCACCGGTAAGTATACGGATGTAGTTTTTGCGCATCTTTCCAGAGATGTGCGCAGTAACGACGTGTCCATTTTCTAACTCTACGCGAAACATGGTGTTAGGAAGTGTGTCTTGCACGGTACCTTCCATTTCAATACAATCTTCTTTTGCCATCTAAGTGGGTAACCTCGGTTTATTATAAATAATGTTGCTAGTGATATGCTTAAGTAGTTTTGCTATGTGTTCATAATCCGTTCACACACTTTGCCTATATACCGAGGTATATCAATGGCGCAAAATACAGACGCGCGAACGATACGCGAAAAACGGGTAATAGTAAAGATAATCCTGTTATAGTTATTATCTAAAATAAGCATTAAACGAGCATCAGGATTGCTGTAAAGTTCCATGCCTATTCACTTATGGGGTATTTACTATCGTATTTAAGCCACTTATTTTGCTGGTGACGTTCATGGGGATAGAACTTGTTCTTGTAATTCATTTTATTGCATTCGTCTATTTGATAGCCAAGATATAAGTACTGCAACTCAAGTTCTTGACACAGCTTTATTTGCTGTAAAATAAAATAGGTGCCTAGCGATTGCTTGCCCATGTTAGGGTCAAAAAAAGTATATAGAGCTGATAAACCCGACGTTAACTTGTCGGTAACCGCCACCCCTACCAATTTGCCGTCTATTCTACCTTCTATAAAAATAGGAGATTGCCAATGGCAGTGGACAAAACTGCGATACTGCTCATAAGAAGGAGGGAACATTGCACCATCTTTATGGGCAATATTAATATATTTTTCATACAGTGAATAATAATCGTCACGTTCACCCTCGAGAACTTTTATTACTACATTTTTGTTTTTGTTTACCACGCGTTTTTGGCTTCTACTGGCCGTAAAATCTGCTACTGGTACTCTTAGCGATTCGCACGCAGTGCATGTTTTGCAATTGGGTCTATATAGCTGCTCGCCACTGCGCCTGAATCCAGCTTGTATCAGCAGCGGATAATTGTGGTAAAGATCGGTGGGATCTTCCATACAAACAAGCAGCTGTTCCTGTCTATTGGCAATATAACTGCATTCAAAAGATTGGGTTACACCAAACTTCATATTAATAACTTCACCGTTAGAAACTCACTTTATATATGTATTTTGTGCTGATTACGATCGCCACTATCATAACCTTAAGGATTGAACTTGCCAACAGTCTACAGTTTGTTGATGCTGGCATAATAAATCTATAAATTCACTGCGGTCAATAGCGACACAGCCAAGCTTTTCTAAATGCGGATTAACTAATTGGCAGTCTATTATAAGCAAATTATGCATCTTCATATGCGTACAAAGTGCTAAAAAAGCTGCTTTGCTAGCATCTGTTTGCAAATGAAACATTGACTCACCGCAAAAAATACCGCTTACCACTACACCATATAATCCGCCTACCAGCTCACCGCTGCCGTTTGTTATTTCAACAGAATGGGCATAACCCTTTTGATGCAGTGCTTTGTAGGCATTTAGCATGTCTGGGCTTATCCAGGTGTTGCTTGAAATAGAATCTTCAGACGCTTGAATATTATTAAGATCGTGGCGCTGTACGCTTGAGCAATGCTCAATAACGTCATTAAAGCGCGTGTTTAAACTCGCGGTATAGCGATGTTTACGTATGCTTTTACGTAAGCTTTTATTGGCTTTAAAATGTTCTGTTCGAATAATTGCTCGTGGTGAAGGCGACCACCATAAAATCGGCTCATGTGCATTATACCAAGGAAAGATTCCTCGTTTGTATGCAGCAATTAACCTAGCCGGCGATAAGTCACCACCAAAGGCAAGCAGACCGTTGGGCTCATCAAGCGCAAACTCTAACGCTGGAAAAGAAAGCGTATGGTTGAGCTTAAATAACGCTATCATACGCTTAATTTCAAAGCACTTGCGCCTTGTGGTTTATTTTTCAAGCGCGTCCAAGTATTTCTCAGCGTCAAGCGCGGCCATACAGCCTGTACCAGCGGACGTTATGGCCTGACGGTATATATGATCACTTACATCACCTGCGGCAAATACGCCGGGTACGCTGGTTTGTGTTGCGTTACCGTGTAAACCACTGTTAACAATTATGTAGCCGCCTTTCATGTCTAATTCGCCTGTAAAAATGTCGGTGTTAGGTGAATGCCCAATGGCTATAAACACGCCCATTGCGTCAATATTGGTCACATCGCTGTTTTGTGTATCTTTAATGATAACGCCAGTTACACCGGCATTATCACCCACAATTTCTTCTAAAGTTTTATTCAAATGTAAGGTTACGTTGCCGTTTTTTACTTTTTCGAGTAAGCGCGCTATGAGTATTTTTTCACTGCGGAAGGTTTCGCGTCTGTGAATGACGTGTACTTCACTGGCTATGTTAGATAGATACAAGGCTTCTTCAACCGCCGTATTACCGCCGCCTACCACCACTACCTTTTGATTGCGATAGAAAAAGCCGTCGCAGGTTGCACAAGCACTTACGCCACGACCCATGAAGGCTTCTTCGCTGGGCAAGCCTAAATATTTTGCTGATGCACCTGTGCAAATAATAAGTGCATCGCAGGTATACTCGGCGTTTTCGCCAATAAGCCTGTATGGACGCTTGCTCAAGTCTGTTTTAACGATGTGATCGTAAATAAATTCAGTATCGAATTTTTCGGCGTGTTTTTGCATACGTATCATTAAATCAGGACCGGTTAAATCGTCAGGGTCTCCTGGCCAGTTTTCTACTTCGGTGGTAGTGGTTAACTGTCCGCCTTGCTGACTGCCGGTGATTAATACGGGTTTAAGGTTAGCGCGCGCTGCGTAAACCGCAGCGGTGTATCCGGCTGGACCTGAGCCCAAAATAAGTAGGGGCACGTGTCTGATTATAGCCATTTATCTCTCCAATGTGTGTCACTCTAATACGAGTTTTTATATGCGGGCGATGACGATTATTTCAATGCGGTTTGTTATTCCTAATTCTACTATATTACGCAATTAATGTGTTTTTTAATTGGGCTGTTTGCATTTAATCGCTACGTTTATGGATGAGTCAGGCCCCCACACATATGACTGTGTCAATGATAGATTGCAGCGTTAAATGAAGGTCTAGTCTGTCAAATAGTATTATTTACACATTAGCAAGCATTAATTTTTTTTGTTTATCGTAAAGCCTTGCTTTTATGCTAATATTAATTTTGTGGATTTCCAACGATATTGGCTTTTTAGCGATGAAAAAAATGGTTACATATTTAAAATCGGGCCAAGAGTACATGCGTATTTGGCCTATGCAAAAACAGCTTTATGCGTTATTCCCTGACTGCAGAATTATTGCCGCTACCAAGTTTGGTATGAAGGTGATGCCAGCAATTGCGGTTATTGTTGTCGCCATGCAGCTTCAATACTTGGGCTTAGAGGCATTGGTACAGGCGATCACTTTGGGTATTTTCTTTTTGAGCTTACCTCTTCAAGGTATTTTGTGGTTAGGCCACAGAAGCGAGCAGGTTTTACCTCCTCAAATAAGCAATTGGTACAAAGATCTTTATGCCAAAATGCAGCAGCAGGGCTGTCAACTTCAGCGTCAAAGCGCAAAGCCTACGTTCAAAGAACTCGCCGTGTTGCTTCGCACCGCGTTTAAAGAGCTTGATAAAGCGTTCACTAAAAACTTGTTCTAGTGTAATTGTGTTAAAACGGTTTTGCACTTTCTGCACACATATGATTGTTTTCCTCTTACTACTTTGTTGTGCCTAATAAGCGATAGCGGTATTACCTTGCATACACATTTATAGATTACTTCGCGCATAGCCACGGCGCTTACATCTAGTGTATGCGTCACTTTAGGCGGCACGTCAAATATCTCCAGCATGATTTTTTGCCACTGTAGACCGTGAGGTTTTGCGGTTAATCCGTATAGCTGATAAACCATAATATGGGCTAACTCGTGCGCAATAGTATGCGATATAAAATAGTTTGTGTTTTGCGCATATAGAATTGGATTGATTTTTATAATATTTTTTTGAAGGAGGGCACTTGCTGCTATTTTACCTCTTTGCGTAAACATCAAGCTTGGCTGTGTAAATAAGTCTGCAGTATGGCGCACAGCGATTTTCTTTACAGCAGTATTAAATAGCTCGTTTAGTCTAGCCTGTGCGGTGTGTTGTAAGGTAATTGCTAGCATTTTTTAGATAACAGACTTTAGGTAAAAAAGAATAGTCAGTACTTATTAAAAAAAGAGCCTGTAAAATAGGCTCTTTTCAAGTTTTATTTAGAGGCGTATTTATTCAACCATCGTACATTCGATACAAATCGCATATGTAGCCATTGGGTCGTTTAATTTGCTCATAAACGCAGTTTGCGCTTCGACTTGTTTGGCTAACTGCATCAGTGGACTTGGCTTATAATTAATCTTTAAACCCGACATAAGGGCGCTGGCATTATTCAGCAAATTAGCCCACATTTTTTCGTCATCGCTTAGCTCGCGTTGAAGATAAATTTGTGAAAAGTCTTCCAGTTCAGCCAGTTGAGCAGCATATGCTACGGCTTCTTCAAGACCGCCAAGCTCATCAACCAGGCCAAGCTCGAGTGCTTGAGTGCCTAACCATACGCGGCCTTGCGCAACATTGTCGACCTCTTCAAGGGTCATACCGCGTTCTTGTGCTACGAGTGTAATAAAGCGCTCATATCCACGTTCTATGTTCATTTGTAGTAATGCTTTATAACCTTCAGCCAAGGGACGGTTAACCGACATACCAACAAGTTCGTTAGTTGAGACTCCATCGCTATTCACGCCTAAGTAGTTGAAGGAGTTTTCAAATGTGGCGAGTAGTCCAAAAATGCCAATTGAGCCCGTAATCGTGCTAGGTTCGGCAAATATTCTATTTGCACTTACTGAAATCCAGTATCCGCCTGATGCAGCCACGCTGCTCATAGAGGCTACAACTGGTTTACCGGCGGCTTTCAATAACTCAACTTCTTGGCGAATTACCTCAGATGCAAAAGCGCTACCCCCGCCCGAGTCTACCTGCAGTACAACCGCTTTAACACTGTCGTTGTTGCGCGCTTTACGCAGCAACTGTGCTGTGCTATCGCCGCCTATAGCACCAGGGTCTTGTTTGCCGTCCATAATATTGCCTTTTGCAACAATCACTGCGACTTTGTCACCGCCGCTGTGATTAGACCTAGGAAAAGCAGGTTTAAGTAGCTTTGAATATGCCTTGTAGCTCACTTGATTAAACGTTTCGCCCTCTTTAGCTGCGCCTAATAGCTCGACTAACTCACTGCGAAACTGTGCCCGTGTTCTCAATCCATCGACCCAATTGTTAGCCAGTGCATATTGTGCAAAGTCACCGTTGACGGCGCTAAATTTGGTCAGTAATTCATCAAATGTTTCATCAAAGTTTTGCTCGTCAAAGCCGCGTGAGGCCGCAACATCTGCCTTGAACATGCTCCACATTTCATTTAACCATGCCTCGTTTGCAAGCTTTGCTTCAGGCGACATAGTGTTGCGCAAATAAGGTTCAACCGCAGACTTGAATTTACCTACTTTAAAAACGTGAGTCGACACTTTAAGTTTTTCTAAAGCTTCAGCGAAGTAGGTTCCGTAACGTGTATAGCCTTCCATTAGCAAAGCTCCCATTGGGTGCACGTATACATTGTCTGCATGACTAGCTAAATAATACTGCGCCCGTCCAAAGTAGTCACCAATGGCATAAATAGGTTTGCCTGAGGTTTTAAAAGCCTGCAAAGCCTCACCTACTTGCTTAAGCTTGTCCATGCCGCCGCCGCCAAAACCATCAAGATCTAACACAATAGCGCCAATACGTTCATCTTTAGCTGCATTTTCAATCACGTTGATAAGGTCTCGAAGTAGAATCTCTTGCTCGTCTTGACCTTGTCCCGTTATTTGTGAAATGAACAATTCAGCTGGATCTACCCATGTTTTTTGAATCACTAGATTGCCAGAAAGATTCAACATAAGCGCACTATTTTTGGCGACCACCGGTTTTTGTGAACCGGAGGTAGAAATACCCACTACTATCGCAATAATGATAATTAAAAACAAAATATTCAACAGCAAGCGGCGGCCGAAGTTAAGTCCATTCCAAATCCCTACAAACAACGACTTGGTGAAACTACTTTTTCCTGACATTAACGTTACCTTTTATTTTCTTTAGATGTGTAGTCTACTAAAAACAGGGAATAGATACACAATGTTAATTTGTAATAAGTTGTTATTACTTGTATGAATTAGATGCCATTACACCTAATTTTTATGTTGCTAGTATTTTTTATTTTTTTAAACTCAAGGGTGCTTTATCATTGGGACTTGTGTTCATGGGATGGAGCCACACTTTTAAGACATATGCTATTATACTATGATCGTTGTTAGCCAAAGTCATCAACAAAGCCGCTTTATGCTTATAATACCGCACTTTAGGCCGATGTTTTCGCATTATATTTTGCAACGCTCGTGCCATTGTATACCCACACTTTTTTTGTACTGATCATGGCTTATCGGCATTCTATGTAAAGTTTGTTGTCATGTTTTACTTTGACTGATGTCCTGATCGTAGAATCTATTTTAAAAAAATTTTCGTATAGGTTTTACCGCCGTTGTATTAAATATACAATCAAACGATAATATTAGCGTTGAATGTTTATTGTTAGCGTTTTACGCTTACAACGACAGCAACGATCATCCTTCTAGATTTTCAAGGACAGCTTATGCAAGCACTAGAACTGTTACTTAACAGAACTTCACAGCCTCGACTTCAAGCACCCGCACCAAGCGGTGAAGCCCTTAATAATATTTTACAAGCCGGGCTGTGTGCGCCTGATCACAAATTATTGTCGCCATGGCGCTTTATTGTGTGCGCTGACGAAGGCTTGCGTAAATTGGGCAGTATTTTTGAACAAGCGGCGATAAAGAAAAATTCAAGCCCCGAGTCTATCGAGCGCGCACCTGCTTTGCCGATGCGTGCGCCCATGGTAATCGTGGCAATTTGCAACTATACGCAAGATGAAAGCGTGCCAAGAGTAGAGCAGATTGCCTCCACTGCTTGCGCTGTTCAAGCGATGCAGATGGCTGCTATAGCGCAAGGCTTTCAGGGTATTTGGCGTACAGGTTGGTACGCACAAAACCACGATGTTAAAGTCGCAATGGATTGCAAACAAGAAGATGAAATTTTAGGCTTCTTATATTTAGGCACTACACCGTTAAAAGCAATGCCGCGTAAACCACGAGACACGGCTAAGTTTGTTGAGACATGGACTTAGATTAGTCGTCGTTCTATTCCCGGGCTTTGAAACAATATAGGTGTTTAAGCACTCTCAATTTTAAAAACCAGCCCAGCATATTTTTCTAAGCGTTCGATTAGCGCATTTCCTAGTGCAGAGGCGCTGGTGTAAAACCCTCCTGCTAGGCCGTCTTGAAGTTGCCCAAGGCAAATTGCGCTTTCGCTAATCATGCGTGAGGTTGAGCCATATCCAGGATCTAAATAACCAGCAACGCTTGCGCTGTAAGTTTCACCATTTTCATGGTCACCTATAAATAAAATATCATAGAAGCCATTTTCTCGCTCATCGGCGCTTGGTCCTTCACCTGGTTTAGGACCATCTTTACCGCCTAGTGATTTATCATTTGCAACATGATTAGCAATCGCTTCACCTTTATCACCGGATCCTGTTAGCATCATTTCATCGTACTTAAACATTTTACCATAGGCATAGTCGAGTAAATAGTTTGAGCGATGCACGTTTTTGGTGTTAATAGCGGCCATAATAAAAGGCGCTGCCCATGACTGCAGTGACTCATCAAAATAAGGTTTATCGCCGCGCGGCTGCTCTACTAATACTTCAGACGTGGCTAAAGAGTAGGGATTAATCAGCGCCTGCATTATGCTTTTATCTTGCTTAGCGGCCACAATAGTAGCTTTTAAACTTGCTGCTGTGCCGCCCGAAAATGTCCCCTGCATTTTTCTAACGCGGCCTTTGACGTAGTTTAAGGTGCTGCCGGCAACTTGTTCTACATGGCCTTGAAGGTGGTACACACCTAGGTCAAATGGGACTGAATCGAAGCCACAAGAAAACACAATAACAGCGCCTGTTTCTTTTGCAGCGCTTTGATATTTAGCAATCATCTGATGCATCCAAGCAGGTTCGCCGCACAAATCGACGTAGCCGGTGCCGGCATCTACACATGCTTTTAATAGTTTTTCACCATATATTTGATAAGGTCCAACGGTGGTTAAAACGACTTTCGTTCGTTTAACCAAAGACTGCATGCTTTGTTCATTATTGCTGTCTGCGATAATGAGGTCTATGTCTTTGCTTATGTGCATTTCGTCTCGCACACTTTCAAGTTTTTCTTGGCTGCGCCCCGCCATTGCCCACTTTATTTCATTGTTTTTATTTATGCTGTAGGTCTTTTGCAAATATTGTGCGACTAAGCGCCCGGTAAAGCCGGTGCTGCCAAAAACAATTATGTCGTATTGAGGATGTTCACTCATTGTATTTTCCTTAAGGTAATGTGTAAATTAAGCGCTACATAAAAGGTACACGAACACGCTATAAAAAAGATAATTACTTTATTTGATACATGCATATCAACCATTGATCAACATTCGTAGCTAAGGCATATTTTGAATATTTCAATCCTTTTTTAGCCTGTAACGACGGCTATGACTTTACGATACGGTGACTATTTTACACACGTTAGTTGCACCAACGGTTTCCATTTGATCGCCATAGGTCAAAATAAACTTATCACCTACATTTAAAATATTATTTTCTCTCAAGACTTCCACCACTTCGCGGGTTAAAAAACCAGGTAGGCAGTCTGTAGAATCAAAATAAATCGGCGTGACGCCGCGATATAAAGACATCACATTTAGAATGCGAATATGACGAGACATGGCAATAATGGGTAGGCCTGTGGTAAGTCTCGACATGAGCTTTGGCGTAGTGCCGCTTTCGGTTAAGCCAACAATGGCTTTAATACTGGGCAAGTGGTTTGCCGCATACACTGCCGACATTGCCAATGTTTCACTTACATCCTGAAAGTTTTCAGCCATCCTATGCTTTGATATTTTTACGCTTGAGTGAGTCTCAGCGCCTAAACACACTCGTGCCATGGCGGCAACGGTTTCTACGGGGAATTTGCCTGCGGCGGTTTCAGCCGATAGCATTACCGCATCGGTACCGTCTAAAACTGCGTTTGCTACATCCATAACTTCAGCCCTTGTGGGCATTGGGCTTTCAATCATCGATTCCATCATTTGTGTCGCGGTAATCACTATTTTATTAAGCTGACGAGAACGTGAAATTAGTTTTTTCTGTACCCCAACTAGCTCAGCGTCACCAATTTCAACGCCTAAGTCACCGCGAGCAACCATCACCGCGTCTGAAGCGCTGATGATATCGTCAATCGCTTCGTCGGACGCAACTGTTTCAGCCCGCTCAACCTTTGCGCATATTTTAGCAAAGCAGCCAGCAGCTTCTGCCAAGCTTCGAGCGTAGTCAAGGTCTGCGCCTGAACGTGGAAATGAAATCGCTAAATAGTCGACATCCATCAACGCTGCGGTTTTTATATCTTCTTTGTCTTTTTCGGTAAGCGCTTGCGCTGACAGTCCGCCGCCGAGTCTGTTAATACCTTTGTTATTTGACAGCTTGCCGGGCACTGTAACTTCGGTGTGGACTTTTCGACCATCAATCGAGATGACTTTAAGCTGAATACGGCCGTCGTCGAGCAATAAGATATCGTCTTTTTTTACATCATCAGGAAGGGCCTTATAATCTATACCAACGGAGGTTTCGGTGCCGTCAAATTTGCCGAGTTCAGCATCTAATACAAATTTTTGGCCCATCATCAATACCACGGAGTCATTTATAAAGCGTGACACGCGTATTTTGGGACCTTGTAAATCACCTAATATTCCCACATAAACGCCTAATTTTTTAGCTACCTCGCGAACCCGCTTCGCGCGCTCTATATGATCTTGCGCGCTGCCGTGAGAAAAGTTCATGCGCACAACGTTAGCCCCAGCTTTCACTATGGCTTCTATCATTTGACTTGAGTCGGTTGCGGGTCCTAACGTAGCCAATATTTTTGTTCTTCTAGACATTGCTTTTGCTCTACTAGACATTGCTTTTGCTCTCTTTTAATATGATTTAATGTGATTTAATGGAGACAAATTGTATTACGTATCTTTTTACAGCACTTTGCAGCTTGCCTTTTCTACAGGTTATCTTTCACGTATCTAGAACTTCGCAAAGTGTCTTTTAGGCGTTTCAGATTTTCTCTAAATTTATTGCCTCTGCGCAAAGTAAACCCTGTGGCTAGCACGTCAATTAGCGTCAACTGTGCTATTCGCGAGGCCATCGGCATATACAGATCAGTGTCTTCTGGCACTTCTAAAGATAAAACATAGTTACATTCTTTGGCTAAGGGTGTGTCGGCGCTGGTAATACCGATAACCATGGCGTCGTTTGCGCGCGCTATTTGCGCTACATCGACCAAACTTTTTGTGCGCCCGGTATGCGAAATAAAAATTACTACGTCGCCTTCTGTACTATTCATACAGCTCATTCGCTGCATTAGAATGTCTTCAAAATAAACAACTGGCACATTGAAGCGAAAAAACTTATTGACGGCGTCATGGGCAACCGAAGAAGATGCGCCGAGCCCAAAAAAAGAAATCTTTTTGGCTTGGGTGAGCAAATCAACCACCCGGTTTACCATTGCAATATCTATTGACTGGCGCGCTACTTCAAGCGATGCCATAGTAGATTCAAAAATTTTATTGGTGTATTCCGCAGGGCCGTCAAATTCATCTACGTGCCTATTTACATAAGGTGTGCCGTTTGCGAGACTTTGCGCTAAGTGCAGTTTAAAGTCGGGATAGCCCTTGGTATCTAAGCGTCTGCAAAAGCGATTCACGGTAGGCTCACTTACATTGGACAACTTCGCTAAAGTCGCAATGCTAGAATGAATAGCCGACTGTGGGTTAGCTAAAATAACTTCTGCTACTTTTTTCTCAGACTTACTGAACTCAGACATATCACTTGATATTTTTTCTAGTACATTCATCATTTTGCTACATGTAATAAATGGATAATGAGCGCTATGATAAAGCTAATTTTTGCTTTTGTCATATTTGTTGTAATTTTTTGACGAAAATACTGAAAGTTTACAGAAGTGCTAACATCCAGTTAGGTTGTTATTTGGCTAGTTAACACTATTTAAAAATCCTGCGATAAATATTCAAAATATTGATAAACATGAGTTTTATTTATTTTTTTTTGTGGGTATTTGCCTGTTTTATGCGGTGGTATAGGCAAATGTCATTGACGCCTAAATAACGAAATTAATTTGTAATTTTACTACATTTGTAGTTTACTACACCTACAATTACTAATTATGATGGCGTTGTTACATCTTTCACAGCGCTTACCTTATTTGAGGCGAACAATGGTTGTAGAAAAAAAGTACGAACCGATAGACTTTGTCTTGTTTGGTACGCTAGGCGACCTAGCGAGGCGTAAGCTTCTGCCTTCTTTATATCAATTAGACAAAGCAAACTTACTGCATGCAGGCACCACCATAACGGGCGTGGCTAGGCAGACATTGTCTAACACAAAGTTTGTTAAAACAGTGCGTGAAAACATCGTCAAATTTTTAGGCGAAGAAATATGCGAAGACACGTGGAAGCGTTTTGCAAAAAGGCTCGACTTCGCCATGATTAATATGGTGAATCACGAAGATTATAAAAAATTGTGCGAGCACGTCGATTCGCAAAGATTGATGGTATGTTATTTTGCTACACCACCGTCTTTGTTTGGTGATATTTGTAAAGGAATGGATGCAGCCGGTATTATTGACGAAACGGTACGCGTGGTGCTGGAAAAACCCATTGGGCATGACTTTAAATCGTCTGAGGTTATCAATGATCAAGTGGCTGAGTTTTTTAAAGAGCGTCAAATTTATCGAATTGATCACTACCTAGGCAAAGAAACCGTTCTTAATCTAATTGCACTGCGATTTGCTAACTCTATTTTCGCCACGAACTGGGATCATAACTGTATCGATCATGTTCAAATTAGTGTCTCAGAGTCGGTCGGAATTGAAGGCCGTTGGGGTTATTTTGACAGCGCAGGTCAAATGCGCGATATGGTGCAAAACCATTTACTACAAATCCTGTCGCTTATTGCGATGGAGCCACCTACCACCCTAGACGCAGACAGTATTCGTGACGAAAAACTAAAAGTATTGAAAGCGCTGCGCACAATAGATGCAAGTAACGTTGCTCAAAAAACCGTACGCGGTCAGTACGGCTTAGGCTTTGTTGCTGGTAAAGAAGTGCCAGGGTATTTAGAAGAGCCCGATGCCATTGAAACAAGTAAAACCGAAACGTTCGTGGCCATTAAGGCTGAAATAGACAACTGGCGCTGGTCTGGTGTGCCGTTCTATTTACGCACTGGTAAACGTCTGCCGGCCAAAGTAAGCGAAATCGTCATTTATTTTAAGCGTCAGCCGCATAATTTATTCAGCGATAGTTTTGCCTCATTACCTGCCAATAAACTGGTAATTAGGCTGCAGCCCGAAGAAGGCGTTGAGGTCACGGTGATGAATAAAGTGCCGGGCTTAACTAGTTCAGGATCGATGGACTTGCAAAAAAGCAAGCTTGATTTGAGTTTTTCAGAAGAGTTTGGCGATCGCAGAATTGCCGACGCCTACGAAAAGCTTTTGCTCGAGGTAATGATAGGCAATCAAGCATTATTTGTAAGACGCGATGAAGTAGAGCAGGCATGGAAATGGGTCGACTCTATTATGACAGCCTGGAACAAGACCAATGAACCGCCAGAACCATATCAGGCTGGAACGTGGGGGCCTGTTTCTTCTATCGCTTTACTAGCGCGTGAAGAACGTAACTGGTATGAAAGTAAAATCAAGAGAAAGAAGTAAGACTATTTATGGCACTGATATTAAATGAATTTGACTCAGCACATGATTTAACGAAAGCATTTGCTAAAAGAATCATTGAGGCGCTAGCTAAGGCCATTGTTGAAAAAGGCAGAGCTTCGCTTGTGGTAAGTGGGGGAACAACACCTAAACCACTATTTATGGTGCTGTCGCAGATAGACCTAGCCTGGGACAAGGTAGTGATCACCCTTGCTGATGAACGTTGGGTAAATGCGAGTCATCCTGACAGCAATGAGAAATTAGTGCGTGAAAACTTATTGCTAAATAAAGCTTCGATAGCTACTTTTGTGAGCTTGACAACCTCGCACAAAGATCCACAAGACGCAGAACGTGAGGTAAGTGTACGTGTAGATGCTATCGATGAGTCTTTCGATGTTTTGATTTTAGGCATGGGCGAAGACGGTCATACCGCCTCGCTTTTCCCCTGTAGTGAGCAAATAAGTGAAGGCTTGAATTTGTCGCGTAGCTTAAGTGCAATTGCGACAACACCCGCTACCGCGCCGCATCAGCGGATGTCTATGTCGTTGGCAAAAATTGTAAATGCAAAGCAGGTTTTTCTGCATTTAACAGGCACAAAGAAGAAAGCCATATTAGACGATGCCTTAGCTAACTTTTCCGAGTTAGAGAA
The DNA here is from genome assembly GCF_001756615.1 of Glaciecola punicea. Classification (NCBI taxonomy): domain Bacteria; kingdom Pseudomonadati; phylum Pseudomonadota; class Gammaproteobacteria; order Alteromonadales; family Alteromonadaceae; genus Glaciecola; species Glaciecola punicea. The sequence continues at coordinate 115,877 of NZ_LZXY01000005.1, forward strand.
GCCCATAATAGCCGTATGCCAGCACGCTAATGTTAATCTAATGTGGTCACCGTGAGGAATTTATATGAATACTATGATACAAGAAGTAACCGACCGAATTATAGCACGCAGCCAAGTGTCAAGAGCTGCTTACCTAGCCAAAATTGAACGTGCGCGCAAGCAGGGCCCATTAAGAGGCGAGCTGTCGTGTGGCAATTTGGCTCATGGCTTTGCTGCGTGTGGCAAAGAAGACAAAGTTGACTTGCGCAACATGATCAAAGCAAACATTGCTATTGTGTCGTCATACAACGATATGCTAAGCGCGCATCAACCTTATGAAGATTATCCGCAAAAACTCAAGAAAGCGATTTCTGAAGTAGGCAGCGTTGCACAGTTTGCTGGCGGTGTGCCGGCTATGTGCGATGGCGTTACACAAGGTAATCCCGGTATGGAATTGAGCTTAATGAGCCGCGACAATATTGCAATGGCCGCCGCTATTGGCCTTTCTCACAATATGTTTGACGGTGCGCTTATGCTGGGCATTTGCGACAAAATAGTGCCTGGTTTACTCTTAGCCGGCCTAAGTTTTGGCCATTTACCGACTATCTTTGTGCCTGCAGGGCCGATGCCATCAGGCTTACCTAACAAAGAAAAAGCGCGCATTAGGCAAGAATTTGCGCAAGGCAAAGTAGGTCGCGAGGAGCTGCTTGACGCGGAGTCACAGTCATATCATTCACCAGGAACATGCACTTTTTATGGTACCGCAAACAGTAACCAATTAGTGGTTGAAATGATGGGTCTACACTTACCAGGTTCATCTTTTGTGAATCCTGGTACTGAACTACGAGAAGCCCTAACCGGCGCCGCCGCTAGACAAGTAACACGATTAACCGACTTAGGCGATAACTACATGCCTATTGGTCATATAGTCGATGCTAAAGCGATGGTTAACGGTCTTGTTGGCTTATTAGCCACAGGGGGTTCAACTAATCATACGATGCATTTGGTGGCTGTCGCTCGGGCAGCAGGTTTGATTGTAAACTGGGACGATTTTGCTGATTTATCAAGCGCTATTCCTTTAATTACGCGTATCTACCCTAATGGCTCAGCCGATATTAATCACTTTACCGCCGCGGGTGGCATGTCTTTATTGTTTAAACAACTGCTAGACAAAGGGCTATTGCATAACGATGTAAACACAATCTGTGGTTACGGTCTTGAGCGATATACCCAAGAACCGCGCATTGTAGATGGAGAGCTTACGTGGGTTGAAGGGGTTGCAGAATCTTTCGACAAGGAGGTGGTTGCTGACATCAACTATCCATTCAAACCAGATGGCGGTTTGTCGGTGCTTACGGGTAATTTAGGGCGTGCGGTAATGAAAACATCGGCGCTGCGTGAACCGCATTGTAAAATCAAAGCACCCGCGGTTGTATTTGAAGACCAGTATTCTTTTGACGCAGCGTTCAAGTCAGGTGAGCTTGATAAAGACTGTGTGGTTGTGGTGCGTTTTCAAGGACCTGCGGCAATAGGCATGCCTGAATTACATCGTTTAACGCCGCCCTTGGGCGTACAGCAAGACAAGGGCTTTAAAGTCGCCTTGGTAACTGATGGCAGAATGTCGGGCGCATCAGGCAAAGTGCCAGCCGCCATACATTTAACACCAGAGGCATTTAAAGGCGGTCTTATTGGTAAAATTAACACCGGCGACTTAATTGAAATTGACACCTCAACGGGTAAGTTGACCCTGCACGTTAGTGAAGTCGATTTAGCCGCTCGCACCCAAGCAAGCCTAGATTTAACAGCCAGTCATCAAGGTATGGGCCGAGAGCTTTTTGCGGGTATGCGTTCAACCTTAACGGGTGCAGAACAGGGTGCCTGTTCTTTATTTATTGAGCAAGACAAACTAGATTCAGGATTGCTTTGAGATGTCGCACCGCTTTGTAGCTGACGTAGGCGGCACTAATATTAGGTTAGCGCTTATAGAAAATGGCAAGGTAGCTAAAATAGAGAAATACTTATGCGCTGATTTTGACAGCATCGGCGAAGCTATTTTGCAGTTTCAGGAAAATACCACTAGCGATCATTTTAGTGCAGGTTGTATTGCCATTGCGTGCCCTGTCAGTAATGACCTTGTGAAAATGACTAATCATTCATGGGCGTTTTCACAAACTAAGCTCAAAGCCCAACTGGCACTAGATAACTTGTATGTTATCAACGACTTTACTGCGGTTGCTCACTCACTGCCTACGCTAATTCATAATCAGGTGATTCAGCTTGGCCAAGGCAGTGCGAAAGAGCACGGCAACATTGCGGTTTTTGGTCCAGGAACGGGCTTAGGTGTTGAGCATTTAACGTGGACGTCTAGCGGCTGGAAAACGTTAGACGGTGAGGGTGGTCACGTTGATTTTGCGCCTACCGACGAAATCGACATAGTAATATGGCAGTACCTGCAGAAGAAGTACGGTCGCGCGTCTGCTGAAGAAGTACTCTCTGGGCGGGGGATTGTAAACATCTACAGCGCGCTTTGCCTGCACTATGGTCATGAAATTAGGCTTAAAAACCCTTCCAGTGTTACCGCCTCTGGATTAGACAACAGTGACGTAATGGCTGCGCTAGCCATAAAGCAGTTTTGCCGCATAATGGGCAGCTTTGCAGGTAATTTAGCGTTAAACCTTTGTACCACAGGCGGTATCTTTATTGGCGGTGGTGTAACGGGTCATTTAGGTGATTATTTCTTACAAAGTGATTTTAGGGCAAGATTTGAAGCAAAAGGGGAATTTGCCTACTACGTTAAGAATGTTCCCACTTATTTAATTAGAGAGCCTGACCATGGCTTGTTAGGAGCTTTGGCTTACCTTATACAACATACTGTAGAGAACGAATGAATATGAATAACTGGACCATCACCTCAGCGGATGTATTTAGTCAAGGCCCGATAGTACCTGTGCTTGTGGTAGAAAAACTGGAAGATGCCTTACCCATTGCCCGTGCCCTTTTAGCCGGGGGTATCAATGTGCTTGAAGTTACCTTACGCACTAAAGCAGCATTAGCGGTAATAGAAGCCATTGCAAAAGAATTACCCGAAGCCTACGTTGGTGCAGGCACGGTTACAAACGAAGAGCAATTAAGAGCGGTGACCAACGCTGGCGCAAAATTCGCCATAAGTCCCGGCTTAACAGAAGCCTTATTAAGCGCTGGAATAAAAGGCAGTATTCCACTTATTCCAGGTGTTTCCAATATTTCTGATTTGATGAAAGCAAATGATGCCGGTTACGATCATCTGAAGTTCTTTCCGGCAGAAGCAGCCGGCGGCGTTAAAGCACTTAAATCTATCGGCGGCCCTTTCCCCAATACTATATTTTGTCCCACCGGGGGTATTGGTCCCGACAATTATAAAGAATATCTCGCCTTACCTAACGTAGCGTGTGTAGGCGGCTCATGGCTCGTACCAAACGATGCTATCGAAAACAAGCAGTGGCATGTACTCACCGCGCTAGCTAAAAAAGCGATGGCTATTTAAATTTAGTTTTGACCTCTTTTATTTCATTTTAAAATATTGTTTGCGATAGTTTGTGGGTTTGAAGCGGTCCTAGTATTAGTGGTTTTTTTGCATTCGCTGTATTTGCAGCCTCTATACAAAGCATTGTTTTATAACCATTGTTTTGCATATCCTTCATGGCCGCTGATGTATCAACCCACGGGTTCCATACAACAGTAGCATCGTGTCCGGTTTGTTCTATCATTTGACTAACCATATGCTGGCTGTTTTGAGGCGGTGCAGCGTGTGTTTTGCATATATTTATTGTCTGCTTATGTGTGTATAGAAGGTGATTAAAGAGATGGATCCTATCCACCTCTTTTGTGAAATTGTAAACATCTGGCGGCTTGTTGTTTTTAGTAGCGTTGACTTTATCATCATAAGGCGTATTAACACCGCTAAGGTGAACTTGATGAATGTCGTCAACTAAAAAGTAGCTGTGCAATGCCTGCGTTAGCAAAACTGCTTCGCAGCCTTTATTTGTGGAAACTATTTCAACGCACAGCCTGTCACTGAGTGTAACAACTAATGACATATCAATATTTGAGTAAGCATATTGTTCTAATTGAGAGGGTACTAAGGTGACGCTAGTGCTATGTATCTTATTGCTACTTGCTGTTTCTTGTGCATTTAACAGGCGAAACATTTGCGTACGCGCATATCCATGACTTGGATAATCAGCATTTGTTGTGTGGTTGCTAAACCAAGGCCAGCAAATAGGAATGCCTCCTCTGATTGGGGCTTTGCCATCAAAAATAGCCAGTTTACTTAGCCATAGCCTTTCTTTATTATCAAACTTATTAATATACGATAAAACCTGTCCACCAAAGAGGCTTATTACCACGCGGCAATAGGCGTTTTCCAAGATTAAACAATGGCCATAACGCTCCAATTGCTGAATATCTACGCTGCCTACTTTATCTATTACCGCTAGACACTCGTTTACTATTTCTGTCTGGCCTTGCGACTGGTGTTGCATAGATGGATATCTCCTAATCAATAAAAAAGCGACCGAGGTCGCTTTTTAAGGTAATGCCTAGTGTGCTACATTATTATTTAGAGATATGCGCAACCAAGTCAAGCACCCTATGTGAATAGCCCATCTCATTGTCATACCACGATACCACCTTCACAAAGGTGTCAGTAAGTGCGATACCTGCAGCGGCATCGAACACAGAAGAGTGAGTATCGCCAATAAAATCGTTAGACACAACTGCGTCTTCAGTGTAACCCAAAATGCCCTTTAACTCGCCGTTAGCGGCTGTTTTCATAACTGCGCAAATTTCATCGTAGCTAGCTGGCTTTAACAAATTGACAGTTAAATCTACTACCGATACGTTTGCAGTAGGTACGCGCAGTGCCATACCCGTGAGCTTGCCATTCAAGGCAGGTATTACTTTTCCAACGGCTTTGGCAGCGCCAGTAGATGAAGGAATGATGTTTTGCAATGCGCCACGGCCGCCGCGCCAATCTTTTAAAGACGGGCCATCGACCGTTTTTTGTGTGGCGGTAGTAGCATGCACGGTCGTCATTAAGCCGTCTTTAATACCAAAACTATCATGTAGTACTTTTGCAATAGGCGCTAGACAGTTGGTTGTGCAAGAAGCGTTAGATACAATTAATTCTCCCGCGTAATCATTATGGTTTACACCCATAACAAACATAGGCGTAGCATCTTTACTAGGTGCAGATAAAACGACTTTTTTGGCACCCGCATCAATATGTTTTTGTGCGGTTTCTTGTGTGAGGAATATGCCCGTTGCGTCAATTACCACATCGACGCCAACATCGTCCCACGCTAGATTTGCGGGATCACGCTCACCAGTAACACGCACTGTTTTACCGTTTACGAGCAAATGGCCGTCTTTTACGTCAGCGCTGCCGTTGAAGCGACCGTGTGTTGAATCGTATTTAAGCATATAGGCAATATAGTCAATGTCTATTAAATCGTTTACTGCCACAACTTCTATGTCGTTGCGTGCCATGGCCGCACGCATTACTAAGCGACCAATTCTGCCAAAGCCATTTATTCCTAATTTAATTGTCATGATGCTCTCTATTTTTTTGTAATTTAATTACGAAATTATGCACAATATTTTACTATAAAGCAAAGTTTTATTGGCATCTGTTGTTTTATTACATATACAGTAGGCAATGAAATAAAGTGATTACTGCCTTCCTTAATATTATAATATGCATGAGATAATTAACTGATCAAAGCGAAACGATACGATGCGCGCTAGTAGTTCACTAAGGCCATAAAGTATGTGATCCTAGCAGTAGGCGACTACTTCATTTGCTGCCGCTGTCGATTTTTTAGTAAACAATTTTCATAAAAGCTAAAGCCACTTGGGATTTATACAATAATGACACAACTAACAGACTATTTAATTGAGCAACAAGGTATAGGTTCTAATTATATAGACGCATGGGGTAAACCAGCGATAATCCAGCGTGAAACCCAACAAGAGCTGCTCAAATCGATGGGCTATCAAGTAGACGACGAAAACATCTTAGCGCAGCAGCTCGAAGCCCAAGCCTCTGATTATTGGTTACGCCCGCTGGCGCCTGTTCTTGTGCTAAGAATAGGCGCCAAACTGACGGTTAATATGCGCACATCTATTAGCAACGCAGCTAAGCTTCACACCTTTAAATTTGTGCTGGAATCGGGTAAGTCGATTATCTATAAATTTACACCTGTTGATGCGCATCTCTTAGCAGCGCGAGAAATTGAAGGTTTAGAATGGCAAGAATACCTCATTGAGCTTCCGTTAAACGTGCAAAAAGATATTTATGCAGAAAAAAATAAGGCCCTTGGTTACCATGAACTACAGTTGCTAATGGGCCGCAAAATAATGAGCAAAAGCAATCTTATTATTGCGCCCCTTCGCTGCTTTATTCCAAAAGACATTCGCCAAGGCAAAAAAATATGGGGCTTGAGCGTCCAGCTCTACTGCTTGCGTAGCCAGCGCAACTGGGGCATAGGTGACTTTACTGATCTAAGTCGTTTAGTAAATGAGTTGGCTGTTTTAGGCGCAGACTTCATTGGCCTAAATCCTATTCATGCTTTATACCCGGTTAATCCAAATATATGTAGCCCTTATGGACCAAGCTCGCGCCGCTGGCTCAATTATTTGTACATTGATGTGACCATCATCGACGGTTTCACATCAAACGCAGTGCAAAGCTGGATGCAGGAAAATAACATTGAGCACAAACTGATTGAACTACGTGAAGTCGATTTTGTTGACTATGCAGGTGTGGCTGACATTAAGCATACTGTTTTATCACTGATATTCACTGAGTATAAAAAACAATTTCTAAGCAAAAAATCACCTCAAAATGAAGCCTTTAAAGCGTTTATTAAAACAGGCGGCAAAAGTCTACACACCTTAGCCACTTTCGAAGCATTGCAAAATACCTTAAAAAAAGAAGGCAAAGAACACTGGGGATGGCCAGCATTTGAGCAGCAATACAGTAGTGCAGATTCACCTGAAGTTGCTCAGTTTGCTAAGCAAGAAAAGAAACTAGTTGAGTTTTATTTGTTCTTGCAATGGGTAGCCGCTGATCAGTTTGCAACAGCTAGTAAGGCTGCTATTAAGGCTGGTATGGAAATTGGCTTATATCGCGACCTAGCCGTGGGCGTGAGCGAGGGCGGCGCCGAAATTTGGGGTAATAAAGATCTGTATTGCACTGATGTTAGCATTGGCGCACCGCCTGATGTACTTGGGCCATTGGGGCAAAAATGGGGCTTGCCGCCCATGATACCTAGTGTTATGCAAGAACAGCAGTATCAACCTATTATCGACTTGTTCTCTTCAAACATGGCAGGCTCTGGTGCGCTGCGTATAGATCACGTAATGGCGCTGTTGCGTTTATGGTGGGTGCATAAAGAAAACAATGCCACGAAAGGCGCATACGTTAATTATCCAGTAGACGACCTACTTGCTATTTTGGCCTTGGAAAGTGTTCGTCATAAAAGTATGGTGATAGGAGAAGATTTGGGCACTGTTCCTGACGCTATACGCGAAAAACTTGAGGCTAACGGCATATATTCATATCGGCTTTTCTTTTTTGAACAGGCCCACGATGGAGGATTTTATTCTCCGTCGCATTATCCTGTGCAGTCTATGTCAACCTTAACCACCCATGATATGCCCACTTTGAGCGGCTATTGGCACTGCGATGATTTGGCGCAAGGCAAAGAACTTGGCATATACCCAGACGCAGAGATGCTAAAAACGCTATACGACACCCGGCATGAAAATAAGCAGCATATACTAGATAGTTTACACGGTCACGGTGCTATTCCTCATTCAATTAGCTTGGATGTGCACCACGTGGGCATGACGCAAGCGCTCAACTTTGGTATGCAGACGCACATGGCGGCCGGCACGAGTGCCTTGCTTAGTTTGCAGTTAGAAGATTGGTTGCAAATGGATAAACCTGTTAACATTCCCGGTACATTTAATGAATACCCTAATTGGCGGCGTAAGTTGAGTCATGACTTGGAAGATATTTTTACCAAGCCAGAAATAAGAGTACTTGCTGAGCAATTAAATGCGCGTCGTAAATATGCCAGTGGTAATTAAGTCTGCGCTAATCAAGTTGCAAAATCCTAGCAGGCCATCGATATTATAACAACGAGGTTATACATGCACTTTGAGCAACAACTTTTAGAAGGCTGCTGTATGCATCCATTTTCGCAGTTGGGCTGGATAAGCAGTGCTAATAAAGCGTTTGTCAGTGTTTGGTTCCCCCAAGCTTCGGCCTTATCAATTCGAGATGCAAAAAGCCATGAAAAAATTGCTGATTTAAAAAAGTCAAACGCGGGCTTATTCACGGTAAACCTCAAAAGTGAAAAATCCAAATATCGGCTTTACGAGGTGGTTGCCCATACCCAAGACGGCGAATACATTTATACCGACCCTTACCAGTTTTCTGAAACGGCTTATAGCGCGGTGCACTTTATTGATCGTGCGCCACAAAACCTATATGAACAGGCTGGTGCGCAGCTAGTGACTAGCGACAATGGTGTTAAGGGTGTTCGTTTTGCAGTGTTTGCACCCAATGCCAGTGCAATATCACTCATTGGTGATTTCAACCACTGGGATAAGCAACTACATCCCATGCAAAAAACAGACATGGGCTACTGGGTACTATTTATCCCAAACTTAACGCCCGGTGCGCTATATAAATTTGCTATAAAAGACGCCCACGGTCATCAACTTCCAGACAAATCAGATCCCATAGGCTTTAGTCAACATCAGTATCCATCGCATTCATCAGTGGTGTATGACCATAAAGCTTATAAATGGAATGATGCTAAGTGGCATCAGACTAAAAAAGATCCTTATAAGTCGCCTATGAGCATATATGAGGTGCATTTAGGCTCGTGGAAGCGCCCAAGTGATCTTCACAAAACTTACCTAAGCTATGTGGAACTTGCGCATGACTTGATTGCTTATGTTAAAGAAATGGCCTACACCCATATAGAGGTCTTGCCCGTTTCTGAATTTCCGTTTGACGGCTCATGGGGGTATCAGCCGGTAGGCTTGTTTGCGCCTACTAGTCGTTTTGGCAGTCCCGACGACTTCAAATTTTTTGTAGACACATGTCATCAACAAAATATTGGCGTTATTGTGGATTGGGTGCCGGCGCATTTCCCTGAAGATGGCCACGGCCTTGCGCAATTTGATGGTACGCATGTCTATGAGTATGCCGATCCCCGTAAAGGCTGGCATCCAGACTGGAACTCATGTATCTATGATTTTGGTAAAGACACCGTGCGGCAGCTACTGGTGGCTAATGCGCTGTTTTGGTTTGATAAATATAAAGTAGATGGTATTCGGGTAGACGCCGTTGCCTCTATGCTGTATCTGGATTACTCTCGTAATCAAGGCGAGTGGCTACCTAATGTAGACGGCGGTAATCACAATTATGAAGCGATAAGCCTGCTGCAGTGGATAAACACAGCCGTGTATGCTCAATTTCCACAGGCCATTACGATAGCCGAAGAGTCAACCTCTTTTGCGGGCGTGTCAAAGCCGGTTTCTGCTGGCGGCCTAGGCTTTGGCTTCAAGTGGAATATGGGGTGGATGCACGACTCGCTTCACTATATTGCCAAAGACTCAGCTTACAGAGCTTATCATCATTGTGAGCTGACGTTTTCAATGGTATATGCCTATGACGAAAACTTTGTGCTGCCTATCTCTCACGATGAAGTGGTGCACGGCAAAGGTTCTATGATCCAAAAAATGCCGGGTGATGAATGGCAAAAATTTGCTAATTTACGCGCGTATTACGGTTTCATGTTCGGGCACCCGGGTAAAAAACTGCAGTTTATGGGAAATGAAATAGCACAAATCGCTGAATGGGATCACGACTTGTCTTTAGACTGGGACTGTTTGCAAACCCAAGGCGGCGATGGAAACTTTCACACTGGCATAAGTAATCTTTACAGGGCGCTTAACAAAGTATACGTAAAGGAGCCATGCTTGCACGCACTTGACCATGAACATAGTGGATTTAGATGGATAGACATTAACAATGCGCAGCACAGTATTCTATCCTTTGCCCGATTTAGCGGCTTACAAAACGATGTGGTCTTAGTTGTGAATAACTTCACCCCATCGGTATATGAACACTTTAAAATAGGTGTGCCTTTTGCGGGTAAATATAAATTAATACTCAATACCGACGATGCAGATTTTGGCGGCAGTGGCTATAAAGTTAAGCAAACCGTTAGCAGTAAAGCCATCGCCGCGAATGATTTTGATAACAGCGTCGATATTATTGTGCCGCCTCTGGCAACAATGTTTTTTAAAATTTTAGCGCGCTAGTTCGCCTGCATATACCTTCGCTACTAGCCTACAACAGAGTATCTTATTAACATGAGTCAGCAGTCTCAAACGACAAATATTGAAAAAGAATTCGTGGCCAGTGCCTTTGAATTACTGCCTGGAAATATGCAAGAGCTAGGCGCCGTATTATGTAAGCAAGGCTGTAATTTTGTGGTGTACGCCCCCGACGCTGAAGAAGTATTTATTTGCCTTTTTGACGAGAATGAGCAAGCTTTAGCGCAAATTTCCTTGCAAGAGCGAAGTAAGTCCAAATGGTTTGGCATCATTTCAAATGTTAAGCATGAGCATTTATATGCTATTCGTGTGCGGCCTAAAAAAGATAAACGTAGCCATCCGAATTCTCATATGAATAAGTTGCTCATCGACCCGTATGCAAAGGCACTTAATAGGCCATTGCAGTGGGACCCGAGTTTATATGAAGGTGACTCGCATGCTTTAGTGCCTAAAGCGCGCATAATGCAAACGTCCAGTACAAAGCTTGAACCCCTCAACGTTAAACCTGAGCAGCGAATTATTTATGAAACACATATTAAAGGTTTAAGCGCGAATCACCCTGAGGTGCCTCAAGCCATTAGAGGTAAATATTTAGGCGCGTGTCATCCTGCAATTATTGCTCATTTAAGCGAATTGGGAATTAGTAGCGTGCAGTTTTTACCCTTAATGTCGTTTATGCCTGAACCCTTTATTACTAAAAAGGGTCTGAGCAATTATTGGGGCTATAATCCTATTAATTTTTTTGCTGCTGAGCCGCGCTATGCGTTAAATGACGCGTTTACTGAATGCAAAGAAATGATACAAAGCTATCGAGATGCAGGCATAGAGGTCATTTTAGATGTGGTATTTAACCATACCTGTGAAAGCGGCCCCGATGGTCCAGTGCTCAGTTTTAGAGGCTTATGTGAGTCGCACGCTTACCTAATGCAGCATATTGATGAGTCAGAAACACCCCAGTATGTTAATTATTCAGGCTGTGGCAATACCGTAAAGGTGTCTGATCCGTTTATGCTGAATTTGCTGGTGGATGCCTTGCGTTATTGGGTCAGTGAGATGGGGGTTAGCGGTTTTCGCTTTGATCTGGCCAGTATTTTAGGCAGAGAAGCGTTTGACTTTAAAAGTAACGCGACTTTTTTTACAATTTTAAGACAAGACCCTATTTTAAACAAAGCGCTCATGCTTGCAGAGCCTTGGGATATCGGCCCTGGAGGATATCAGCTTGGGCAATATCCCGATTATTGGCTAGAAGTGAACGATAAATACAGAGACGTTGTGCGCGGCTTCTGGCGCGGCGATAAAGGTCTAAAAGGAGAGTTTGCAACCCGTCTCTTAGGCTCCAGAGATGTGTTTCATAAAAATGTTAGGCCTATGCATGCTAGTGTGAACAACGTGAGCTATCACGACGGTTTTACGCTGCATGATATTGTGTGCTATGAGCAAAAACATAATGAGGCAAACTTAGAAGAAAACCGTGATGGGCATGATCACAACTTAAGCGCTAATTATGGCGTTGAGGGGCCCAGTACTGATAAAAAAATAATTGCTCTGCGTGAGCAGCAAAAACGTAATTTATTTGCGACTTTAATTCTCAGCCAAGGCACGCCGCATATTTTAGGCGGGGATGAGATAAGCCGCACGCAAAGCGGAAACAACAATGCCTACTGCCAAGACAATAATATCAACTGGTACGACTGGACTTTAGATTCAACTAAGCACTCTTTTCTCGAATTTTGCCGCTATATGACTAGCTTGCGCAACAACAATCCGTTACTGCAGCAAATGAATTTCGATGATGATCTTTACGATAATAGACAAAACGTCACGCAAGCCAACTGGTATCGTCGCGATGGTAGCCTTAAGACAGACATAGACTGGGTTAATCATGAGCATCATTGCTTTGCGCTGCACATTGTGGGCGAAATAGTCATTGACAACAACGCAGAGTCCCAAGAATGGTTGCTGTGCATCAACAGCTTAGATAAAGATCGCGATTTCACTTTACCTATTTTAAAAAGCAGTGAGCCATGGCAGTGCTTTTTAAACACGGCGCAGGCAAATATGAGTACTTATGCAACTTTGCCAATTGAACCATCGTTTAGTTTACAAGCGCGTTCTATGCACTTATATAGAAAAACTAGTGTTGAATCAGCGGCTGGTCTTGCGCCGCTATGACGCTTATATTACTCAGGCGGTTTTATTATTTTACTGGTTATTACCCCAGAGATCATGGAGCCTGATACATTCAACGCGGTGCGCGCCATATCAATTAAAGGTTCGATTGAAATGAGTAAGGCGACCACCTCAATCGGCAAGCCCATGGTGGGTAGAACCACTAAGGCTGCAAAAGTAGCGCCGCCGCCAACGCCCGCGATCCCAAATGAACTAATCACCACAATGCCAATGAGTGGCAGTATAAAGCCTAAGGTCATAGGATCGATGCCTACGCTTGGCGCGACCATTATGGCTAGCATGGCAGGATAAATGCCGGCACAACCGTTTTGTCCTATAGTGGCACCAAATGAAGCTGATAAGTTGGCAATAGCCGGTGGCACCTTAAGCTGATTAATTTGCACTTCAATATTCATAGGAATAGCGGCTGCTGAACTGCGCGAACTAAAGGCAAAGGTAAGTACCGGCCAAATCTTTTTGAAAAACTCTTTAGGGTTAACGCCCGCTAAACTAAGCAAAAAGCCATGCACTATAAACATCAGCAAAATGGCCACATACGAAGCAACAATAAAGGCGAGTAAGTTTAGAATATCACTGCCGCTTGAGTTTGCTATTACGCTAGCCATAAGCGCTGCAACGCCAAAGGGTGTAAGTGAAATTATCATCTTAACTAGGCTCATAACGGTCGCCTGTAAAGCGTTTACACCTGTTTTGATGGGGCCTGCTAAGTCAGTGCGCTGTAATACCACTTTGCGCGCCGCAATGCCGACTAACACACCAAAAATAACAACGGCAATAATCGAGCTAGAACGATCATTGCTTAAATCAGCAAAGGGGTTTTGTGGGATGAAACTTAGCAACATTTGCGGTACCGTTAAGTCTGCAACATCGTTTGCTTTGCTTTGTAAGTTCGTCATTTGCGCAGTTTCGCGGGCGCCTGACACTAAGCCATCTATATTTAAGTTAAATCCGTAGGTTACGGCGATACCTATAATAGCGGCAATAGCCGTGGTAAATAATAAAATGGAAATGCTCACAAAAGAGATTTTGCCTAAGGAACCTTGCTTTTCAAGCTGCACTACTGCGGCAATCATAAACACCAGTACCAACGGCATTATTATCATCTTCAACAGCCCAACATAGCCTTGACCCACGAGCGCAACCCAACTTAATACTGCGCTGGTGACCTCGGGCTGAGTTGCAAATAAAAATTGTAGCAACAAGCCATAAACACTGCCTAGCAGCAAGCCAAATAATACATTGCGAGAGAGGCTTTCGCTCTTTTTTGAAAATGCATAAATAGCAAACAATAAACCAACAAATAGTGCGAGCATTAAGACTACGCTAAACGACATGACATTCTCTTTTACACGATAATTCAGCGCGGCACTTTAACGCTTTAAAAATATTTAAGAAAATACGCTTTTGCTATGACTTAAACGAAATTGATATGGTCTTATTATTTTTGCTACGCATTAACCGACACGTGAAATGCACATCGACTTTGTCAATCATGATGATATTGCTATGAGGCACTACTAAATGTCTTTATACTTATAGGGTCGAATCTAATGGGGCCACAAATATGACAAATAAAATAGTAGAACATGGCGAAGAAGGGCACGTTCATGGTCCAGAGTGCGGCCATCACCATGAGTCTCAAACTCCTATTGTTAGAGGCGGCGCTAAAATTGGCCGAAATGACCTTTGTCCATGCGGTAGTAACAAAAAATACAAAAAGTGCTGCGCTAAATAGAGCTCCCTCTTGCCCGTCTACTTTTTTAGATGTAAAGGAAGCTATGCGCAAAGCACTCGCTCAAGCTGTTTTTCGACGTCATGTAGGTGGTTTTGTTTTAGCCACAGCCGTACAGGTGTTTTTGCTGTTAACACTAGCGGCTCGTCAACAGCTTTACGCAACCATGAGAACTTAAACATAGTAATTGCGTGTGTATTGCTTTGCAGATCAGCTTCTCCGTGTAGCATAAATATTTCAATCCCCTTGTGATGGTTAATTGCGAATACTTCATTAGGCCTTAATGTCACGCAAAACACTTGTTCGTATTTACTTTCAAATAACGACTGTTTGTGAGATTGATCCACATTTTTTATCTTGGCGGCCATTTGATGTTGGTCATTTGGATCAAACTGCCACAGCTTCACAAAAATAGTACAGCCTACTTCAGAGCCAGGAGTGTGCGATGATTGCGGCGGATTTCTCATATAAGTACCGACAGGATAATCGCCGTGTTCGTCTTGAAAAACACCTGTAAGAACAACGAATTCCTCACCACCATTGTGAACATGAGGTGAAAATTGACTGCCTGGCGCATATCGCACGATGCTAGTAGCACGGGCTACTTCATTCCCCACACGATCAAGCATCTTTCGCTCAACACCTTGCATAGGCGACGCTATCCATTTACGTTCCTGAGCATGAACCACCACCGTGGTATCGAAATTTGCATTTATATTCATATGTACTTTAGCCTGAAGGTGATCTACTTGATTTTACGCTTTTGCTTATTGCTTTTCTTCAATAGCTTTTACTCTAGCACGAATATCATTGAGCACTAGAAAAGCTCCGAAAAAGACTGCACCAAATATTGCAGAAGCAACAAGGCCCACTATTGCACCTATGACGCCTCCCGATTGCCAGCCGCCAACGAAACCTGCAATGAGTAAAAGCCAAAGTCCTATTTCCAAAAGAAGCGTGTAAAGATTTACCACTATTTTTGATAACATTATAATTTCCTTTTTATTAATCCCCCTCGTTTTTTCACACAAGATTTGTGAGGTGGAAACCAAATCTTTACTTCTATAAAAACTCTAAAGGAGTTAGTGCTAACGTGTAAGCTATTTATTGCATATTAACACCAACCCCTTTAAATCGCTGATTTCTCAAAAGTAAAAGTGAGCTAAGAATAAGGCAAATACCCTAAATTACCGGTGTTATTAGGCTGATAAACACCTTGATGCCCATAAAAGTCGGCATATTGAAAAGACATTAGTCGTATACCCTTTTTTTTAAATGTAATTTAATTACGGTTACCATTGAATACTTTACATATCTATCGGTTTATACCATTGCTTTTAGTGACAAGCTTGTTGAACGCTGTCTTATTGTCAACGAATTACAGAAGTAATGGTGTATATAACAACAAATGTCATAAATCTGAAAGTTTCCATCAATTTGGTGTTTTAGTGTTCTTTGCATAGAATATCCACTGGCGTAAAGTTGGCAAGTGCACAAGCAAAGGAAACGTTATATGAATCAGCAGTTTGAACAAGAATTACAGTCAAGTTGGCAAGAAAGGCAAGAATTTGCAGAGAAAATGTTACCGATAGTTGGCAGATTGTATCGCGGTAGTGCCGTAGAAATTTTAGTGTATGGTCGACCAGTGCTCAATGCCAGTGTAATTGACATTATTAAAGCGCATCGCCGAGTACGACAGTTTGAAGGCTCAAAGCTACGCCTACGTGAAAGCTGGCCTATCCTTGAGGCAATAAGCGAAATGAAACTTGCCCCTTGTCAAATCGATATTGGCAAACTTGCTTACGAATTTAATTACGGTGAGAAGGCTGTTGAAAATGCCAATATTCAGGCTTTTTTACGCACCAAACTTAGCCAGGTATTAGATAAAGTTGACGAGCACAAGCCACGAGATGTCGTACTTTATGGCTTTGGTAGAATAGGGCGCTTGCTAGCTCGGCTTATGATTGAACGCCAAGGCAAAGCCAACAAGCTACGTTTAAAAGCAATAGTGGTGAGAGGCGGCAGCGACGGCGATTTAGAAAAACGCGCAAGCTTGTTGCGTCGAGATTCCGTTCACGGCCCGTTTAACGGCAGTATTACGATAGACAAAGAGCGCAATGCGATAAAAGCTAACGGCTCATTTATTCAAGTCATTTATGCCAATCACCCAAGTGAAATAGATTACACAAAATATGGCATAAGCAACGCTATAGTTGTAGATAACACCGGCATGTGGCGAGACGAAGAAGGTTTGTCGCAGCACTTACAGGCTAAGGGCGCTGCTAAAGTGCTGCTGACCGCGCCAGGCAAAGGCAACATTAAGAATATAGTGCATGGCGTTAATCACCGCGATATTTTGCCCAGCGACACTATATTGTCTGCCGCGAGTTGCACCACCAACGCAATTACGCCGGTATTAAAAGCCTTAGATGAAGAATATGGCATCGACAGTGGACATGTTGAAACAGTGCATTCTTTCACTAACGATCAAAACCTGATTGATAATTACCATAAAGCAGAACGCCGAGGCCGTGCCGCCACCCTCAACATGGTTATTACCGAAACAGGCGCTGCAAAAGCAGTATCTAAAGCTTACCCTAAACTAGAAGGTAAACTGACCGGCAATGCGATTCGTGTGCCTACGCCTAATGTGTCTATGGCAATTTTGAATTTGAATTTACAAAAAAACACCGACAAAGAGAGCATCAATACTTTCTTGCGTAACACCTCTTTATTCAGTGATTTACAGCATCAAATCGATTACACCTCGTCAACCGAAATAGTGTCTACCGATCTGGTGGGTACACGCGCTGCAGCTATTGTGGATTCGCAAGCCACTATTGTTGCCGACAATCGCACAACCTTGTACGTGTGGTATGACAATGAATTTGGCTATAGCGTGCAAGTAATGCGTGTGGTTACCGATATGGCTGAATTAACGGTGCCAACCCTGCCTTAGTTAGCATAAGGGGCGTTGTCAAAACCATGCTTGAACAAACTAAAAAAGCTGTTTAGTGCAATCTACGCCGCTTTTTTTTATTACAGGTTTTGCAAATCTACTTTGTTTGCTAGTATACAGAAAAATAACAATAACAAGCGTGCGTGCCTGCTTATGTCAAATACCGTAAATGCGTCAAATAAGTCACTTAAGCCCATTCTTTCAATTAGTAGCAATTTCGATAGTGGCAATATTAAAGTGCTAGGGCTCAACGCGCCCAACGATATTCAACTGGCCATAAATAAAGACAATGATTCTGAATTTTACCAGTGGTTCCATTTTAAGCTGCATGCCACTGCCTTCATTGAATATAAATTACATATTAATGACTTGGCCAAATCGGCTTATCCAGACGGTTGGAAAGGTTATCAGGCTGTAGCGTCTTACGATCGTGAAACATGGTTTAGAGTCGACACTGAATTTACCGGTAATCAACTCATTATCGATTTAACCCCAGAGTACGACAGCGTTTATTTTGCTTACTTTGCCCCTTACAGCTACGAGCGTCATCTAGACCTCATTGCCAACGCGCAAATGAGCTTTGACTGCAGACATGAGCTGCTTGGCTTAACGCTCGACGGCAGGGAACTTAACTTACTTGTTATCGGTGAGCTTGATGCCCACGCATCTAGCAACGATACAGACAGTTCCCAGCAAACACCCGCAAAACATAAAGTATGGATAACAGCCCGTCAACATCCAGGTGAAACTATGGCGCAGTGGCTAATCGAAGGCCTACTGGGTCGATTGTTAGATGAAGACGATGGTCTTGCCAAAATACTGCTGCAGCACTGCGTTTTTTATGTTGTGCCTAATATGAACCCTGACGGCAGCGTTCGAGGACACCTGCGTACCAATGCCGCTGGCATAAATCTTAACAGAGAATGGGCAAAGCCAAGCGCCGATAAAAGTCCAGAGGTATTTCACGTACTCAACAAAATGCAAGAAACGGACGTAGATATATTTCTTGACGTTCACGGAGATGAAGCCTTACCGTATAATTTTGTGGCGGGAAGTGAAGGTATTCCAGGTTACGATGAGCGTATTAAAATGCTCGAAGACACTTTCAAAGACTCACTAATGGCAACCACGCCTGAATTTCAGGATGTTTATGGCTATGACAAAGACGAACCGGGCAAAGCTAATCTTTCCATAGCCAATAACGCCGTTGCGCATAAGTTTAATTGCCTTGCCTACACTTTAGAAATGCCCTTTAAAGACAATGCGGATTTACCTGATGAAAGCTTCGGCTGGTCGATAGCAAGGTGTCAGCAATTGGGCGAAGATGTACTGGTGGCGGTTAACGCTGTTGTTAAAAAACTTTCTTAAGAAGAACGTATAAATAAACATTATTAGTTTGAGCGAAAATAAAACCTAAGTTAAACAAGGTAACAAAAGCTCAACGTCAACGGTTTTACACGCCAACAATAAAAAGGAATAATAAAGTGGACGTATTACACGATTTTTTTAAATTACTCGACAGTTTTTTAGGCTCTGCTGTCTGGTTTCCGTATGCGCTATTAGGTACTGGTGCTTTTTTTACTATTTATTTAAAGTTTCCGCAAATACGTTATTTTAAGCATGCCTGGAGAGTAGTAACAGGCAAGTTTGACAAAAAAGGCGCTCCAGGAGATACCACGCATTTTCAATCTCTCACCACGGCGCTTTCGGGCACGGTGGGCACCGGTAATATTGGCGGTGTTGCACTGGCTATTTTTCTAGGCGGCCCTGCTGCACTATTTTGGATGTGGGCCACTGCATTTTTTGGCATGACGACCAAGTTTGTGGAAGTAACCTTGTCGCACAAGTACCGCGAAAAAACTGCCGATGGTACCTTCTCAGGCGGTCCCATGTACTACATGGATAAAAAATTAAACATGAAATGGCTAGCGGTGGTTTTCGCGGTGGCCACGGTTATCAGTTCATTTGGCACCGGTAACCTACCGCAAAGTAACAGTATAGCGATCACCATGGAAGCCACCTTTGGCTTTGAACCTTGGATAGTGGGCAGCGTGTTAGCCATACTGTTGGGTTTAGTCATATTAGGCGGCATAACCCGTATTGCGGCAGTTACTTCTAGGGTTGTGCCGTTTATGGCCGTGGTATATATCGTGGGTGCATTTTCGGTCATTTTTTTCAACATCGAAAATGTGGGTCCTGCTTTTGTATCAATCTTTACCGACGCTTTCACCGGCTCAGCCGCAGCGGGTGGTTTCTTAGGCGCAACCTTTGCATACGCTTTTAACCGCGGTGTCAACCGAGGCTTATTTTCAAACGAAGCTGGACAAGGTTCAGCGCCTATTGCCCACGCAGCTGCTAAAACAGAAGAGCCTGTTTCTGAAGGTATGGTGTCAATATTAGAGCCTTTCATCGATACCATTATAATATGTACTCTTACCGGCTTAGTTATTTTAAGTTCTGGGGTGTGGAATGAAAAACACGAAAATATATTCGACCGCTCTGATATGTATTACGTGCAGGGTTCTCTTTCGCAAGACAATATCGCCGATTCCACCAATGTATTTCAATATTTAAACAAACTAGACGGCACTACAATAGAGCCTTTCAATGGCACGATTGCGGTAGTGAATGGTGTCGCAGTCTCTGACGGTTTTACGCTAATTAACGCCCGTTCTTTCGCTGAAGAAGTGACTTATCATGTAGGTTCGCTAGATGATCTGTTTTCGGGCACCTTAATTATTGAAGACGGATCTATCACGCGCGACAATATTATTGTACATGGAAAATCGCTCATTCACTCAGCGACCCTCACCACATTGGCATTTACCAAAGGTTATTTTGGTGACTTTGGCCAATACATCGTTTCTATAGGGCTGTTACTATTTGCGTTTTCAACTGCTATCGCTTGGTCCTACTATGGCGATAGAGCCATGACTTATTTATTTGGACCCGCCTCGGTAATGCCTTACAGGGTGGTATATGTATTTGCCTTCTTGTGGGCTGCAGTGTCAGATACCACCTTAGTATGGACTTTGTCAGCGGTGGCAATAGTGGTCATGACATTACCAAACTTAGTGGGTATCTTATTGCTGAGAAAAGATATGAAAGATTCGGTTAAAGCATACTGGGATAAAGTAAAAGTGGCTAAATAGAGCAATGCTTTAGCGCTTGATATTAGACTACCTTTCATCGGAACGTTACGTTTGAAAGAGCGTCCTTGCTGATATATTATGCAAGGGCGTATTTCAATATAAAAATATTGATGAGTAAGGGCTTTTGATTATCAGGCCATTTAACGTGGGTTTGTAGGGTGAAAAGTACGAAGTAATTAATATAGGGGAAATGCAAAGGTATTATGGCAATTATTAACTGTCCATCTTGTAACAAAACAATTTCTGACAAAGCCAAAAGCTGTTCTCACTGTAAACATGAATTTGGTGATATCAGCGCAGAGGATATTCGTAGAAAAGCCGCGGCTAAACGCTACAAAGCGATGCAGAAAATTCAAAACCAATCCATGCTAGCAATGTTACTGTTCATTATAGGGTGCTATTTCGCTTTTTTAGGTGATTTTCCCGCAGGCAAAAATGGTATATTGATGTACAATGCTTCCATTGCGATTACGATCATTGGCTTTATATGGTACGCCATTAACAGAGTGCGTATTACACTTATAAAACGAAGCTAACATTCGGTGTTTTTTATCAGGTATAGGGTATTTTATGCAAGCTGAACAGCTACTGGCGGTAATGTCACCAGACATTTACGGCAAATTTAAACAGGCCATCGAAACTGGTAAATGGCTAGACGGAAAGCCCTTAAGCCCACAGCAGCGTGAAACGGTGCTGCAAGCGGTGTTGATGTATCAAGCCAAAGTAGAGCAGTCTGAAGAACATATGACCGTGGGGAAAAATGGCGAGATTGTGCAAAAATCTCGACAGCAGTTACAGCAAGAGCTTAAACAAGCACAGTCTAAAGAAATAAATATAGCGCGGTTTAAACAGGATGATTTTTAGTCAGTTTTTTTCCCCCAACCACAAGAGTAGTGATCCTGAAAAGCGTATTGCTAGCATAGACAAACTTAATAAAGACACAAAAAAAGACAAGAGCATACTGCACGAGCTTGCTTTTAACGACGATAATGACGCGGTATCTCTTACTGCACTCAACAAGCTCGATTCCTTTGTGCTATGGATGAAATCGGCAGAAGCATCGGCATCGCTGCGCATAAAAAAACATGCTATGCAAGTTTGTATTGCGCAGCTTGAAGATGAAAAAATTGTCTCAGATAAGTTGTTTTTAGCATTTATAGGTGAAAGTAAAAACAAGCCATTGTTAGAGCAACTGCTTTTTTCCAGCAAGCGCTTACAAAGACAAGATACACTAGCATTAAACACACTATTTTCACTCAAAAATGCAAACCATATTCGCCGCTTTTATCAAGAACATGCCAGCATAAGCCAGCAAATCCTCATTGTCGATAAAACCCACGATGTTAAAACACTGTCTAGAATGAACAAATACGCAAAAGATGCGCGCGTTGCGAGCGCGATTAGCGATAAAGTCACGAACGTGTCGCTTATGGCGGAAAAGCCACTAAAAATCACCCAGCAAATAAGCATGATTAATTCTAGATTGTTGGCGCTAAAAGACGCCCAAGACTACGAGTATTTGCGCACACAGTTAGAGCAGCTTAGCCGCGAATTTGAAAGTTTACAGCCCGACATTGAATGTTTAGGCGACGTTGTGCAGTGTTCATTAAGTGAAAAATATGAAAGCCTAAAAGCGGTAGTTGTAAGTAAGTTAGCCACATTCGAAGAGGCACATAGAAAAACACAAAGGCTTGAACAAACAAGCTCACAGTTGCGCGATCTGCAGGAACGATGCAAGCAAGTGCAAGTGCAAATAGAAGCATTAAATCGCCAGGAGCCTCACGCTCATAAAACTGCCGAAAACACAGCTGAAAACAACGCTATAAATCCTGCCGACAGTACCACGGATAATGTACAAGCCTTCGTCACGATCTTGAGTACAACCTTAGAAGATGTCACAAAGACGATAAGCGTAATTGATCAAAAAACGCATACACAAACTCACATTCAACAGCTTGCACGCCTAAGATCTTTTGTTGAACATCTGCAAGCTCAGTTAGCAAATGTATTTGATATTGTTGAGTTTGCATACAAGGGTAAGCTTATAAGTGAAGCATTAGCGCAGCTATTTTTAGATCACGAAAAACAAAGTGAAAGCCTGATATCACAGGGAGAAATTGTGGTTTTAAAGGAAAAAATCAGTGTGCAAAAAGCCGCATTTGCGCAGCTCAAAGAAGATGCTAAGGGACTACTACCATCGCACGTTAGTAAAGAGTTCTCTCAAACACTGTCAACCGTAAATGCGCTAGTTAAACAGCTAAACGATCACTACAAGCAAATTGAATATAAATGTGAAAATAAGCTGAAAGTAGTTGACAGAATGATAACGCAGGGTAAGTTTAAACCCGCAATGGCGATGTTTCATAACGTACAAAATTTATATGAAAGAGTGGCAGGAAATGCGCCAGTGCGTTTACAAAAACTGTTTGACCATACCTCTGCCCAGATTAATAAGCTGCAAGAATGGCAGGCTTACATTGCTCAACCTCGTAAGCCGGCATTGCTTGAGCAGGCCGAAGCATTAGCAGACAGTATATTTGAAGATCCCTATGAGCGCTCTCATAGAGTTAGAATATTAAGGCAAGAATGGAATAGCTTAGGTCAATTGCATACGCCTGAAGATGAAGCTGATAACAAAGCTTTCGACGCACTTGTAGAAAAAGCGTTTGTGCCCTGCAGAGCCTTTTTTGCCGAATTAGAAAGACAACGAGAGTTAAACTACCAAAAAGCTCTAGACCTTATTCAAGAAGCAAAAAGCTTAGACAATGAACTGCCAGCACCAGAGTTAGCCTCGAAAATGGGGGCCTTGAAGGTGCAGTTTAATAAACTAGGTGAGCTTGAAAAAAGCCAAATAAGTAAAGTGCGACGTGATTTCACCAAGGCATTAAAGCCACTAGGCGCTATCATTAACAGCGCGCAGCAGCAGTGCGCACAGCAAAAGCAGGGATTGATTAATCAAGCTAAAAAAATTGCAGATGAGTCCACAGAAGAAGCACAACTGTCCCAAGGCGTCGAAAAAGCTAAGCTGATGCAGCAAAAGTGGCAGCAAATTGGGTTTGCGGGTAAAAATATCGACAATGAGCTTTGGCAGGCATTTAGGCAAGCTAATGATGAGCTCTTTAACCGTTTTCATAAACATATGAATGCTAAAAAAGACGCCAGCCAAGCGCAATTTAAAGGTATAGATAGAGAGATAAGTCAGCTTATCGCTAAAGTAAAAGCGGCCAAAAACAGCGGTGAACTTCAGTTTTATGAATCTGAGTATACTGCGCTAGAAGAAAAAGTTAAAGCGTCAGACGCGCAAAGCTTTAAAAAATTACAGCCACACTTACGCAAAGCTGACGATATATATACGCAGGCCAATGAGCGCCTAAAAAAGCAGCAGAGCACGTCGGCGCTCAATAATTTGTTTGGTTTTCTCCAGTCGTATAACACCATTGAATTGCCTGATGAGCATGAGTATTTGCTAGGGCGATACAAATCATGGGTAAAAGGCGATGTGCCCAAAGTCGATTTACTGGTTGGTTTGGATAGACTCGCGCTTACGCAAGTTGCGGCGCTATTAATAGACGTACCTTATGCAAGTATACCTGTTGGTGATGAAGCCACACGTCAAAATTTACAGTTACAGATGATGGCCGCAAAACTTCAAGGCGACAGTGTAATTGAACCAGAGACGGTGTTAGCCACGTGGGTGAGTAGGGGGCCAATTCAAAACATAGAACAAGATAGTTTGCAGGCGATGAAGAAGCTTTTTACGCGTTAGTTAAGCCCGTTATTATATGTAAAGTGAACGACAAAAAATGAGTAAAAAAAAGCATATTTATGTAGCCTATACCGGCGGCACTATTGGCATGAAACCCTCTGTTAAGGGATTTGTGCCTGCCGCGGGCTACTTGTCTGAAACGGTGGCAAAAATGCCAGAGTTTCATCGCAGTGAAATGCCAAACTTTACCATTCATGAATACAGCAAACTACTCGATTCTAGCGATATGAGCCCCTCTGATTGGCTAGACATTGCCCAAGATATTGCCTCTAATTACGACCAATATGACGGTTTTATTATACTGCATGGAACCGACACCATGGCGTATACCAGCTCGGCCTTGTCTTTCATGTTGGAAGGGTTGCAAAAGCCAGTCATTATAACGGGCTCACAAATTCCGCTGGCTCAGCTGCGCTCAGATGGCCAAGCCAACTTGCTTAATGCGCTCTACATTGCAGCCAACTACCCGATAACAGAAGTGACTTTGTTTTTTAACAATAAGCTTTTTAGAGGTAATCGCGCGCGTAAAGTTGACGCAGATGGTTTTGATGCATTCGACTCGCCTAATTTTCCGCATTTACTTAGCGCTGGCATTCATATTGAAGTGAACACACAACTACCTGCTTTGCCCACAAAAGCCTCTAGACTGACGGTTAGCCCAACTAAAAGCCAGCCAATAGGGATGGTCAATTTATACCCAGGCATTAGCAGTTCGGTGCTAACAAACATTATTCAACAGCCTGTGAATGCCTTAATTCTGTTGAGCTACGGGGTGGGCAATGCGCCGCAAAATTCTCAGCTTTTGAGTCAAATTGACAAAGCCACCAAGCAAGGAATTATCGTGGTTAACTGCACGCAGTGTATGCGCGGCACCGTAAATATGTCGGGCTATGCAAACGGCAAGTTCGTTGAAGAAACAGGCGTAGTGTCGGGTAAAGATATAACCCCCGAAGCGGCATTGGCTAAACTGCATTACTTGTTAAGTAAAGACGATCTTTCTAATGTGCAAATGCGCCAGTCTATGGCGCTTAATTTGCGCGGTGAAATGACGGATTAAGTCTCAATTACGTGCTTTATGTGCACTGCTAGGTCGTCAAATTACTTGTTATTCTACTTTTATAATCATTACGAAAAAAATCCAACGCTTTAACAAGTTAAGCTTTGGTCAAACGAAGACTGCTTAAAAGTGTCTTTTAAAACAAAAACCGCAGCATTTCGGCTATAGATACTATTACTTTTTACTTAGTGTTAATAAAGTTGGCTCAATTTAAATAGAGATGGCTCAAATGGTCTTTTTGTTTAAACAAAGTGGGCTCAATTCAATTTTGTTCTGGCTCGGATTAACTGCAATGGAAGTCTGTCAGCGATGGAATTTGCAAAGTAAGCGATGATTGCGAACAGTAAATTTAATGAAAACGTTTCTGATTAATCTAATTACCGTTACCTACAGCAAAAGTAAATCGACTATCTTAATAGCCGATTTAGATCCATTGCAGATGTTTCCCTTTGTTTTGCATGACACATATCGCTCTTTATAATAGGATCAGTAGCGTAGCGCTGTTACCTTTTTGATTAGATTGTTATGTGTCTCGTGCACCTACTTTAAGAGTCACAACAGTGATAACTGTCTTAAGTTTGTGGCTGATTATTTGACAAACAGTGGGCTGCGTAAAAATGATACTGTTGCGCGTTGGGGCGGTGAAGAAATAGTAATATTACTGCCCAATACTTCTTTAGATGACGCTTATATTATGGCGCGGCGCTTGTGTGAAGGACTCAGCCAAAATAAGATGCACATAACGCGCTTTATTTAGCGCTGGTGATATGGGGGGAATTCGGTAATAATTACGCCATAGTCATGACACGAGTGCTTTATTTGAATTACCTAAATCTTAACGACAATGCCGCAACGTACATACAAAGCTCATTTACAGGCAGTGTGTTAACTATCATGATGAACAAACCAAAGAAGTTAAACGGTTGGACGTCAGAAATGATGGAAGCTATCGCAATTGCGTTTGAAAAAGCCACGCAAGACGAGCCAACTAAGGTCGCTATTTTCACCGGCACCGGTGATTACTTTTCAGCTGGCGTGAATTTGAGTGGCACAATCAAACTGATGGCACCTAAAAAGCTGCATCGTTTGATTGTGCAACACAATGAAGAATTATTTGATAGGTTTTTAACCTTCCCAAAACCTTTATTAGTCGCCATTAATGGCCCCGCTATTGGTGCAAGTGTTACCTCAGCAAGTTTATGTGACGGTATTATTGCGTCTCACACCGCTACCTTTTCAACGCCTTTTGCTGCGTTGGGCGTTAGCCCTGAAGGCTGTTCAAGTGTTCACTTTGCTAGGCTAATGGGAGAAGACAATGCCCAGCGTATGTTGGCAAGTGAGGGCTGGAAGCCAAATGCAGAAGAAGCATTGACAGTAGGCTTGGTTCAATGGGTAGTCCAAAAAGATCGACTTCAAGCAGAAGCCGAAAAAATAGCACAAGCTTGGGTCGCCAGTGGTCGCAGTCGGACCATTTTAGGGGGCAGTGAGTTAGCAGAGTTACAGCTTGTAAATGCAAGCGAATCAATCGAGCTTGCTAATCGATTTTTAGGCGCTGATTTTTTACGAGGACAATTTACTTTTCTATGGCGTAAGAAGAAGCGCCTAGCGTCGCTTATGTTTCTATCGCTGTGGTTGCTTCGACCGTTATGGAAACACCTCTTATAATGAGCATTTAAAGAAACAGATTAATGAAATTTAGGGAATTACTTAATCGCCGCCGCGAGGGCCAGAATAATTCGTCAAGTCACTGGCTGCGGCTTTTTCAACGCGAACAACGCCGCGTCCTGAGTCGTGTCGCGCCCAGACATCACCGGGCCCTTTATTGGATACAACCCGACCAGCAATACCCTGGCAGCCACGCTTAAAATCGCTGGGATTACCCCTCTGTTCTGGCGACGTGCCACTTCCTTTATCATCAATCGCGGCTCGCAAGATATCTGGATTATTCGTAAAAATGGCATCAACACCTAAAGCAAGCAGATAGTCCATTTGCGTCCGTTCATTTACGGTCCAGGTATGCACATCATGACCATTGGCATGAAAACGTTGAACGGATGTTGGATCGTTGAAAATCGCCGCAGAATTTGGCGCGAATGCGTCGATATAATCTGGGCCATTGCCGCTTGCCACCCACTGCAAGAGTTCAAACGACGTGCGCCTAGCAAACAAAAAGGCCGTCGGCAGTTCCGATAACTGTTTAATGCGTTTTAGACTAGACGCATCGAAGCTTTGCATGACGATCGTTGATGTCTGTATATCACCGGTATCCAGCAAGCCTTTGCGAGCCAGAACCTCGACCAAAACTGCTTCGGCACGGCCTTGCGCCGAATCTTTGGTTTCCACATGAAAGCGCATTAAGGGATTGTGATCCAGATAGCAATCAAGTTGTTCTTCGAACGGTACTATTTTCGCGCTGGAAAATTTAATGCCAAACCATGAGCCAAAATCCAGTGCGCGCAGCTCGTCCAAGGTAAAATCTTGCACCCGGCCAGACCCGTCGGATGTGCGATCTACGGTGCTGTCGTGAATACAAATTAGCACCTCATCTTTAGTCAGAAAAAGGTCGCATTCTAGCATATCAACGTCCATTTCCATGGCGAGGTCGTAAGCGTAAAACGTGTGTTCTGGGGCGTAAGCGGAGGCACCTCGATGGCCGATATTGAGTTGAGGCCCCAAGGCGGTGTCGATTTGCGCCAGCGCAGTGCTACTCACGGCGATCGAAGCCAAGAGCAAAGCGGATACGACGTTGGAATACAGATTACATTGATACATAGATATCCTTTGCTTACTTTGCTAGTTCAAAAAGAACTGCCAATCTATTCACAGAGTCTCGCAAAAAGTTTTGCACAATATAGGAAAGATAATACATATACCTTTATAAATCCAGAGCTTGCAACTTCCTTGCGCCCAGTCTCAAGCTTGCGCTTGTGGAAACTTAAACTATGCGCTTTAAGGTCGTGCTTTTTACAATATTGTGCCTAGCTTAAGGTAGACTTTTGCCATAGGCTAACATGTTGCTGCCAATATGATTCTATTTGGTCTAGGCAGAATTTTTTCACCACTTACACTTCCTCAGAAAAAAGAAAAAAAGACAAGCTGCGGCTCTGGTTCAGCAAACGCGCTATACAACGACGCGCGTCATTAATATAAAGCGGGTGCTGGCTTCACGCAATTTACGGCACGGCTGTTGTTTGAAATGAAGCAGGTGTTTGTGAGTCCCGGTTTTATTGTGCTGCTTATTATTGCATCGGCTATTATTATAAAAGAGTTTATAAACCCTATCGGTATGTACGGTGCAAGCAACTGGTCGTTAACGTATTATATGGTTGAGCTTATTCAAGGCGCATTTTCACTTTCTATTATTATTGTGATCACTTTTTACACCGCAGAGGTGGAGTGGCGTGCGCGTAATACGGGTATTGTCGATATTGTCGACAGCATGCCAGTGCATAACTTTATCTTTTGGTTATCTAAACTGCTCGCAGTAAGCTTAATTGTAGTGGTTTTGCTTGGCTTTGGCATGCTCTTTACCTTAGCAAATCAGCTGCGCGATCCCAACAAAATAGATCCCGTTTGCTATGTTTCGGCTAACGAAGTGGCGCAACAATGGTTTGGGCATCAGTTGCTACCCGCAAATGTGCAAGGTAGCGCGGTGCTAAGTGAAACCTTATCCCAATATGCAGCATTACAATTAATGGTGAATAAATATGGTGAAACTAAATTACGACAGTTTCTTAGCTCCGAATTAGATGACTATTTACGAGGACGATCCACCGAATATTTACAAGAAATGCCGCTAATGCGAGCTGAAAATCAAGCCTATATTTATTACAATAAAGGGTCAATTGTAATGATGGCAATAGCTGACAGAATAGGCTTTGACAAACTCAATAAAGCGATTAAAGGACTGCTCGAAAAATTTGAAAATTCAAACTCACGTAAGGCCACTACACTTGACTTATTAAGTGCTATAAAAGAGGTTGCTGATCCTAAGGCGCATGCTTTTATTAATCAGCAGTTTTCTGATATAAATCTTTACAACATTAAGTTACTTGCCGCAAAGTGGGAAAAAGAAACCTCGCAAGTAAACTTAAAAATAGATGCTGCTAGGGTAATTGCTGACGGCCTAGGCAATGAAACTCCGGCTGTATTTGATGATGTGGTTGATATTGTGGTCTTTGCCAATGACCCCAGCGACTTTAGCAGCGAAACGGTGGTTTTATACCGTCAAAAACATCGCTTAGTAAACGGTGAAAACGAACTTGTTATACGCCTTAATGGCAGTTTTAATGATGGTTCACAGCCTGCTTATGTGGGTGTGGATCCTTTTGTTCGTTTTATTGGCACAGATGTTAAAGATAATGTATTGCGTATAAAGACTAAAGCCGAGGAATAATGTTTATTGCCCCATTTTCCACTTTTAAATCTAGAGGAAGTTTACTCAGCAATACTATTTTTGGGTCATTGCTATTCAAGGTATACACAGGGTTTTGTGCTAAAAACGCATTGATAATACTTATTGCCTCGTTGTTAAGCGTACCTAAGTTGCCCCTAAACCGACCCGCATCGATGCTTGAGTCGAGTAAGCTTACGTCGCGTAAAAAAATTGCTTTTTTCTGACTGTCATAAAAAGGACTGCCTTGAACTTGCAGTTTAAGGCCTACTGGGTAGGTAAAGGCGAAGGCATCAATTATAGCGCTAGTATCGAGTCTTATTAACACTACATCGCGATTACCGGGACCGATAACAACATCCAAATCGTTTACAGCAAACTTTACTGGTAAGCCCATTAAATTCACATTTTCGCTCAATTTAGGCAATTGCTTAATGAGTACGGACTCGATATCTTCATTGCTAAATGAATAAACTGACAGGCCTTGTGTGCTGGTGCAGGCTGATAACATGAGCGCGCTTAGAATGAGTAAAATTCTCATATTGGTCCTTTTGGTGTAAATAATAAAATGGTTACGACGCTAAATATCTTAACAGCCAACTATTAACAAGTACTAGCGACTTAATTACTAGGGCTACATTTTAACGCTATCAAGAATGCTTGACGTGGTGAAGCAAAAAATACACATTTGCGAAGTAAATAGTAGGCCTATGGGGGTGCTTAAAAAGAGTGAAAAAACGAGCATGCTGAGCAATTTATACCACTGTGCCTAATTACATTATGCGAAGCCGCAACGATTGCGCCGCTTGCTCTTTCAACGCAAAGCGACCAGTTCAGCATTGACGGGTTGCACTGTTAGGCGAGGTCACGTTAATTAGCCCGTGTAGCCTTATATATGACAGTATTCACTATTATATTAGCGCATCAGGCAGCGGCTCAATATGAAAAAAGCATCGTTGTTTACCGAGCATTCTATCGTAAACTATAGCGTTAGTGAGCATCTAAACGCTGAGATTACGATGTTATGCGAAGTCTGTGCTATGAAATTGCGCATCTAAATTGGGTGATTATTTTTGCTCACACCAGTACCAATAACCTTACGAATGTTCAGTAAGCTTTCCTCCAAATTGGCCTTAGTAAGATGGATCTACGTAAATATGGTAAGCTTCTCGCATTAGACGTCTATACGCATTTGAATACAGTCTAACAAAACTTGTATTCATGTGAGTGTTGTCAATTATATTAATCACATAAGATAGTGCTGCTAACTTCGTCATGGCCTTTATGCCCTTTTATCATTTGAAACGCTTTACTTTGAGTATCTACTTTGAAACATAGCCCTACAGAAAAAGATTTATGGTTTGTACCGCTAGGCGGAACAGGCGAGATTGGCATGAATGTCAATCTTTACGGACACAACAAACAATGGTTAATGATCGATTGCGGGGTAACTTT
The DNA here is from genome assembly GCF_001756615.1 of Glaciecola punicea. Lineage (NCBI taxonomy): Bacteria > Pseudomonadati > Pseudomonadota > Gammaproteobacteria > Alteromonadales > Alteromonadaceae > Glaciecola > Glaciecola punicea. Next base: position 146,958 of record NZ_LZXY01000005.1, read on the forward strand.
TAATGTGCCGCTGGATCGCGAGCAAGATGAAAAAATAGGGGTTATGCGCCATAATATGGTGACTGCCGATTTATCTTTTATTGCAAATCGTCGCGACAGTTTATGTGGCATTGTATTAACGCATGCGCACGAAGACCACCTTGGTGCGGTGTTAAGCCAATGGGAGCAGCTACGGTGTCCAATCTACACGACTGCTTTTACCGCAGAGGTGCTAAGACGTAAAGCTTACCGCGCAGAGATCCCCTACGAGTTACCCATAGTCGTAGTAAAAACAGGCAGTGTGCTCGACATTGGTCCATTTACAATTGAATGGATACCCACCACACATTCTATTCCCGAAGCTAACGCACTGCTTATTACTACCGCAGTAGCGCGCGTATTACACACCGGCGATTGGAAAATTGATGCAAGCCCTGTGGTTGGCGAAGGCTTTAATAAAGAGTTGTTTAAACAGTTAGCCAGCAGGAATATTACGGCTATGGTGTGTGATTCAACAAACGCTAACCGGCCCGGACATTCAAAGTCAGAAAAGGACTGTGAATTAGGCTTAGGCACGGTCATTAGCAAAGCAAAAGGCAGGGTAGTGGTAACCTGTTTCGCCAGTAATGTAGCGCGTTTAATTACGCTAGCAAAAATAGCGCAAGCGACCAATCGCTACATGTGTTTATTAGGCCCCGCGCTTGAAAACATGGTTAGCATTGCCAGAAGCACAGGCTTTTGGCCCGCAGAGTTTAAAATTACGCCACGTCGTCATATCGGCTATCTGCCTAAACATGAAGTGCTCATTGTAGCAACGGGAAGCCAAGGAGAGCCTCGTGCAGGCTTATACAAACTAGCATTAAACAATCACAGAGACTGCGATCTTGAAAAAGATGACACCGTTATTTTTAGCAGTATTGTCATCCCTGGAAATGAAAAACCCATAAAGAGATTAATCACTTTGCTTGAAGAGCGTGAAATACAAGTAGTAGAGTCTGCAAACTGCGAGCATATTATTCATGCTTCCGGGCATCCGAATGAGGGAGATTTAGCCCAGTTGTTTAATTGGGTAAAACCAAGCTGTATTGTGCCTGTGCACGGAGAGCCTAAGCACCTGCTAGCTTGTTCGCAGGTTGCAAAAGCGCAGGGCATAAACCAGCAGTTGGTGGGTTTAAATGGGGATTTATATAGTCTTGCGCCGCGATTTTCCATAAAGCGTGGTGAAATAAGCGCGCCCCGAATCGCCTTATAAAAACGTGTTGTTACAAAGTCTAACGTAAATTCGATTTGACTAGCACCGGCAATAGCGCAGAAAATCAACACAAATTGCTGTCAGATCGGACCACCAACTTTTTTCTTGATATTTCTTGCAGGGGTAATTTCCTCAGGTAAAACCTGTAAACTCGGGCTCATCGTATTTAATTGATGAAATCTTGTATAAAAAACAGTTGTTAAATATTACAAATACCGCATTATTACATGTAAAAATTATGTAAAGAATTTAATTGGGATGAAATATGTCGCTAGATAATAACGCCGCAGTAACGACTCAGGTTGTATCGCCATTAGCTATGCTCTACAAAAGAGAATCTGAAACACCAAACGACCATTACATGACACAGCCCAGTGCTGAGGGCCCAAGAACATTTACCTGGGCGCAAACGATGGAGCAGGCGCGCAGGCTAGCTGCCAGAATCAACACCTATCGCTATCCTAAAGGCACCCGCATTGCTATTTTAGGCAAAAACACCGCTGAATGGATCGTTACCGATATCGCCATAATGCTATCAGGAAATGTGTCTGTGCCTATTTTTGCCACTGCTGGCAAAGACACCATTAGCTATGTATTGGAGCACGCTGAGTGTCCAATGATGTTTGTGGGTAAACTCGACAATTATAAAGCCGCGCATGAAGCCACTTTCGATGAACTCGTCACGGTGAGCTTTCCTTATCCTAGTATAGAGACGAAAGTAGCGTGGGACGAATTTACAGATATTGAGCCCTTGGATAAAAGCCCTATTCCTGATTTGAACGATATTATGACCATTATCTACACCTCAGGCAGCACAGGGCAACCCAAAGGTGTTGTGCACACCTATCAAACTATATGTTGGGCGGCGCAAAATTCCTTGCATGCAATGAGTGTGACAAATCAAGATAGAGCAATGAGCTATTTGCCCCTTGCACACATAACTGAGCGAGTATTAGTAGAACTGGCCAGTATCTACAGCGGCATGACCCTGCACTTTGTAGAGTCACTTGACACCTTTACGCGTGATGTAAAATCGTGTCAACCTACCCTGTTTATTTCGGTACCTAGGCTGTGGACAAAATTTAAAATGGGCGTGCTGGCAAAAATCCCGCAAAAGAAGTTAAAATTTCTGCTCAGCATTCCTTTAATCGGTAAGAAAGTTGCTAAAAAAATACGTGAAGAACTAGGCCTAGGTTCAGCTCGGCTATGGGCATCGGGTTCGGCGCCCTTAGCGCCCTCTACTATTGAATGGTTTCATAAAATTGGCATAGATATATCAGAAGGCTGGGGTATGACCGAAAACTGCGCATACGGAACCAGCAGTGTTCCCTTTAGAGTGGATAAGATAGGCGCCATTGGATCTGCCTACGAGGGCGTCACAATTCGAATTGCTCAAGATGGCGAAATACAGGTAAAATCTCCGTGTAATATGGTTGGCTACTACAAGGATCAAGAAAAAACCTCTGGGGTATTTACTAATGATGAATATTTGCGCACAGGCGATAAAGGTAGAATGGACGAAGAGGGCTTTATTTATATTACCGGAAGACTTAAAGATATCTTCAAGACAGAAAAAGGCAAGTATGTTGCGCCTGCGCCGATTGAATCTAAAATAATGGAAACATCTATTGTTGAGCAAGTATGCGTCACGGGTACAAGCTTGGCCCAGCCTATTGCACTTTTAGTGCTCTCTGAAGAAGCCAGAAAACATTCCAAGGAAGCGGTAGTACAGACACTTACCGCTATGCTTACTTCTATTAATGAAACCTTAGAGAGCCATGCGCGGCTTGACCGCATCGTTATTTTTAAAGAGGAATGGTCAATTGAAAACGATTTGCTTACACCTACTCTAAAAGTAAAAAGACATATAATTGAAGAAAAGTTCAAATCGGTGATAGTTGGGGAACACAGCGACAAGATTGTATGGGTTGATTAAGTTTTAGCGCAACTTTACACTGTAGATTGTTATCATTAAAAGGGCTTTACGCCCTTTTATTTTTTTTGTAAAACATTAGCGCTTTATTGTTTGCTTACATACCCTATAAGTGAGGATTGCTTGCTTTATTTGTATCCTTCTAATCGACTAGAAGATTTGGCAGTGTTGCTAGCCGAAGTCGTTAAAACACGTCCTAGGAACATTCTCAGCCCTATTAGTGTGCTGGTGCCTAATCCCGGCATGCAGCATTGGTTAAACATGCAGCTGTGCGACTACTTAAGTATATCAATGAATATTGATTGCCCTATGCCCACGCGCTATATATGGGATCTATGCCGTGACGTGCTTGGCGCTGAGAATATTCCGCAAAAGAGTCCATATAAGCGCGAGGTACTAAGCTGGAAAATATATCAGCTTTGCCAGTCGGCGCAGTGTAAGCAGGCTGATTTTTATCCTGAGTTAAGTCGATATTGGCAGCAGTCCAGCACCGAGCTTGACCGGCGAAGACGAATATTCAGTTTTAGTCGCCAGTTAGCCGACTTGTTTGAGCAGTACTTAGTGTTTAGACCCGACTGGCTTGAGCAATGGGAAGACAATAAAAACGTGGACTTTGTGTCTCCCCGCTATCAGCTTTTTGAGCAATGGCAGAAATGGTTCTGGCTTGAGCTAATAAAATGGATGCCAGCACACCCAGTGAATCTTCAGTTTGAAGCTATCGCGTCTTTTGCCGAGCGAAAACCAATGCTGCCAAACGACATATATATTTTTTCGATCAACAGTATTTCGCCTATTTACCTAACTTTTTTTGATGAAATAAGTCAGCACACCAATGTACATTTGTTTCAGCTTAATCCATGCGTGAATTACTGGGGCGATGCGCAATCAGATATTGCCATAGCAAAGTTTCAGCGCAAGCAGGCTTTGGACCTTTCTTTGGATGAAAATACTGTTCACCCACTGTTGCGAAATTTAGGCACACAAGGCCGTGATTTAAATAATTTATTAGTGGATATGCAGCATCAAGAAATAGCAGCCTTTGATATTGATAGCAATGAAGCGTCAAAGCAAGGTGTGCCAAGTGTATTGCTGCAGCTGCAGCAAGATATATTGTCTGGCAACACCCAAAAGCGTGATCTTGAATACGATAACAGTATTGCGGTGCATGCTTGCCACAGTGAAGTACGTGAGCTTCAGGTACTAAAGGATGTATTGCTGCAAAAGTTTACACACATACCTGACTTGCAGCCAAAAGATATTTTGGTGATGTGTCCTAGTATTGAAGTTTATTCGCCGTATATTCGCTCGGTGTTTACGCAGTCGTCGCAGTCTTCACAAAACTTACCCGTGAGTATAAGTGATCGACAGCCAATAGAGTCACAGGCTTATATTGTGGCTTTTATGCAACTCTTAGCACTGCCTACCACACGCTTTGACGCCACCAGTATTGTTGATTTAATTTCACTTCCTGCATTGGCGCACAAATACCAATTAACCCCCCAAGACATAGATATTTGCGCAATTTGGTTAAAAGATGCCGCAATAGATTGGGGTAAAGATTCAGCGCATCTTTCGGAGCAAATTGGCGAGCCGGTGTTTGATGAGATGCACACTTGGCACTGGGGGTTGTCCAGACTATTGATAGGCATGATAAATGCTGTTAACGACACTTTGGTTGATGGCTACTGTGTGGTGAATTATGTAGAAGGAAATACGACCGTAGTGCTGGGTAAGTTTTTGCAAGCCTTAGAGTCACTTGAAAGCGTGTCGCAGCGTCTTAAAGTAAGTCAAAACATAGCACAGTGGACACACGTTTTATTAAGTGTAATAAACGATCATTTAATAGCAGGTGAAAGCGACAGCTTTGCGCGAAAGCTACTGGTAGACGCGATATACAGTCTTGAAAAGAATGCGATTGTCGCCAACTTTGAAGACCCTATAGAACTGCCTATTTTACATGAAGCTTTAAGCAGTATTTTGAGCATTCCTGAGGTAAGGTCGCAATTTTATTCAGGCAATATTACCTTTTGCTCTATGCTGCCTATGCGCAGTATCCCTTTTAAAGTGATTGCTATCTTAGGCTTAAATCAAAGCGAATTCCCGCGCCAAGACACGCCTGTTGAAATTGATTTGATGCAGGCAAGTCCAGCTCGGCGGGGCGATCGCTCACGCCGAGGTGATGATCGCTACTTATTTTTAGAATCGCTGGTGTCGGCAAGACAGTATTTACATTTAAGCTTTCAATATCGACACATTAAAAACAACAGTGTGCGAGAACCATCCTTGGTCGTTAAAATGCTGCTTGACTACTGCCATGAGCATTATTCACATGCTTCAATTCAAGTCGTTGAACACGCCTTACATCCTTTTAGTGTTGACAGTTTTCAGCCTAGACTTGGCTATAGCGGCAGCTTCGATGCGCGCTGGTTTACTTGTTTACAAGATGTGCAAAAGTCATTAATTAAGGGTCACATAGGCGACAATATATCATTGAGTAAAGCTGCTCAAGAGCACACTAAACTTGACTTAAGAACGATCAATATTCAAGAAGTTACTAAATTTGTTAAAAGCACATTGACTTATTATGCAAAGCAAGTGTTAGGGGTATATTTAGACGAACCGAGCGCCCGAGATTATGCGCCTGTTTACGCAATAGATAGTCTTTTTCAGTATGCGCTGCGGGCAGAGGTCGCGCAGCTATTTAAGCAGTATAAAAAGTCTCAGCTTGCTAAGGACTTCGTCGTTCAAAGCGTTTTAGCCAAGCCTAATGATGCAAACGCTGCTCACGCTAGTAATCCCAACATCAATAATGTAAAAAGCGAATTACTTAACGATGCATGGGATAAGCTTAAAAAGAGCTGGCTGCAGTCGGGTAAATTGCCGTTTTTATTGGGTTTGGAAGAAGCGCTAAATCATGCTTTCGAAGACACCTTAGCGCTTGAGTTAAGCATTGCTAATACACAGCACCGCAGGCGCGCTAAAGGTCAGTTAGTGCTTGGGCATATTACGCTAGAATACGATTTTCCCTACGACTTAGCATCAGGCATTATCTTGCTAAAGCTGAATCCCAAAGCCCCCAGCTTGCGTCACTTTATTGAGCCTTTCATTCAGTACTTAGTGCTGATGATCCATATACAAACAGATGAAGAATTTCAGCAGTTTGAAAAAACTAGACGCCCGGACGAGTGGTTGAGCGCTGTGAGTAATATTTCACAAAATGCGGAGGATATGACAGACGCGCCAAGCGCTCACCATAAGAATGAATCCAAGGAAGTGCTGCCAGCGTTTGGCGTGCATATTCATTATGTAGAGCCGCCCGCTAAAAAGAATTACGTTGCGCATACGCCAGCGCAAAAGCAAGTCAATATTTGCCTGTTATTACTAGCGCAAGAAGCGGATCCAGCCTCTACACTACAAAAAATATTGTCTGTTTTTGAGCAGGGTTGTCAACGCCCTATTTTAATCGACTTATCACTTGCAGACGACGTAATGAAGCATGCATCGCTTGATCAAGCGCTGGCCTCTAAAGCCTTAATGGCTAAATGGGAAACGTGCAATCAGCCAAATGAAAATGGCCCCGATTTATTTCCAAGGACGTACTTTGATTTTCTGTTAGGAGAAGTTCCCGCCTTTGAAGCAAACAATGTGCAAGCATATTTTGACTGCTTCGGTAACATAGAACAGCATAATCTTAAGCCTATAAACGTGGATATAAGTGCACCAGATATGCGTGTTTTATGTAATCAAGAAAATGCGTTTACTAAGGGTGATATATGAATACCAGTGATATTTTAAATCCGCTTACCATTCCACTTATCGGTCGGCATATGATTGAGGCCAGTGCAGGTACGGGCAAAACCCATAATATTACTCGCATATATGTTCGGCTTCTGGTTGAAAAGAAATTATCGGTACAGCAAATTTTGGTGATGACCTTCACCGAAGCCGCTACCGAGGAAATTAAGGCCCGCATTGCGACTTTTATTGACACCCTCATAAACGATTTTGAGAGCAATCCCTGTGAATGCTCATCCGCGCTGCAAGTCACTGTGGGAGCCGATGAAACACTGCGCTTATTAAAAATAGCCCAGCTAGAAATTGATTTAGCGTCTATCTATACCATCAACGGATTTTGCCAGCGTATTATTGGCCGTTTTGGCCTAAGTATGTCACTGCCTCAAAACGCCGATTTAGTCACCGATTTTTATAAAATACAACGTGCGTATGTGAGCGACGCTATTAGAGCCCTGCGAACTAAGCCGGATAAATATCTATTGCTGCAAAATGAAAATCTGCACGATCCTAGTGTATTTATGAAAAATTTCAGCAAGGTGATAGGCAAGACTGAAACGCTGACGGTGCAAAGTGAGCAGGAGTTAAAAACGAAGCAAGTTCTACAATTTAATAAGCTTTGGCAGAAACATGGAGTGCTGCGAGCGCAATTAATTGCAGATATTAACGCGCAGCGCTCATTCTTTTATCAAGGTACTAAATCGAGCACCCCTAAAAATACTGATCCCTTAATTGACGAGGTGCTAAGCTGGTTAGGGTCAACAATGCTGATTAATAATAAACAAAGTGTTGCTTTTATTAATGCTTGGCTAGGCATTGAAGGCGCGACAAAAGACGCTGTCAAAGAAGCCGACCAAACCTTAATTAACAACGCGTTTAAAAATTTATTCAGTGCCGCTAGAATTAAAAACTACGTTAATGAAGGCATGCAAACAACACAGCCATTATTAGCCAACGCTAATGCGCTACTCGAGGATATAAAACGTGTGGGTGTGTTGGCCGCTGACAAAAAATCACTCAAAGATAGTATTAATGCGGTTCCTTTTTATGCAGTGATTTATGCGCTTGTGAGTAAGATAAATAAAAAAATAGAGCAGCATAAACAAACATTTAGTGTCATAGGTTTTGACGACCAAATTCAGGGTGTTGCACACGCTATGAACTGCGGTGGAGAAGCGCTTATTGAAAGCCTACAGCAGGAGTATCCGGCCGCCTTAGTGGATGAATTTCAAGATACCGATAAGCACCAATATGCCATATTGGAACATCTGTATCCACAGCATAATGATGCACGTTTGCTCTTAATGATTGGCGACCCGAAACAGGCTATTTACTCTTTTAGAGGCGGTGATATTCACACTTATATGCGTGCAAAAGACATGGCAGATAAAGCCTGGGGGATGGATATTAACTATCGCTCAAGTGAGCCCGTTATCACCAGTTATAACCGTATTTTTCACGGTGCGCCGCTGCAAAAGGACGCAGTGAGCCTGTTTGACGAGAATATTAGCTACCCAATTATAAGTGCGCCTTTCAAAGCGCTGCCTGGGAAACGCAGTTTAATTGACAACGATCCCACTCAAGCTAGCGCTGCGTTTACGTTTGTCTGTGCAAATGCATCGCGAATGCTTAGCCCCAGCAGCAAACGAAACGTAAAAGTAGACACTTCAAAAGATATACAGATAGACGAAATAATGTACTGGTGCGCTAATGAAATAAAACGCCTGTTAAGCGACGTGCATATTGAACAAGGCGGCCAAGCACGTTTAGTCAAAAGTGAAGACATTGCCATATTAGTGCGCAGTCATAAGCAAGTTGCAATGGTTAAAAAAGTACTTTCTGCGCAGGGTTTAGCGAGCGTGTTTTTAGGCGAGCGATCAGCCCTGTTTGAATCGCAACAGGCACTGCATGTGCTGTGGCTACTCCAAGCAGTACACCATCCTAGCAGAGATAATATGCGCAGAGCCTTAACTACCGGCCTTGTGCTTTTTGACACAAGCAGAACGAGTACCGTGCAAGACTTACTGCTACTTGATAATCACCCTAAGTGGGAACAAGCATTTAATAGCATAAGCCACTATGCTTTGCTGTGGCAGCAAAAAGGGGTTCACGCTTTATTACAAACGCTCATACAGCAGTCGTCACTACCCACATTAGAAGCACAAAGACAGCTTACAAATTATCTGCATATAAGCGAACTGCTGGCCAAAGCCTCCGTAAAGGCAAGTTCTCCTTTGCAGCTGATTTACTGGCTACATCAGCAAATTACTAATCCAGAACAAATGGAGGCGAATGAACTGCGATTAGAAAGCGATCAGAAGCTCATAAAGATTGTAACGCAACACAAATCTAAAGGCTTAGAGTACCCAATAGTTTTTCTACCTTACGCTAATTACGTGAACACGAAAATGTCTAAGCATATTGCCCAATATTACCTTAATAATAATAGCGTGAACGAGTTAGGGCTTAGTAATGCGGCCAAAGAGGCTGTTATCAGCGAGTCTTTAGCCGAAGATATGCGAGTGTTATACGTGTCGCTAACGAGGCCAATATTACGATGCTACTTGGGCGTGTTTAGCTCGATTAGCTGCAATAGCAGCGCACTTAGCCGAGCGCTAAACATTCCGATAGATAAAGACAGTGAAGATGAGGATAGCGGCGGCACAATGCTCAATAATATTAAACAAAATTTATCTGATATAAGCGATAATATATTTGTGGGCATGGCTGATAAACTTCTACCAATACGAAACGATATTCCCGCTGAGGATTTACCCAGGACCAGTTTATTGTCGTTTACGCAACATATAAACCGAAGTTGGCATGTTACTTCATTTAGCAAAATATTACGTAAGCTCGACAGCTACGCCAGGCAAGACAATTATTTACCTAAGGCTAAACCACCAAGTTTAGGCCTTGCTAATGCTAACGAGTCTCCTGATCTAGTGTTTGAGCGAGATGAAGAAGGTTACTATGAAGCAGGATTTTCTGGCGCCCACCATAACGACGTACAAAGTGCTTATTGCTTTACCTTTCCCAAAGGCGCTAACGCCGGTACATTTCTTCATGACGTGTTAGAAAAAATTGACTTTAAAAACCCTAATATTAGCACAGCATTAAGCAGTCTAAATACATACGCGCTTGATCAACACGCAATTGATCAAGCGCAGCTCAGTCAGTGGTTTGACACTGTTTTAACAACGCCTTTATTAAGTAATTTGGCATGCAATAATGTTTGTTTACAAGATTTATCATCGGCTGAAACCCTAAAAGAAGCTGAGTTTTATTTTCCGATAGAGGGGCTTAATTTAGGCGCTATGTCGCAGCTCATTAATACTTACAGGCAGCAAATATGCGCGCAATATAATTTAACTAATTGTCCATTACTGAGCCTCACCAGCGATATGGTTGAGGGGGCAATGCACGGCTATATCGATTTGATATTTGAACATGAAGGTCAATACTACGTTGCTGACTATAAATCTAATTATTTAGGAAACGATGCGCAGTATTATCAGCCAAGTGCAGTCGCACAGGATTTATTGCTGCATAATTACGATGTTCAATATCTAATTTATAGTGTTGCTCTGCACCGTTATTTGAAAACGTTTTTGGGGCAGTATCGCTATGAAGAACATTTTGGTGGCGTGACTTACTTGTATCTTCGGGGTATGCGGGGGCCGCTTAGCTTGCCCCTAAAAACATCAGAAAGTACAAGCGCCAACGGTATCTTTTTTACTAAAATTGAGCAGGGTATGCTGCAAGCATTAGACGATTTGTTTGAGACAAAAAATACCAGCATGCATCATCGCATTGCTAGCAACAAAGAAAGCGCGCTATGAGTATTTTCTCGGAGGTTAAATATGTTCCTTATGCAGATAGTCGTGACTGCATGAATGCGCTGGCGACTATTGAAGCCATTGATTTCTTTTTTGCACGGCAAATATTGCTTAGCCAACAGCAAATAGGTTCATCGCTTAGCCCCACGCAGTACCAAGAAGTATTTCACGTTCTGCTAGCGCTGTCGCAATATCAACGCCGCGGCAGCGTATGCATCTACTTGTCTACCTTAGCCAATGTGCATATGTGGCAAGCTGCTAGCCCTGACACTGAAATAGAGGCTAATGACATTGATGTTCAAAGCGGCTCAAATGCCCACGAACGCCAAGATGCGCAAGGTGCGGTAGCTGGTGCACCAGAGTCATTCGTTAGAGGGTTTCAGTTTTCTGGCATTGATGAACTACACAACATGCTAGCGCTGTTTACGCAAGGTTTACGCCCGAACTCGTACCTAGTACTGGAAAAAAGTCGCTTATACAGTAAGCGCTATTGGCATTATGAACATACTCTTTGCCGCTATATAGCCGCTAGCGTGCAACAAGCAACGATAGATAAACAACACGGTCGACTTATATCTCAGCAGATGCTGGTAAGTGAAACGATGGGCTTGCTGTTTGCTACGCCTGTGGTGTCCAATAACATTCCTGATTTACAGCAGCTGGCGGTGCTAAACTCACTCGCCTTGCCACTGTCAATTATTACAGGCGGCGCAGGCACCGGTAAAACCTACACCATTACGCGTTTAGCGATACTCATTAGTATTGTCAATTCAGTGCCCATTCATGCAATAGAAATGGTGGCACCTACCGGAAAAGCGGCGAATAGAATGGCGCAGTCCTTAACGGAAGAACTGGCGAAGCTAACTTTAGTGCCTCAGCTTGCCGATATTTGTCAATCGTTCAGTCAACTGCAGCCAAAAACCCTTAATCGCTTGCTGAAAACAAAGCCTATTACGGGCCAAAGTGCCTACTCCGCGCAGCGGCCTTTGCCTGTTAAACTTATCATTGTTGACGAAACATCAATGATAGATATTAGCCTTATGCACAAACTTATTGATAGTTTGTCCCCAGGCACTCAGCTAATATTAGTGGGCGATCCTAATCAGTTACCGTCTGTTGAAACAGGCTGTTTGTTAGCCGATTTGGTGGCGCATCCTTTTGCTCACATGCCTGTGCAGCATTGGCAGTCACTTTGCAATATTTACCCAGCATTAAGGCTTGCTGAAGATTTTGCACAGCAGCATTTGGTGACTAATCATAAAGCAGGCAGAGGCGTTGTTAATAAGCTTGTTGGCACCCGGCGAAGCCATCAAATTGTAGATAGCTTTGCAAACGCTATTTTGGCAGGTGATGCAGCCCACGCTTTAAACATTGCGCAGGTAGAACAATATGCAAGTAGGACTATGCCTAGCGCTTTACTTAATTCTGTTGTTACTTTTGAGCAAAGCAGAGGGCAGGTTCAAATACTCCCGTTAATGTCAGCTAACACCGAGCAAAGCAATAGCCTAAAATATGCGGTCGATAAGGTAATCGCAGATCATATACTGCCTCATTTATTCAACTTATTTAAGGCTAATTCGCCTGATGAGGCTTTCCTAGCGTTAAAAAAGTACGCTTTATTGACGCCATTTCGAAAGTCTTACCTAGGTACTGCATCTTTGAATCAGCTCATTGAGCTTGCGTTAAGTAAGCATCTTAATTGGATTAAGCCAAACCAGCTCTACAAATGTAAGCCCATTATGATTTTACAAAATGACTATCAATTATCATTGTTCAACGGCGATATTGGCATTATGTGGGAAAATAGCGATAAAGAACTTGTGGCTTATTTTACGGTAGATAAGCACTTAGTGGCATATCCGGTCTACAATTTACCCGCATTTGACACAAATTTTGCAATGACTATCCATAAAACCCAAGGATCAGAGTTTGAGAATGTCGATATCATACTGCCGCCATCCGACAGCGACTTTTTAAATAAGCAATTGCTGTATACAGGGGTTACACGCGCTCAAAAGAGCGTCAGAATATTCACCAGTATACAAACATTCAGGCAAACAATAAGCACAAGCGCAGATAGAATTAGTGGTCTTGACGCTAGCTTAAGTGCAGCGCTTGCGTGTTTCGGCCAGCAGGAATAGCACTGTTAACTTAGCAGTGAAGTGTTATAAGCCCTGCTTAGGCGAATAAATGACTGGTGTGCGTGCGGCCAGTATAATATTGTTAAAAGAGATGAACATAACCGAACAATTCAATTTAATAGAATAACAGGAGTTAATTTTGACGCGTTTCATACAGATAATAATATTAGTTGGTCTAACTGTTTTTGCGCTTAACGTAATGTCTAATGTGCCTGATAAGCCCAAAGACTTTATAGCGAATAAACAAATTCTCAGCGGCATGATAGATATAATGCATGAGCCAGCAACAGACTCAGTATTTTTGCGTTTGGACAAACAGCAGCTAAGTAACACCTACATTTTTCAAAGTAGCTTACCCCAAGGGATTGGTTCAAATGATATTGGCCTAGATCGCGGACAGCTTGGCGATACCCGCTTGGTTAAATTTGAGCGCTTCGGCAATAAGCTGCTGTTGAATCAGCTAAACACAGACTATCGTGCGGTGACTGACAACGTCGCTGAGCGTAAAAGTATTAACGAAGCCTTCGCCAGTTCAGTCATCGCAGGCTTTGAAATAGCCAATGAAACACCCACCACCGTATCGATTAACTATACCGCGTTTTTGCTATCTGATATCCATGGTATTGTAGATCGCCTCGAGCGCATAGGACAGGGCGCTTATAGCCTAGATACAGCTCGTTCGGGCATATACTTACCGCGCACTAAAGCGTTCACCAACAACATCGAATTAGAAGCATTAGTCACCTTTGGCGGCTCACCAAAAGGTCAGTTTATTAAAGATGTGACGCCCGATCCAAAAAGTGTATCGGTGCACTTGCATCATTCTTTCATCGCTTTACCAGACGATAATTATCAAACGCGACAGTTTCATCCCTTTTCAGGCTATTGGAAACATAGTTTCATGGACTATTCCGTGCCCATTGAAGCTGACATGGAGCAGGCCTTCATTCCTCGTCATCGATTAGCGAAAAAAGATCCCCGCGCTGCACGGAGCGAGGCGGTAGAACCCATCATTTATTACCTAGACCCTGGCATTCCAGAGCCCGTCTTGAGCGCGTTAAAAGAAGGCGCCATGTGGTGGAATGAAGCGTTTGAGGCAGCCGGCTATATCAACGCATTTCAAGTTAAAGTATTGCCCGATGGCGCCGACCCTATGGATGTTAACTATAACGTAATTCAATGGGTACACCGCGCCACACGTGGCTGGTCTTACGGTAGTTCAGTCATTGATCCGCGTACAGGTGAAATTATTAAAGGTCATGTAACCTTAGGCAGTTTGCGCGTAAGACAAGACTTCTTAATCGCCACAGGTTTCACCGCGCCTTACACATCTTCGTCTGCTAATGAACTTGATGATACTAGCAAAGAACTCACCCTAGCACTTGACCGAATAAAGCAGCTATCGGCGCATGAAGTTGGGCACACCCTTGGCATTGCGCATAATTTTGCGGCAAGTGAAAACGATAGAGCGTCGGTAATGGACTACCCGCACCCACTTATCGAATTAACAAACGGTAAAATAGATATATCAACGGCATACGCATCAGGAATAGGAGATTGGGACAAATACGTTATTGCCTATGGCTATCAAGATTTTGCCAACAAAAAGGAAGAACCTGCAGCCCTATTAGCCCTTGTAAAGAATGCCATAGACACTGGTTTTTTGTATAAATCAGACCCTGACGCGCGTATTTCGAAAAGAGCCTCTGCCAACGGCCATTTGTGGGATAATGGCAAAAATGCAATCGCTGAGTTTAAGCGGGTAAGCGAAGTGCGAGAATTTGCTTTAAATCAATTCGGTAGCGACAATTTACCGTTTAATGGGAACTACTCAGATTTAGAAAGAAGGTTAGTGCCGGTGTATTACTCACATCGATACCAGTTAGACGCGTTGGTGAAACAAATATCGGGGGTCAACTATCGCTATTCGGTTAAGCAGGATCAACAGGCAGCGAATGTGAGCTTTGTGGATGGAAAGCAGCAGGAACGTGCTTTAGGTCTTATAATACAAAGCGCCACAGCCGATTATTTGCGCCTGCCACAGGACTTAATAGCGCAAATTCCGCCCAAAGCCTACGGCAGTCAACGAACCCGAGAGAGTATGCCTTCAAGAATGGGCATTGCTTTTGATCCCATAACGGCAGCAGAGTCAATTAGTGCGCACACGCTTACTATATTACTTCAGGCTGAACGGCTAAACAGACTCGGTTTTCAGCATGCAATGTACACAGATATTCCCTCGGTAACCAAAGTAAGCACCTTGGTATTTAACCGGCTGATTAAAAATAACGACCCAGATAGATTAAGCCAGCGCATTAAAATGGTGGCGCTGTCGGTATTTTTTGATGCACTAGCTAATGATGAACTAAGCCCTGATGCCAAGCTAGAAATGCAGAACGTATTAATCGATTATCAAAAATGGCTGAAGAAATACGACGATAAGCTAGCCAATAGAGTTCTGCTTAAGCATGTTGAGCATTATTGGCAGCACGACAAATGGCCTATGGCCGTTGTGCTAAAGCCTATGCCGCCGGGATCGCCCATTTAGTTGTCGGTCAACAACATAAATGTTAATACGGTAAGATCTAATCTTGCCGTATTAATTTGAGGGTTTGATTGCTTAACAAGAGAGGCTAACAAGAAAGGCTAAATTACACGACTGTATCGTAGCTTATGGGCAGGACTCATCAGGTATTGATCGAAGCTCATGCAAATGTTGCGCACCAGCAAGCGCCCTCTGGAACGTATAGTAATACTGTCTGAATTGTTTGTGACTAAATTGTCACGTTCAAATGGCTGCAGCTGCTGCAAACAATCTTTAAAATATGCGTCAAAATCAATCTCAAATTTTTCGCTAAATTCTGCTTTGTTCACGTAAAAGTTGCACATCAGCTGATTAATAATAGCTCGATGAATTATGTCATCATCGTTTAAGGCAAGGCCTTTTTCAAGCAGGGGTTGCAAGCCGTCTATGGCCTTATAATATTCACCTAGTTTTTTTACATTTTGAGCATAGGCGCTGCCTAAACTACTGATTGATGAAACTCCTAAGCCCAACAAACAGTCTGACTGGTCGCTGGTATACCCTTGAAAGTTTCTAGATAAAGTACGTGCTTTTGCTGCCAGACTGAGTTCATCACTTGGTTTAGCAAAATGATCCATGCCAATAAATTCATAACCTTGATTGCACAAAGTAGTAATACTTTGCTGAAATAAAGAAAATTTGGTGTCGCTTGACGGCAACCATTCATCTTTAATTTTGCGCTGTGCGGGAAACAAACTAGGCATATGCGCGTAACTGAATAAGGATATTCGGTCTGGGTCCATGCGGTTAACTTGCTTGAGCGTATTGGCAAGTTTATCTGCATCTTGGCTTGGCAGACCGTAGATAAGATCGATATTAACGGAGGCGAAACCAACATCTTTGGATCTTGCAATAAGTTTGCAGATGAAGTCGGTGCTTTGTACGCGATTTATTCTTTCTTGCACACAGGGGTTTACGTCTTGCACACCAATGCTGAGTCGGGTAAAACCGATATCTCGCAGTTCGTCAATATACTGAAGGTCAATCTGGCGGGGATCTATTTCAATGCTCTGCTGTATACTGTCGGCAAAGATATAGCTGCTGCGAGCTTCCTGTAACAAGGCGTTCAACTGTTGGGCGCTAAAACAGCTAGGCGTACCGCCGCCAAAATGCACTGAGCTTACTTCAAATCCTGGAAATTGAGTGGCTCGAAGGCGAATTTCCTGCTTTAAATAAGACAAATATTTAGCAAGCTTATCTTGATTACGAGTGACTATTTTATTGCAGCCACAGTAATAGCAAAGTGAATGACAAAACGGGATATGCAAATAAAGTGACACGCTAGGCTTTATTTTTGTGGTTTTTAAGCGGCTAACACTATGAACAAAATCAGCTTCGTTAAATGCTTTGTTAAATGCCAATGCGGTTGGGTATGAGGTATAACGCGGGCCTGTGGTGTTATATTTGTTTAGCATGTTTTTGTCAAAAAATTCGGCAGTGCTCATAAATGTGGCTCTTGTAAGAATGTTGGGTAGACAATAGCAGGCATTGAAACATGTGCATTTGATCTGCATTAAACAAAGGGTATATTTTCGGTTGATGTACTTATATCAAGATAAACAATTACTATTATGCTTTTAAAACAATTAACCTTAAATTTACAATTGTGAATGGACAAAAAATGGCACAAATGATTTTAGTACGTCATGCCCAAGCTTCGTTTGGTGCGCATGATTATGATAACTTGAGCGACTTAGGTCACCAGCAGGCCGCCTTACTAGGGGATTATTTTGCCCAGCGCAAACAAAGCTTCGACTTGGTGGTTGCTGGCAATATGCTTAGGCACAAACAAACCGCTAGCGGTATTGTAGGCCAAAGCAATGAGCACCTTATTACCACTGACGCAGGCTGGAACGAGTTTGATTTTGAAATGATTGTCGCTGCCTATTTACAAGCAAGTCCAGAGCAAGCGCCTGTTTCTGGTGCGCCGCGAAGCCAGTGGTATAGAGTCTTAAAAAAAGCCATGCTGGCGTGGTCAAACGAATCACTGGTATTATTAGGCGGTGAAACGTGGGTGCAGTTTTGTGCCCGTGTGCAAGAAAGCGCGCAAAGCATCCACCAAAGCGATCATCAAAATGTACTGGTAGTGAGTTCAGGCGGGGCAATGGCAGTATTTTTGATGGCCTTGCTAAATACATCGGTAGAACAGGCCATTGCCTTTAATTTACAAATTAAAAACACTAGCGTGAATCATTTTTACTTTAACCGCGCAGGTTTTCAGTTAAATAGCTTTAACAATGTGCCTCACTTAGATACGTTCGCACATTTAGCAAAAATTACTTACAGTTAATAGCCGCAAAAACGGCAAGGAGAACACCATGAATTTTGACCATAGTAGTAAAGTCCAAGATTTGATGGCAAAGCTGTCTACCTTTATGGACACAGAAATTTATCCCATTGAAGAGCATTATCATAATTTAGTGGCCAGTAGTACTGACCGCTGGCAAACGCCCCAGCTTATGGAAGCACTCAAAGACAAGGCGAAAGCCCAAGGCTTATGGAATTTATTTTTACCCAAAGAGTATTTACCGCACGGTGCTGGCCTGACTAACTTGGAGTATGCGCCGCTGTGTGAATTAATGGGCACAGTAATGTTCAGCTCTGAGGTATTTAACTGTAGCGCGCCCGACACTGGCAATATGGAAGTAATAGCCAAATATGGGACGCAAGCACAAAAAGATAAATGGTTGTTACCCCTTCTAAACGGTGAAATACGCTCTGCGTTTGCTATGACTGAGCCTGAGGTTGCCTCCTCGGATGCTACAAATATAGAAACCAGCATCGAAAATAAAGGCGACCACTACCAAATTAACGGACGTAAGTGGTATACCAGTGGCGCAATGAACAATAACTGCAAAATTCTCATTGTAATGGGAAAAACTGACCCATCGGCCGCACGTCATGAACAGCAGTCTCAAATTTTGGTGCCCCTTAATACTCCGGGTGTTACCGTGGTAAGACCAATGGCGGCAATGGGGTATTTAGACGAGCCAATTGGCCATGCCGAGGTGCTGTTTGAAAATGTCAAAGTTCCTAAAGAAAATTTAGTATTAGGGGAAGGCCGCGGTTTTGAAGTGGCGCAAGGACGATTAGGTCCAGGTCGTATTCATCACTGCATGCGCCTAATTGGCTGCGCTCAGCGCGCGCTAGACATGACCTGCGAGCGGATCGAAAACCGCATTGCCTTTGGCCAACCTTTAAGCAAGCAGCAGTCTGTGCGCGAAAGTATTGCGCAAATGTACTGCAAAATTGAACAAGCACGATTACTCACACTAAAAGCCGCTGACAACATGGATAACTACGGGAATAAAGTCGCTAAAAATATTATTGCCGCCATTAAAATAGTCGCACCTAAAATGGCCTGTGAAGTAATTGACGAAGCGATTCAAATACACGGCGCCTTAGGTACGTCTCAAGACACTATTTTATCGGCAACTCTTGCCTATGCTCGTACTATTAGACTAGCAGATGGCCCTGATCAGGTGCATATGATGCAGTTAGGTAAAAACCTTGTGCTAGGTCGTAACAAGAAATTATAAAGGAGTCATCTTTAATGAAAGCAATCTTATGTAAATCATTTGCACCCGTATCTGAATTAGTTTACGAAGAAGTCGACACGCCTAGTGCAGGTAAAGGCGAGGTATTAATTGACGTTGTTGCAGCTGGCGTAAATTTTCCAGACAGCCTGCTGGTGCAGGGGCTGTATCAGATGAAACCTGAACTGCCGTTTATTCCAGGCACCGAAGTCTCTGGTACTATTTCGCAAGTAGGTGAGGGTGTCTCTCATCTGAAAGTAGGCATGAAAGTTATTGCCATGTGCCAGCTAGGCGGCTATGCACAAAAGGTAGCGGTGCCGTACATGCAGGTTATGCCCATTCCTGATGCTATTCCTTTGCAAGAAGCATCGGGTTTGTTAACCGCGCATGCTACTGCACACCACGCTTTAAAACAGCGAGCGCACTTACAATCTGGGGAAACCTTGCTAGTGACAGGTGCGGCTGGCGGAACCGGACTTGCTGCGGTGCAAATTGGAAAAACAATGGGCGCGACCGTTATTGCCGTGTGTTCAAGCGATGAGAAGTGTAAAGTAGCTAAACAAAACGGCGCCGACATTACTATCAATCATAGCCAACAAGATTTAAAAGAAACAGTAAAAGCCCTCACCAAAGGAAAAGGCGTAGACGTAGTTTACGAATGCGTGGGCGGCGATACGTTTCATGCCTGTACGCGCGTAATGGCGTGGTCAGGACGCTTGCTTGTTATTGGTTTTGCAGGTGGTGACATTCCTAAGTTTCCGGTAAATCTTGCACTGGTTAAAGGTTTCTCCGTGGTGGGGGTGTTCTGGGGGTCTTTTACTCAGCACCAACCACAAGATTTTATGATGAATATGAAAGAATTGGTAACATGGTACACGCAAGGCAAAGTAAAAGTGGTGGTAGATGAAGCTTTTAGTTTAGCAAACGCGGTTGACGCGATTAATAAAGTGACGTCGCGCTTGGTAAAAGGAAAAGTGATTTTACTGCCGTAAGATAACGCTGCCGTAAAATAAAAAAGTGACCTCCGGGGGTGGGTACAAGTAATTTTTTCGACATGATACTTCTGCAAGCTGAGTTGTGTTTACGGCATTACTATACAAAACAACTCAGGTGGAGAGCGATACCTTGGCGATACAATCGTATTACATAAAATACTCTACATGAGCTTGAATAAAGAATGTAGCGATGAATTAATAGGCTATTAGCCATTAGTTAAGGGTGTAAGCGCTCTATAAAGCAATCATTTGCAGGCCTTTAAAATAATAGCGCTAATATCAAAGTGGTTCTGGCAACGATCCCTGCTAGAAGATTGGCCTTGCTTATCAGCATGTGCAGATGTAGTAAACTAGTCGCTACAATCAAACTTGCTTATTGTGGTGTATAACAGCAATAAATTAGCGGTAAACGCTTACTTGTTTTAACATTTTGTTAATAAAATAATGTAAGTTCAAATAGGTTACGGTGGTGATAGTGAGTGTAGTCAATTATGCAGTTAACGAAAATATATGCATTATAAGCATGGCTAATAAGCCTGTGAATGCACTTTCAAAGGCGATAAGAACAGGTTTAATAGATGCCATGAATATGGCTTTAGCCAATGACAATGTTGAAGCAATCGTCATTACAAGCGAGTTAGCCTTGTTTAGCGCCGGCGCCGATATCTCAGAATTTTCAAGTGGTGATTTAGCGCCAATTTTACCTGATGTGCTAACGCTTGTTGAAAACAGCAGCAAACCTGTTGTTGCGGCGGTTAACGGCGGTGCTTTTGGCGGCGGTTTAGAATTAGCCTTGGCATGTCATTATCGACTAAGCACAAATCACAACAAAGTCGGCCTTCCGGAAGTACACTTAGGCATACTCCCAGGTGCAGGCGGCACGCAACGCCTGCCTCGTTTAATTGCACCTGAAAAAGCGTTGCAAATGATTGTTACGGGAGCGCCAACGTCGGTAAAAGCCATAAGCGAGCTGTTTGTCAGTATTGTTGAGCCAAGCGAGTTGTTGGTGCAAGCCATAAAAGTAGCAAAACAAGCGGTGGGTAAAGTAATTCCAGCCACAAGTCTCATAAAATTAAGCAGCAGCCCCGAAATTGAGGCCTTATGTGAGCAAACGAAAGTGCAAACCAGCGCTAAGGCACGTGGTTTTTTTGCTCCTGCAAAATGTATCGAGGCTGTAAAAGCTGCTTTTGAATTGCCTTTTGCCCAAGGACTCAAGCGAGAAGGTGAATTATTTGAAGAGTGTATGCATACCCCCCAGGCTCGCGCGCAACAACATTTCTTTTTTGCTGAACGCGTCGCCGGCGCACTTCCCCAAATTGCTAAAGACACTGCGCTTCGAGACATCAAACAAGTAGCCATAATCGGTGCCGGCACAATGGGTGGCGGTATCGCCATGAATTTTGCCAATGTTGGTATTCCGGTGGTACTGCTCGAGCTAGAACAAGCGGCGCTTGACAAAGGTCTAGAACTGATACGTCGTAACTACGAAAACTCAGCGAAAAAAGGCAAGTTGACCCAAGAGCAAGTAGAGCAGCGTATGGAATTGTTAACGGGCACAACCTCCTATGACGATTTGTCAGAGGTAGATTTGGTGATAGAGGCTGTATTTGAAAAAATGTCGGTTAAAAAGCAAGTCTTTGAAGCACTTGATAAGGTGTGTAAGCCAGGTGCAATATTAGCCAGTAATACCTCTACCCTCGATTTAGACGAAATTGCGCAGTGCACATCTCGTGAGCAAGACGTAATAGGCTTGCATTTCTTCTCGCCTGCTAACGTAATGAAACTGCTTGAAATAGTGCAGGGCGCAAAAACAGCAGACGATGTAATAAAAACAGCGATGCATTTAGCCAAGACCATTAAAAAGGTGGGCGTGCTGGTGGGCGTATGTTTTGGTTTTGTGGGCAACCGAATGATAGAAGTGTATGGTCGAGAAGCCGGAAGACTTATGTTAGAAGGCGCTACACCGCAGCAAATCGATAAAGTGATATATGATTTTGGCCTGCCAATGGGCCCTTTTACCATGGGTGATATGGCAGGTTTAGATATTGGTTATTTTGTGAGGCAGTCGCGCAAAGAGTTTATCAGTCACGATCCATCTTATTGCACTGTGGCTGATGAACTAGTTGAAGCTGGCAGGGTGGGCTTAAAAGCTGGGAAGGGCGTGTATTTATATGATGCAGGAAGCCGTTCGCCCATACCCGACCCAAGCGTACTTGATATCGCCAAAAGAAAGGCGAAAGAACTAGGCATTCAACGGCGCGATATAAGCGATCAAGAAATTCTTGAACGCTGTATATACCCACTAATAAACGAGGGAGCCAACATCCTATTAGAAGGCATTGCCCAGCGAGCTAGCGACATTGACGTCATTTACGTGTATGGGTATGGGTTTCCTGTATATCGCGGAGGGCCTATGAAGTTCGCGGACGAAATAGGCGTGAAAGAAGTATTAGCAAGAATGAAGCATTATGAAACAGCTTTAGGCGAATATGGTAAACATTGGTTTACACCGTCGCCACTTTTGGAAGAACTTGCTCAAAAACAGCAAACATTTGCGGGTTTCAAAGCGTAATCATCACGATAAATTAATTATAAAGGTAGTAAACATGCAAAATTATAAAGCGCCACAGCGCGACACACTATTTATAACCCACGAATTATTAGATATGCAGTCGCACTATAAAAAACTTGGTTTTGAAGATGCAAGCGAAGACCTGATAAGAGCAATTTACGCAGAGGCGGGAAAGTTTGCTGAAAACGTGCTCGCTCCCATCAACGCAATTGGCGATCAACAAGGGTGTAAAATAGACGACGGCGTTGTTACCACCCCTGACGGTTTTAAAGAAGCCTACGCGACTTATGTTGAAGGTGGTTGGCCGTCAATGGCGCATCCTGAAGAGTTTGGCGGCCAAGGCTTACCTTATTCACTCGCTACCTCTATGGCGGAATGGTTTTCAGGGGCTAACCATTCATGGGCCATGTATCCGGGCTTGAGTCAAGGCTGTATGGAAACCTTAAAAGGACACGGTACTAAAGAACAGCAAGACTTGTACTTGCTAAAACTAATCGAAGGTTCATGGACCGGCACAATGTGCCTAACTGAGTCACACTGTGGATCAGATCTAGGCATGCTTAAATGTAAGGCCCAGCCAAACGACGACGGTACCTATAGCTTAACAGGTACTAAAATATTTATATCAGCCGGTGAACATGACATGTCAGACAACATTATTCACCTTGTATTGGCAAGATTGCCAGACGCTCCCGCTGGTACAAGAGGCATTTCCTTGTTTATAGTGCCTAAATTCAACCTTGATGAAAAGGGTGAACCAGGCGAGCGCAACGCGGTTAAATGTGGCTCTATTGAGCATAAAATGGGTATTAAGGGCAGCGCGACCTGCGTGATTAATTTTGATGGTGCTACAGCGCACTTAATTGGCCAAGCTAACCGCGGTTTGAACTGCATGTTCACGTTCATGAACATTGCCCGTATAGGCACCGGTGTTGAAGGTTTATCTGCCATTGAAGCAGCGTTTCAAGGCGCATTAGCCTATGCACAAGACCGCACCCAATTCCGTTCAATGACTGGCGTGAAAAATCCAGAAGGTCCTGCCGATCAAATTATTGTTCATCCAGATGTGCGGCGCATGCTATTAACCCAAAAGTCTTTAGCCGAGGGTAACCGAGCATTAGCCAACTACTGCATGAAGCTGGTGGATATTACCACTTACGGCAAAGATGAAGCTGAAAATAAAATAGCCGATTCTAAACTAGCTCTGTTAACGCCAATCGTAAAAGCATTCTTAACAGAGACTGCGCAAGAAGCGACTAGCTATGGTATGCAGGTATATGGCGGACACGGCTATATTGCAGAATGGGGCATGGAACAATTGGCTCGCGATACCCGCATTTGTACCATGTATGAGGGCACGACCGGTATTCAAGCCATTGACTTATTGGCACGAAAAATAATGGGATCTAAGGGCGAACTGCTTAATGTTTTCACTAAAGAAATTAAGGATTATTGCGCTCAGGTTAGAGGTGAATCGCAATTCACCACATGGATAAACTCAGTTGATTCTCATGTTGATGAATGGCTACAAATCACCCAAGACATTGGTAAAGCAGCCGCTAATAACCCTGACGAGTTAGGCGCAGCATCGGTCGATTATTTAATGTATGCAGGCTATGTAACGGTAGGTTATTTCTGGCTACAAATGGCCGTAGTCGCGCAGAAGAAGCTAGACGAGGGCACTACAGAAAAAGATTTTTATGAAGCTAAAATACACACTGCTAAGTTCTATTTCGATCGAATGCTGTCGCGCACGCGCTCACTTGTGTCATCAATTCATTCAGGCAGCGACAATCTGATGCAAATGAAACCAGAGCTGTTTAAAGTAGGTTAAGCGCTTAGCCGAATTAGGGCTCATTGTCAGCAACTTGTATTGTTGGCAATATAAAGTTGCTAATTATAGACTGAGAATTAAAACTAAAGGTGGGCATATTAGCCCACCTTTTTTTTGGTGCAAGCAAAGCTGTTAGCACGCAACACTTTTAGGAATCACATAGGCGCATGCATATTCAGCAAAATTCTATCGCATTGTCAAACACCACAATTACTTATTTGCACGCAGGAGAGGAGATAAGCGTGGTAAATAAACCCATCATGATAATGCTGCATGGATTTCCAGAAAACAGCTGGAGTTGGGAGTATTATTTATATCACTTTAGTGACACCCATCATGTTTACGCGCCTGATTTACCCGGTTATAATTTTAGTCTCGGTTTAGGCGATGCCAAAAACTATACAATAGAAAACTTAATAACCTGCATGGCTGAATTTATTGAAAGCGTGAACAAAGGCCAAAAAATAGTCTTAGTTGCACATGATTGGGGCGGCGCCATCGCTTGGCCGTTAGCCGCGTTTCACGCCCCGCTAATAGATAGAATTATTATTATGAATGCAGCCCACCCTTCAACGTTTACGCGCGAAATGGCAAGCAATATCTTACAACAGCAGCGCTCTGATTATATTACTGACTTAATATCCGAAGAAGGATACGCGTTGGTGACTGCAGACAATTTTTACCGCTTGAAAAAGTTGTACGGCGGCTGGTTTACTAAATTATCTGCGCTGCAACAGGTGCATTATTTAGCCCAATGGGATGACCGATTGAGCATGCAACATTCGTTTGCCTACTACAAATGCATGCCCAACTTAGTGACCACTAGAATTCAAGGCAAGCAGACCCTAAAACTGCCTAATATTCGTATCCGCGTGCCTACTTTAGTGCTGTGGGGTATGAAAGACACCGCATTTGTCCCAGAAGTGCTAAATGGCTTAGATAATTGGGTCGAGCACCTGCAGATAATTAAATTTGATGATGCGAACCACTGGCTGCATCATCAACTACCCGAGCAGGTAAGCGTTTGCATGCGCAAATTTTTGGTCCCATAAACTTTCAATGGTCCTAGACGTGCCGAAACGTTGCGCTATTGCTAAGTATTCTTATTATACAGGGCTTGTGCTTTCGTCTATAGGCCTTAGCCGTGATCGTAGGCTTTTGCAACCTCCGCAATTTGATCGCGCATCCATTGATGGGCAGCATCATGATCGGCGCTTAAATGCCAATATAAAAAGTATTCAATGCGGGGGAGCTCAAATGGTAATTCAAACATTGCTAGCTCGTAGTGTTTTGCCAAATGATAGGGCATACACACGATAAGATCAGACTTTGAAACCGCGCTAGGCGCGGTTAAAAAGTGTTGACCGCGCATTACGACCCTTCTTTTTTTGCCGAGCTTGTCTAAGGCTACATCCACAGGTCCTGGACCTGATTTACGTTGAGAAATATTAATGTGACCTAATTTCAAAAAGTCATCCATGTTCATACTATTTTTTACCACAGGGTGGTTTTTTCTGGCGAGCACAACAAAGCGGTCAGTGGCAATAACTTGCTTCTTCAAATGAATATCGCTGAAGGTAGAGGCATCGGCATAAAAGTCTAAATTACCAGATGCCATCGACGAGACTATTTGCTGGCGAGGTATTTCATAGTTGGTGAGAGTAATATTTGGCGCGGTGTGCTGCAATTGCGCCAATAACCTAGGCATAATGCTCACTTCGAGTAAATCTCTGCTAGCAAAGTTAAATACTTTGGTGGAGGTTTCAGGCTCAAAAATATGACTTTGTTGAACACTCTTACGCAGCAGTCCTAAGGCCTGCCTTGCTGGCACTATAATGTTTTGCGCGACTGGAGTAGGTGTCATGGAGTGGCCGGTTCTAACAAAAAGAGGATCGTTTAACATGTCGCGTAAACGTGCCAGCGAATTACTCACCGCAGGCTGGGTAATGCATAAAACATCTGCTGCTTTGGTTAAACTGCCAGCGGTATAAATAGCATCAAAAACAGCAAATAAGTTAAGGTCGATTCTATGCAGGTTCATAAATACAAGTTCCTGGGTTAACTATCATAATTATTAATAAGTGATTAACATAATAGATAAGTTGATGTATAAATCAAATGAATAGTATAAATAATTTTCAATTAGAATAACGAATAAGGCCAGCCCATGGATATTATGCACTTGGCAGTAGGAAGCACTCACGAAAGCCCCAATTTACACAGGGTGACTCAAGAACAAATTCAAAAGTTTGCCGACGCAACAGGCGATCACCAATGGATACACCTCGATAGCGAAAAATGTGCAAAACTTAGTCCTTACAAAACAACCATTGCCCACGGTTTTTTAACGCTGTCGCTGATGCCGCAAATGTTTGCCGAGGCTATTGTTGTTAATCCGAAAACAACAACCATGATCAATTATGGCATGGATTCTTTGCGTTTTATTGAAGCAGTTCGGGTTAATGATAAAATTAAGTACGTGTTTACCCTAGTCAATATAGAAAATAAGTCGACTGGTAATTTATATAAATTTGAAGGTAAAGTGCTAATAGAGGGTAGACAGAAACCTGCTTTAATTGGCACCTTTTTGACACTAGTATTAAAAGCAAAGGACTAAAATTTACATTTTAGTTTACCTGGTTAGACCATATTTATAGCTTATAGATACAGATAAATAACATTTTATTTACAATTTATCATCTAAAGCCTAATATCTTTGAAGCGTTCGCATGCGTGGACGTAAAAAAATAATAAAGTGCATTTCGACTAATGCACCCACACTGGGGATAGCATATGAAATTTACAGGTAAAAAAACCATTATTGCTGCATTTGTAGCAACGCAGATGCTCGCACTACCAACACTAGCAATTGCACAAGAACAAGAACAAGAAGATGAAGCCAGCCAGGTAGAACTTATTATGGTAACGGGCAGTTTTGTTAGGCGCAGTGAAAATTTCGAATCACCTTCACCTCTCGCCGTAGTGGACAGTATTGCAATAGACGCAATTGGTGCTAAAAATATTGCTGATATTACACAAACTTTAACGATTAATTCGGGTGCTGAAAATAACCCTGACGCTTTTACTCAAAATGCAACAGCAGGGACATCGAATATTAATTTACGCGGGCTAGGCGTTGCGTCAACTCTTGTGCTGTTGAACAACCGTCGGCAAGTAGTAAACTCACAGCAAACTAACGAGGGACTCAACTTTGTAGACACAAGCTCGCTGGTGCCAATGATTGCAATTGATCGCGTTGAGATTATAAAAGATGGCGCTTCCGCTTTGTATGGCTCTGATGCCGTAGCGGGTGTTGTCAACTTTATTACCAAACGACAATATGACGGCGCCAAAGTCTCCTTTGATTATCAAGATGGTGCTCATGGCAACAACAAAGAGTATGTCATTCAAGGCTTATTTGGTGCAACGGGCGAAAAAGGCAATGTGATGGCAGCACTTAGTTATACTAATCGCTCCCCTTTATTTTTAAGTGACAGACGTTTGTCTCGTCCGCAAGATGATACCAGTGCTTTGGGAAATCCAGGCACATTCTTTATTGGTGCGTTGCCTATTATTGACCCTACAGGCTGTGCCGAATTTGGTGGTTTTCCAAATCCAATTCCAACTCTGCAAGGGCTAACTCCGTTTGAAGAAGGTACCTGTGGGTTTGATTTCGGTCCGGGCTACTCTTACGTCCCGGATGAAACGCGAGTTAATGCCTATTTCAAAGCAAACTATGATATTACTGACACACTTCTTTGGAGCACCGAGGTTGGTATAGCAAGAAATAGGGCGGAGCGTGGAGGCGCACCAAGTTTTCCTAATCTTCGTGGCCCTATCGTACCAGCTACCCATCCAAACAACGTTTTCGGTAGGCCGGTCATGTTCTTTGGGCGTGCTGAAGGCAACGGATTTGACGCTGACCCAGCTAACACCGAGTCAGATACCTTTAGATTTAATACATCCCTGCAAGGTGAGTTAGAAAACGGCTTTTGGGAGGTCAGTTATACTAACGCCACCAATAATTTCTTATTTAGAGTAGAAGATGTTCTAAACACTGAATTTAACCTAGCCCTAAATGGTTTTGGCGGGGCCGAGTGTAATCCGGTTACCGGCACACCGGGTGAGGGCGGTTGTGAATACTTCAACCCATTTGCTACCTCCTATACAACATCTCCTAACTCTCAATATGTTATTGACTCGTTTTCGGCAGATCAAGTAATCGATTCTAAGTCTACTTTAGAAGTTATCGAAGGATTTGCGTCATTCGATATTTTTGAAATGGATGGTGGCGCCGCAGGTCTTGCACTTGGACTGCAATATCGTGAAGAATCTTTGATGCAGGACTATGACAAGTTATCAAATGAAGACAGCTTTTCGTTCGTAATAGGTAACCCTGATTTTGACGACAGTATAAGTGTTATTGCGGCATTTGCCGAAATAGCGTTGCCAGTAACCGAAGATTTAGATATTCAAATTGCTTTACGTTTTGAAGACTACGGTGGCACGGTAGGTAACACCGTTGATCCAAAATTTGCGTTCAACTACAGAGCAACTGAAGATTTCTCTGTACGTGCTTCTATCTCAACTTCGTTCAGAGCACCTTCTGTGTTTATGCAAAACGGTGGTGCCACTAGTTTGCAGCAGTTGAATGATCCACTTATAAACGCTAATGCATTTGCCGCCGTAAGAACTTCAGGGAATGCCGACCTTACGCCTGAAGAGTCTACCGCTTATAACATTGGGTTTTCTTTGGAGCCTATCGACGGTTTAACAGTAGAAGTTGATTATTGGAACTTTGATTTTAAAGACCTAATTATTCAAGAAAGTGCACAAGCAATCTTGTCCTTAAATCCTAGTGACACAACTCGTATAATAAGAGCTGGAGATCCACTTACCGGACCTTTAATTCAAGTGAATAATACATTTGTGAATGCGAGTTCACTTAATACATCAGGTTTTGATTTTGTTACTAGCTACAAAATAGAGACCGAGGGCATGGGTCGATTTACGCCTACATTGCAAATGACTTATGTTACCGAGTATGAATTAGACGACCCACAGGCCGGCATAATTGATGGAGCAGGCAGACGTAATTTCACGAACATTGGTGTTTCATCACCTGAACTACGCGCTAATTTGGGATTGAATTGGACTAACGGCGCTTATAGTGCAAATATTTTTGCGCGTTATATTAGCGCTTACGACGACGATCAGAACTGCGCCGATGGCGGGCCTATTGCAGCTGGTTGTTCAGCACAAGGACTAAAAGAAGTTGAGAGCCACACGATTTTTGACGGACAAATAAATATTGATATAAGTCAGTTGCTGGGTACACAAACAAGCTATTTACTTAGCCTTGGAGCTATTAATATGCTTGATGAAAACCCTCCACAGCTTTTCACTAACAGTGGCTTTGATTCAAAAGTACATGACCCTCGAGGACGTCAGGTATACGCAAGATTCGCTGTAGAATTTTAATCAACTAGGCACTATTAATAGACAATTTGCTTGCTAACGCTTGTTAAAACTACAAAACGGCTTCTTTTTGAAGCCGTTTTTGTCAGCGTCATATTCTAGCAGATGGTGATCTGCTTTTAGTCTGCAGTCGTTTATATTGTTATGATGTAGACATTAACTCGATACGCTTGAGGAACTTACATATGCCAAATAAACTAAGCGATAAAGAAATAAATCACCATTTGCAACTTTTAAATGAAAAGGCGGGGGATAATAAATGGCAAATAAAAGACGACAAGCTACATAAAACATTTACCTTCAAGAGCTTTATTAGAGCGTTTGGGTGGATGACACAAATTGCGATTTGGGCTGAAAAATTAAAGCATCACCCTGAATGGTTCAATGTTTACAATAAAGTGGTAATTGATTTAACGACACATGATGTGAATGGTATAAGTGAGCTTGATTTTGAACTCGCAAGTAAAATGGAACAGTTTTGCTCATAAAACGAGCTATACATTTCGTTTTGTGTAAACTTTGTGCAAGCAGTAAAAATATCGTATTTAGCAGTTGCATACTAAATTCTGCTATGTATAATACGCCCAACTTGAAGAGACAGAGTTCAAGTTAACCGGAATTCAAACGCGGGATGGAGCAGTCTGGTAGCTCGTCGGGCTCATAACCCGAAGGTCGTAGGTTCAAATCCTGCTCCCGCAACCACCTTAAAAACCACGCTTAGCTGCGTGGTTTTTTATTTGCGATATTGTCGCGGTGCTAGTACAATTACAAACTTGAGTAACGAACTCCCTGAATGTTTGCATAGTCTGAGAATATCTATGTTAGAAGTCATTACAAAGCAACGTTAAAGCAAGCAGGTATGACTAAATCTACTGCGTAGGTTTTATCAAAATGTACAAGCAGCTATTACTATTTTGTGTCAGCAGCATCAAATAACTTGAACTTAGGTAATAGCTCCGCATGCTCGGGGCTTTTTTGTTTCTGTCACGCACTTAAAGCAATGTTTATTGGGCTATAAGCCCTTTTTTTATATGTATAAATGGAGTTGGGATTGTCACAGCTTGAAAAGAAATTAACACAAATGCTTGAAGCTCCCGTCGAGGCGGTTGGTTTTGAGCTAGTAGGCGTAGAATTTATTCGTGCTGGTAAGCATTCTACCTTGCGAATATATATCGACTCTGAAAATGGTGTCGAAATAGAAGACTGTGCAGACGTAAGTCGCCAAGTCAGTGCCGTACTAGACGTTGAAGATCCTATTACCAATGAATACAATTTAGAGGTTTCATCACCAGGTATGGACAGACCTCTTTTCAAACCTGAACATTATAATCAGGTACTTGGACAAACCATAACCATAAAACTACAAATGCCGCAAAACGACAGGCGTAATTTTAAAGGTACATTACAAAGTTGCGACGAACGTAGCTTTGTAATGGTCGTAGACAATGAAGAGTTCGAACTGGCTTATGACAATGTGCTAAAAGCCAACTTAGTGCCAGAATTTGAGTAAATTTATTATGTTCTTAACATCAGCTATGAGGCGAAGATGAGCAAAGAAATACTACTAGTAGCAGAAGCAGTTTCAAATGAAAAACAAGTGCCAAAAGAAAAAATATTTGAAGCTTTGGAGTTTGCATTAGCAAGTGCCACTAAAAAGAAAAGTGAGGGTAATATAGAAGTCCGTGTCGCTATTAATCGCGAAACAGGCGCTTTCGATACTTTTCGTCGCTGGATGGTAGTTGCGGACGATATTGTGCAGGAAAATCCCTTTGCTGAAATAACTATTTCAGCGGCACAAATCGACGAACCTGATATCCAATTAGGTGAATTCGTTGAAGACCAAATTGATTCAATTGCATTTGACCGGATTACTACACAAACCGCTAAGCAAGTAATTGTACAAAAAGTGCGTGAAGCCGAGCGCGACCAAATGATAGCCGAATATCAAGATAGAGTAGGCGAGCTGGTAACAGGTACGGTCAAAAAAGTAAACCGTGAAAATGTACTTATCGACTTAGGAAACAACGCAGAAGGGGTTATTTTAAGAGAAGATATGCTGCCTCGCGAAACTTTTCGTCCAGGCGATCGGGTGCGTGGACTACTTTACGTTATCCGCCCAGAAGCACGCGGTGCACAGTTATTTATTAGCCGTACTCATCCCGACATGTTAGTTGAATTATTCAGATTAGAAGTGCCAGAAATAGCAGAAGAAACATTGGAAATTAAAGCATGTGCTCGCGACCCAGGCGCACGCGCTAAAATTGCAGTGAAAACCAATGACAAACGCTTAGACCCTGTTGGCGCCTGCGTAGGCATGCGTGGTTCACGAGTGCAAGCTGTTTCAAGTGAATTAGGCGGCGAACGCGTAGACATCGTTCTGTGGGATGAAAACCCAGCCTCGTTCGTTGTGAATGCGATGTCTCCAGCTGAAGTTTCTTCGATAGTGGTTGATGAAGACGCCAATTCGATGGACATTGCTGTAGAGCCCGATAACCTAGCTCAAGCTATAGGTCGTAACGGTCAAAATATTCGCTTAGCTAGTCAGCTTACCGGATGGGAACTTAACGTGATGACGGTAGCTGACTTGACTACTAAACACGAAGCAGAGAATCAAAAAGTACTATCAGTGTTTACTGAAGGGCTAGAAATTGATGAAGATTTTGCGCTGTTATTAGTCGACGAAGGTTTTACGAGTTTAGAAGAAATAGCCTACGTGCCTATTAGTGAGTTACTCGACATTGAAGGACTAGATGAAGAGCTTGTTGAAGAACTTCGCAGTAGAGCAAAAGCCACCTTAACAACCCGAGCGCTAGCGAATGAAGAATCGCTAGAGTCGGCACAACCGCAGCAAGAACTTCTCGATTTAGAAGGTATGGATAAGCACATAGCGTTTATACTAGCGAGCCGCGGCATCACCAACCTTGAGTTGTTAGCTGAACAAGGCACCGACGAAATTAGTGACATTGAAGAGTTAAGCGAAGCGAAAGCGGGTGAGCTCATCATGGCAGCGAGAAACCTCGTTTGGTTTAACGAAGAATAGGTCAATAGGAGAATTATTCGATATGGCAGAAGTTACCATAGAAAAGTTAGCAAGTGATATAAGCACGACTGTTGACCGATTATTAAAGCAATTCAAAGATGCAGGCATAGACAAAGCAGCCGCAGATAATGTAACTGAAGAAGAAAAGCAGAAACTGCTCGATTTTTTAAGTAAACAACATGGCGGCGAGGGCGCAAAAGCGCCTATGAAAATGACTCTTCAACGTAAAACAACCACGACGCTCAACTTAGGCAAGTCTAGAGCGGTTAAAGTAGAGGTACGTAAGAAACGCACCTACGTTAAACGTTCAGACGCTGATTTAGAGCGCTTAGCACAAGAAGAAGTGCAGCGTAAAGCCGATGACGAGGTACGCCAAGAATTAGAGCGCCAAGTAGCTGAAGCCGCTAAAGCCGAAGCGGTGGAAAAAGCTAAAAAAGTGGCTGAAGCGCGCAAGCAGCAAGACGCTG
This sequence comes from Glaciecola punicea, assembly GCF_001756615.1. NCBI lineage: Bacteria > Pseudomonadati > Pseudomonadota > Gammaproteobacteria > Alteromonadales > Alteromonadaceae > Glaciecola > Glaciecola punicea. The sequence continues at coordinate 180,400 of NZ_LZXY01000005.1, forward strand.
AAAGAGCTACACGTGCAGAAAAAGCCAAAAAAGAAGCGGAAGAACGCAAGTCTACTGACTCTAAATTAACTGATGAAGAACGCAAAGCACAAGAACTTGCTAGAGCGGAAGCTGAAAATCTTAAAAAGCAGCAAGAAGAAGAAATCCAGAAAAAACTTGAAAAAGAAGCGATCAAAGCCGCCGAAGATGCACGTAAGCTAGCCGCTGAAAACTCGCGTCGTTGGAAAGAAGAGGAAGAACGCCGCAAGAAGGATGAAGCTAAAGAAGTTCATTTGCATTCAAATCGCTATGCGCAAAGAGCTGAAGACGAGGAAGATGCGCAGATAGAGCGTGGTGGGCGTCGTCGCAAAAAGTCTAAGAAGAACGCAGGTGAAGATCTTAAACATAGCTTTAATAAGCCAGTAATGCCAGTCGAAAGGGTTGTCAAGCTAGGTGAAACAATCACCGTTAGTGATTTAGCTAGCCGTATGGCAGTTAAAGGCACGCAAGTTATTAAGACGATGATGAAAATGGGCGAGATGGCAACTATTAATCAAGTGCTTGACCAAGAAACGGCTATACTTGTGATTGAAGAGATGAATCACAAATACGAAATCGTTAATGAAAATGCGCTTGAAGAAGAGCTTATTGCAAACTCTGAAGGCGGGCAGAAAGTGTCGCGTGCGCCAGTTGTTACCATAATGGGTCATGTTGATCATGGTAAAACATCTTTACTTGATTATATTCGACGTGCAAAAGTTGCCGACAGTGAAGCCGGCGGTATTACTCAGCACATAGGGGCATATAGTGTACAAACTGACAAAGGTCGCATCGCGTTTTTAGATACGCCAGGACACGCGGCATTCACAGCAATGCGTGCACGTGGCGCAACTGCAACCGATATTGTGGTACTAGTAGTTGCTGCCGACGATGGCGTGATGCCGCAAACCAAAGAAGCCATTCAGCATTCACTTGCCGCTGGTGTTCCCATGATTGTGGCCGTAAACAAAATGGATAAAGAGTCGGCCGATCCTGATCGCGTCAGAAACGAACTTTCACAGGTGGGTGTTATCTCTGAAGAGTGGGGCGGTGATTACCAGTTTGTCAGCGTATCTGCCAAAACAGGCATGGGCGTTGACGATTTATTAGAAGCGATTAATATACAGGCCGAAATGCTTGACCTGCAGGCAATTCCTGATGGCCCAGCACGCGGTATTGTGATTGAATCTCGGCTCGATAAGGGCCGTGGTCCGGTTGCTTCAGTACTAATACAAGCCGGTGAATTACGCGCTGGTGATATTTTATTGTGCGGCGAAGAATACGGACGTGTTCGGGCAATGCGCGATGAGACAGGCGCCGATATTGAATCGGCAGGTCCTTCAACCCCTGTCGAAGTATTAGGTTTGTCAGGCATACCTATTGCTGGTGAAAGCGCGCTTGTGGTGCAAAATGAACGCAAAGCGCGTGAAGTAGCAGCAAAGCGTCATACTAAGCAGCGTGAACTTAAATTAGCTAAACAGCAAAAAGCTAAGCTTGAAAACATGTTTGCAAACATGGAAAGCGGCGATGTTAGTGAGTTAAATATTGTTCTAAAAGCCGATGTACAAGGTTCAATTGAGGCAATTGCCGACAGCTTAACAAGACTGTCTACCAGTGAAGTTAAAGTGAACATAGTAGGTAGCGGCGTAGGCGGAATAACTGAGACTGACGCTAGCTTAGCGGCTGCATCTTCTGCAATTGTCGTTGGCTTTAACGTGCGAGCCGATGCTACAGCAAGAAAAATGATTGAAGCTGAGGAAATTGATCTTCGCTACTACAGCATTATTTATGAACTAATTGACGAAGTGAAACTCGCGATGACAGGTATGTTGGCGCCAGAGTTTAGACAGCAAATCATTGGTTTAGCCATGGTTCGTGATGTGTTTAAATCACCTAAAATTGGCGCAATCGCAGGCTGTATGGTAACTGAAGGCGTAATTAAACGTAGCAATCCAATTCGTGTACTGCGTGAAAACGTAGTTATATATGAAGGTGAGTTAGAATCATTGCGCAGATTTAAAGACGATGTTCAAGATGTCAAAAAAGGCATTGAATGTGGTATTGGCGTTAAAAACTATAACGACGTTAAAGTAGGCGACCAAATAGAAGTATTTGAGATTGTTGAAGTTAAACGCGAGTTATAGCACTTAATAAAACCAAATAGGACGGAGGCCATGTGCCTCCGTTTTTGTCACTATGCTATTTACACACAGTGTAGTAATAGTAAAAAAGGTAAAGATATGGCCAGAGAATTTTCTAGAACCGACAGAGTTGGTCAACAAATTCATAAAGAGGTAGCAAGTATACTTCAGCATGAATTCAAGCACCGTGAGCCAGAAGTAGGCATGATTACTGTATCGGGCGTTGAGGTCTCGAGAGATCTTGCGCATGCAAAGATATTTGTTACATTCTATAGCAACAGTCCTGAAAAAATAAATGATGACTTTGAAAAACTACAAGAGTCTAAAAGCTTTGTAAGGGGTTTATTAGGCCGACGAATAAGAATGCGTAACGTGCCCGCCGTACACTTTTTCAAAGATAGTTCCATAGAAGAAGGTGCGCGTATTTCAGCCTTAGTGAATATAGCGGTGGCTTCTGACAAAGCTAAGCACATTGGTGAGGAAAACCACGATGAAGCTTCTGATACACATTCAACAAAGAATAGCGATGAATAAATGGCGCGAAAAAGAAAAGGGCGCCTAATAAACGGAATATTATTAGTTGATAAACCACAAGAAATATCTTCAAATCAAGTGGTTCAGCGTGTTAAGCGTATTTATAAAGCGGCTAAAGCCGGTCATACAGGTGCCCTAGACCCTTTAGCCACAGGTTTATTACCAGTATGTTTAGGTGAGGCGACCAAGTTTTCTCAGTTCTTACTTGATGCTGATAAAAGTTACTTTGTAACCGCAAAGCTAGGCGAAAGAACCGACACTTCAGACGCCGACGGCGAAATCGTAGAATCAAGGCCCGTACTAGTAAATGAAGCTGATATAAAGGACGCCATTAAGCACTTCATTGGCCCAATTAAGCAAATTCCATCTATGTTCTCAGCGCTTAAGTATGAGGGCAAGCCTTTATATTTTTATGCTCGTCAGGGTATTAACATAGACAGACCAGCGCGAGATATCACAATTCGTAGTATTGAATGGATCAGCCTAATTGGGGATGAACTATCATTAAACGTGAGCAGTTCTAAAGGAACCTACATTAGAACTTTAATTGACGATTTAGGTCAAATGTTAGGCTGTGGGGCGCATGTTATCGTGCTTCGTAGAACGGCAGTTGCCCACTATAAAGCGTCACAAATGCTGACATTTGATGAGCTTGATTTCTTAGTTGAAGCTAGTCGTGATATACAAAATAGCCAGCTCAATGGTCCAAAGTCACTGCATGAAGCTGAAGACTTCACAGATCTAGATAACTTGCTGCTGCCCATGGATACACCTATAGAGGCGCTAGCAAGAGTTGAAATTTCAGAACAAGATACTTTGTATTTTCAGCAGGGTCGCAATATTATAATAGCGTCTAGTTTGCTTGACAATATACAAGTAGCGGAAGTTGTTCGCGTTTATCAAGCCACTAGCAATCTCTTTTTAGGCGTTGCCAGTGTGGACGACGCAAACATGATACACCCGAAGCGTGTAGTGGTTTACTAAGATTTTATTGCGCATATGTTATGCAAAACAGGTAAGAATTGGAATAAGCACTTGCGCTAGTTTAATTAATCTTTATACTACGCCCTCACTTTGCGAACCTGAATTAGTGATTGGGTTCGTTTCACATTATTTTTTGGAGATATTATGTCACTAACTACAGTAGAAACAGCTAAAATAATTGCCGAGCACGGCCTTAAAGAAGGCGACACAGGTTCACCTGAAGTACAAGTTGCTTTGCTTACTCACAACATTAATAAGTTACAAAGTCACTTTGCAGACCATAAAAAAGATCACCATTCTCGTCGCGGGCTTTTAAGAATGGTAAGTCAGCGCAGAAAACTTCTTGATTATTTAAAGCGCAAAAATGCTCAGCGCTATTTAAACATTATTAAGCTTTTAAGCATTCGCCGCTAGGCACTTGCGTCAGTATAAATTTAGTTAAAAAAAAGCATCTTAAAGATGCTTTTTTATATTTATATTTTATGTTTAAGTGGTTATGAAGTCACAGTACATCGCCATTTTTTCTGATCTGTTTATCAGACAATCTTATTGGCAACCTCATCTAGTTTGTTTTCAAGCTGCTGGATTTTTTGTAACAAGGTAGTATTTCTTTTTTCCAACAAAATAAGCTTTTCTGTCATGTCTCTAAGCGATTGAACTTGGGCTGTATTTTTTTGCCTGTTGTCGTCTAGCTTAGCGTCTAGCGTTAACATTTCATTTGCTTGAGCATTCACCTTTGTATTTACGCCGTCTATACGCGACTGCATGTTAGCGGCAGCAGTTCTATTGTCTGCTAGCTTATTTTCTAATTCTTTACTTAAGCGACTGGCATCTTTTTGAAAACCTGTAAATTCCGTATTCAGTGCTTTTATTTCTTGTTGATTTTTGCGCCATGCAGAAGCCCATAACTTATCCATTTGATCCCACAGTTCTTCGCTTTTTTCGGCAAGTTCACCCACTTTAACCTGCAGTTCAACTGTAGAGTTACCCATTTCTTCTCCAGTAGCGGACAACCTGTCTTCAAGAGATTGAATTCTACTCGCACTTTGTGCGAGTACTTTTTGATTTTGCACATTAGCGCTATACAAATAGGCTGAAGCAGCACAGGCAATAACGGCAACAATTAGAACAAGGCTGGTGAACGAATTGTTGCTTTTAGGTGCACCTGCACTTGTTTTAGCGCTGCCTTGTCGATTTCCTGCCGATGGGATCCTGTCGCTCAATTCAATATTTATGGGTTCGAAATCTTTGTCTTTGGGATCGTCTGACATCCATCAGGTCCTTTTATTATAAATTGTTTAACACGCTGCTGATATCATACAACAACTTGTAAAGCCTGATAACGTTTTATCGTAAATTCTACAAATAAGTCACCTTAGATCAACTGATTGGAATATAGGCTTTACACCATAGATTATTAGGTAATGCTAAAGCTGCACTGATACATATGAGGTTAAATTGAAAACTGTCATTCACCTTGGGCGTGCGGTCATTTATATTACTGGCGCGCCTTGGGATATTGATGGCGTTTTTATAAACTTTAAAACTAATCTGCCTATTAAGCGTTGGTGGATTAGATTGAGATCCGCCGCAAGCTGTCTAATATTGATGCTATGTCAGCATTAGGATTAGCGGCCACCGAGCGAACATAATCTTTATTATCTATTTGGCAGCGACTAAACATGCCAGTCGGTAAAAGGGTAAGCAATTCATCCACCGACATTGTTTTGTGAGCAAAAATGGTAAGGCCTGTTGTGGGCCGCTGCCATAGTATGAATTGGCTATGCAGTTCAACAAAATTCGCTAGCTGATTAGCCATGTCCATGTTGGCGTTGATGCGCTGAGCAAAGCCCTCTTCACCCCACGCTAAAATAGTCGCTAATAACGACACAGCGGCGGCTCCACGGGAGCCTTGCAGACCTATATTGGGGGCCACCAAATAATCAGAACCCACGCTTATAGCAACGTTGGCAATTTCCAAGTGTTTAAACAACACGAGTGCGCTTTCTTTAGGTTGAAACAGCCATTTATGCGCCGAAATAGCAACCGAATCAGCCGCTTCAATCCCCGCTAAAAGATGCGCATGCTCGTGGCTGAGCCTTAGTGGGCCGGCCCAAGCCGCGTCTACATGCACCCATGCTGCATTAGCCGCGCTTGCTATGGATAAGTCGTCAACCGCACCGGTTGCGGTAGTGCCTGCGGTAAGCACTAAGCAAGCCGAGGACAAATCACCTAGCGCATCTTTATTGATAGTGCCATTCGCGCATACGGCTATTGACTGATAGCTTAGGCCAAGTATTTTGGCCGCTTTTGCTACACTAATATGCGCAGCTTCAGAAGCTACTACCTTGGTGATCCCTTTAGCATCGCGCGCTGCCCAAAGTGCGGTTAAATTAGCAATTGTAGAGCCCGCACAAAAATGTCCACCTTGCATGCCAAAATAAGGCGACAACCAATCAATTACTATTTGTTCTGCTTGACGCGCAAAAGGGGCGGTTGCTGGATGCAATAAATTTTGATTAAGACGCGCGTTAAACATAGACGTCGCCCAAGTGATCCATGGCGTTGGCGGATCCATATGAGCTAATGCATGCGCAGAGTCTAGTGGTGCGGCTTGGCCAAGAATAAAAGGCGCGAGTGTATTTAAGGCGACATTTTCGCCGACGCCCTGTTTCGGCAGCGTAGCACTAAAATTTGTTTTATTGTTGATCCCAGGGGTTTGCTGCAAGTGCATTTCAGTAAACGACTCGCTCAATAAATCGACCGCTCTATAAAGGCTCGCATTAAAGACAAAGCTGGTATCTTTTGGCTTATTGCTCATATTTTCCTGCCGTCATTAAAACCTTTCCTAACTATACGCTACCCAACTGTTAGCTGTCTTACTAAATGATATTAAGAACAGTCCAAGCGCAATGAGTTGAAAAGCAACTTGAATAATAGCAGCGCGTTCCATGCCCTGGGCACTAAATAATAAAACCAATGCTGCGCCTAGTATCGATAAGCGCGCATATATTGGCGAGTAAGAAATATTCACCAGTACCTTAGGAACAGTACCTCACTTACAGACCATCAAATGCAATATGAAGATTAAATAAGATAAACGACATTCCTGCTTTATTCAACAGGTGCTGATTTTACTGAGATAAAAGCTGACAAACTGCTGGTTAGTAAAGGTTTTGGTTGAATGAAATTGTGATTTTGTTATTGTAAAAGGTAGGTTCACTTTAAAAGATATGCTAGATTTGTTTCTTCACGCACATTTTATGTTCAGGTAAAAGCTTGTGGAAAAGGAGCGACTCGTTTTAATATAACAGCTGGTAATCTTAAAACCTTGGTAGTGCTTATTTGTTTATTGGCAAAAAACACCGCATTGTCGCTAAAGTCGATGAACTAGTCCAAAGCTTAATCTACGCATATAGACATTCAGATCGCATATCAGATGATCGGTCAATTAAGCAGATAAATTTTGTGGATTAATGGCCTCATCAATCCAACTCTGACGATTTATACTAGTGAAACACCCTTATCAAAATCAAATAACTAAGTATGCTTGCTTACTTCTTATCATCAAAGCGCCTTAATAGGTCACTTAATATAATGCAACCGGATTAATCATCGCCTGCACAGTCCCAACAATACGAGGCTGGCCTAGCACAAACATAAACTCATTAACACCTTCTCTTAGTAATGGACCCACGTTCATTGTTTCTAAAATATAGATACCGTTCTGTTTAAGCAATATAACGTGGCCATAAAATACCTTATCTCCCTTGGGTGCAGGAATAGGCTCCAATCCCCAAGTGTCTGAACCTACAGCCATCGGATTGAGTGAAGCAACATATTGTGCTCCTGCATTGTTCAAGCCTGGTGCTACGCTTCCCCATATAGCAGGATCGCTAGCAAGCTTGCCCTCAGTCCAGCCGGTATGAAACAAAATGATATCGCCCTCACCCATTGTTACACCTTGCGCTTTTGCAGCCGCTTTTATGTCAGCAGGACCAAAGTGCTGGCCCGCCTCCATTTCCTCAACGCCGGCGTGCGCCGCCATATCTAGTATGACAGCTCGCCCTACTAATGGAGGCACTGCGTGCGTGCCCAACTTGGTCAAACCGGTGATTGCGCTTATTTCTTTTTCATCTAAACAGTTATAGTATTTGCCGTTTTCTCCGAAATGACCCAATCCATCTAACTGCGAGCCTATACCCACCCATGTTTGCAAAATATCATCATTATAATTGGCCTCATAACCCATAGCAGTTAACTTTTGACCACCTTGCTGATTGGGTTGCACCACTTGCAAACTTAACGACCGAGGCGGAAAAGCGGGCGTATCGGGACCAATTGCAATCCCCAATGGCATCGACTTACCCTGCTTAATAAGCTTCGCAGCTTCTAATATGCGCTGCGGCGTCACCAGATTCGCAGAACCAAGCGTGTCTTGAGCGCCCCATTGGGAAGAAACATCGCAATCTGCAAAAGCGCCGCTAGTCGCTAATCCAAGAGTAATGAAAAGGGCTGAAAGGTGTTTGAATGTCATGTTGTTTCTCCGTTATTGAAAACGTCCGTTTAAGCATAAATCAATAATAAAATTTAATACTTTGAAGCGTAATAGCACGGCATTTTTGAGACATTGGCAAGAATTTAATGTGGTAAGACTAACATACTAAATTGAAATGTGGCTCATCTCAGGTCAAATTCCATAACAATAAAGGTTCATACTTTTAGTCAGTAAATGGCGGACAGCTGCCTTAAGCATTCCGCTCATTTCGCAACTGTTAATTTGCATCTAAAACTGAGCCATAGAGGTGCGGCCACTCGCAGGCGGTCCGTCAATTTCTTTGCTCTGAGTCGACATCTGCCACAAGGCCACTTCGCCGCGGCGGCGCACTGCGGTCATGACCTGAACCGCGACACACCGATAATGCGCAAAGCGCCTCCTAGGAAACAGCAACTGGCGCGTCCTGGGCTTGAGAATACTGTAACGAACAAGATTTCTGCGACAAAACGTTTTTCGTAGAGATTAAAGTAGGAAGTGTTTCGAAATTTTCACTTTAGACCAATCGCCCAAATTACAGACAAAAAATAGTTGATTAAAATAAGCGAAGACAGAGCGAACCCAATTATGAGGCTGTAACAAAATTTGTGTCCTGCTATTTAATTATCAGTCTATTCACAGTCTATTCACAGTCCATAACTACAATTGCATCTTCTAGTAATTGTACGTTATTAAAACCTAGGTTTTCCGCCGTTATTAGCGATGAGATTGGAATTTCATAGACGTTAATTACACCTGTTTCGGCTCCACATACTGCAACCACAACATTTCCATCATTACCTTCAGAAGAGCAAATGACATTAATATTAGCGTCTATTAATTCTGACAACATATTGTCTAACGGTACTCCGCTTTCAACATCACATTGAACCGATCCTTTGTATTTATAAACCAATACGGTATCGTCTTTATCTTTGTCGTCACATCCAGTAAAAAGAAAAGTAGCACACAATACGAAAACTAATTTATTCATATTCAATGTCCATTAAGTTGCCATAAAACTAAGTTCTCCATTTGGTTTTAGTACTATACTATTTATACTTTGTATATGTAATACTTGGTAATCTATTACCGACGCTTAGGTTATTTAAAAAATACTGACTTACCTTTATAAAAAGCACCCTATATTGGCACAAACAAGTAACTTACTGCCACCTATGCGAGCAACTCCACGGCAAGAGTTTACTAGCAGGGACTGCTGGGGCCTTAGCTTTATCTAATTTATCCACCAATCCTGTATTCTTACAAAGAGAGTCGGAATCAACACGCCTGCCAAATGTTTTTGTCTATTTACTGAATGAAACCCATACCTAGCGCTAGCAAATCTTAATTTTCTTTACCATTTACCTGTTCCAACGGTCACATCAATAACCCTAAATTTAGTAAAATCAGACTCTGTTGAACAGGTGCTGATTTTACTAAGATGAAAGCTCACAAACGGCCTGTTGCTAAGAGTTTTGGTTGAATGAAATTGTGATTTGGTTATAGTAAAGGGTAGTTTCACTTTAAAAGATACGCCAAATTGCCTTCTTCACGCACATTTTATGTTCAGGTAGAAGCTTACGGAAAAGGAGCGCCTCGTTTTAGAATAGCAACTGGTAATCTTAAAACCTTGTTAGTGCCTATTTGTTCATTGGCAGAAAACCACCGCATTGTCACTAAAGTTGATGAACTAATGGCGTTATGTTACCAATTAGAATCGCAATCAGAAGCCAGAATCCAAGTGTAGTGGCAAGCTATCATAGAGGAATTAAATTCTACGACTAACACAGGTTTACCAAACAACTCGGCTTGCAGTTTAGCACTCTTAGTTGCTTCAATAGTAATAGCCATTTTTACCCCTAAAATAATTTTATCCTCATGTTTACCCACAGTTGAATTGGTTTAATACTGTACAAGCTGATCAGATTTGTACAGTTGATGACATCTACGGGGGTTGTCTAACAAGATGTTTAGCGGATTTTAGGTGTAAAAAAAGACGCCGTTGTGGCGTCTTTTTTATCGGATTGGTGGAGCTGGCGGGAATTGAACCCGCGTCCAGAAAGCGTCAACCATTGGCACTACATGCTTAGTTTGTCTTTATTCTCGTAATTAAGCTGCGAACAAACACGCCATTTAATCACATACCCGATTTAGTTTTAGTGGTTCAGCTCTCAGGTATAAGCATCCACACGAGCCTTTTTGGGTTTGACTCTTTGAACTCCCCGTCTTAAAGGCAGAAGCTAGGGCAAAGAGGCTCTATGCAGGGTATTAAGCTGCTAGTGCGTAGTTTTCGTCGTTTGCGACTATTTTTTTGCGGCTTTTTAAAGAGGCAAACCGCACCTCTGCATGCACCTCAAGCATCATTGAATCCTGTCGAATCCAGAGCAGCCCCGATGTGATTTGTATATTAACATACTACACTTACAATAAGCACTACAGTAATTACACTATTTATTATTGAAATATTAACCTTTCTTCATAATACGTTCTTTTTGGCGCGACCAGTCTCTGTCTTTAATAGCATCTCGTTTGTCATGGTCCTGTTTACCACGGGCAAGATAAATTTCAAGCTTTATCCAGCACGCTTTCCAATACATAGCGGTTGCTACAATGGTTAAGCCTTGTCTGTCCATGCCGCCCATAAGCTCTTCAATTTCACGCTTATTCATTAATAGCTTGCGCATGCGTGTTGGGTCACATACAACATGAGAAGAGGCTTGCGTGAGAGCTTGGATGCTAATGTTCGTTACGTAAGCTTCGCCATTTTTGATAAATACGTAGGCATCGGTTATATTTGCTTTGCCAGCGCGAATACTCTTTACTTCCCACCCCTGTAAAGTAAGCCCAGCCTCAAACTTACTGATAAGTTGATAATCGTGGCGCGCTTTTTTATTTAACGCGATGGTATTGTTATTTGATTGTTTCTTTTTCATCTCTGTATTATACCTATAAACGCGATGAGGGGAAAACAATCGTTTGTAAAATGATAACTATTATTTAGATCAATCAAAACAATGTAGCAAGGCGTAAAATATATGCGTAAAATGCATCCGAAGGATATTTATATCTCGACGCTTGAAAAATTGATTTTTACCCTTACTTTTTTTAACCAGCTATCAAGAAGCCCTTATAAGTTGAGACATGCCAAATATTAATAAAAGTGCCTTAGTTCCCTATAGCGCTAAACAGATGTATGCACTGGTGAATGACGTTGAATCCTATCAAGACTTTCTGCCAGGGTGTCGTTATAGTGAAGTGTTATATGAAACAGAAAATCACATGGAAGCGAAAATGGTGCTAGTCAAAGCAGGGATAGAACAAACCCTAGTTACCAGCAACACCTTAGATGAAGGCCGTAGTATTAAAATGAGTCTGTCAAAAGGGCCATTCAAAGCCTTAGGCGGAGGCTGGACTTTTACGCCTTTGTCTGACGAGGCCTGCAAAATAGAGCTATCTTTGGATTTTACTTTTTCAAGTAGAATGGTCGACATGGCATTTGGGAATGTCTTTCGCTCAGTAACCAGTAACATGGTAAAAGCCTTTACACAGCGAGCCAAACAGGTTTATAGCTAGTGCCTGTTAATAAAATTTTCATAGAAGTAACTTATGCACAGCCGGCTAAGCAAACGCTTCTAAGCTTAGCTGTAGAGGCCGATACTACGGTGCAAAGTGCAATTGAACAGTCTGGCATACTAGACATGCATACAGAGATTAATCTAAGCGAAAATAAAGTGGGCATATGGTACAAAGTGACTAAGCTGTCTACGGTGTTGAAGCTAGGCGACAGAATCGAAATTTATCGTCCAATGACAGCCGATCCCAAAGAAGCGCGTAAACTGAGGGCATTGAAGGCTAAAGATGAGGGACGGGCTAATAAAATAACGGGTGCCAAGGTGTGATTACACACCGCTGTTAAAGACACCCAACATATTACATTTAATACTTTTTGCGTTTAAGTCCTGTATTCGCCAATATCTTCGCTGATATTTCCTCTACGGAGAATTTAGTGCTGTTTATAAATGGGATCTTTTCTTTACGATATAAATTTTCAACTTCACGCAGCTCCATTCTGCACTGCGGCATAGACGCGTATCTGCTATTGGCGCGTCTTTCAGAACGAATTGCATGTAGCCTGTCGGCGCTTATGGTTAGCCCATACAGCTTGTCTTTAAAACGTCTCAGTACAGGCGGCAGCTTCAATATATCGCCCATATCTTCTTCGGTAAATGGATAATTCGCCGCCTTAATGCCGAATTGTAGCGCTAAATATAAGCTAGTAGGTGTTTTTCCTGAACGTGAAACGCCCACGAGAATAATATCAGCTTCTTGATAATCTTTTAGGTTCGAACCATCGTCATTGGCTAGGGCATAGTTAACAGCTTCTATGCGTATGTCATAGGTTTTCTCATGTATTGAGTGCGTTCTATGTTTTTCGGGTTTTGAAGGTACACCAATGACCTTTTCTAATGGAGCAACAAACTGATTTAAAAAGTCGTAGTTAATTCCAGGTGAATTGCTAATTATTTTACCAATTTCAACGTTCACCATCGTATAGAAGACGAGAGGCCGGTCACCAGATGCCTCGAACGAGCTTTTTATTTGTGAAATGACCTCTAGGGCATGTTGTTCTGTTTCAACAAATGGGATAGTGATATGTTCAAATTCAATGGGAAATAGCGACAATAATGCATGCCCAAAAACCTCTGAAGTAATAGCAGTACCGTCTGATATATAGAATGCTGTTCGCACAACATCTCCTTAACAATGTTGTAATTAAATTACGGGAAAAAATAAATTTTACTTTCACGTGAAAGCGCACTTACAATTCGTATATTACAACGCTAGCACACTTAGGTGTTTTGTAATAGAGATTGAAATTTGTCAGCTAATATTGCTGGTTTTTATTGCCACATTTGAAATTTAACGCTTTTCCGGAGGTTTTTACAGTGCAAGAATATGTTCTTTGGTATCAAGAATTAGGCATGGACGATGTTAACCGAGTGGGAGGCAAAAATGCTTCTCTTGGCGAGATGATATCAAATTTATCTAATGCTGGTGTTCAGGTTCCCGGTGGTTTTGCGACCACGGCCTATGCATTTAACCAATTTTTAGAAAAAAGCGGTGTTGAATCACAAATTTATACCTTACTCGACGCGCTAGACGTAGACGATGTAAATGCACTAGCAAGAGCAGGTAGCCAAATTAGACAGTGGATCATAGAAACGCCATTTCAAACTGAATTAGAAGACGCCATTAAAGTTGCTTTTGACAAACTTGTTGAAGAAGGTGGCAGCGGTGCTTCGTTCGCAGTGCGTTCTTCTGCAACAGCTGAAGATATGCCTGACGCATCTTTTGCCGGACAACAAGAAACCTTTTTGAATGTAAAAGGGTATGAGTCTGTATTAATCGCTATGAAGCATGTGTTTGCGTCCTTGTTCAATGACCGCGCTATTTCATACCGTGTACACCAAGGCTATGACCACAAAGGCGTAGCGTTATCGGCAGGTGTCCAGCGCATGGTACGAAGCGATCTATCATCTTCTGGCGTTATGTTTACAATTGACACTGAGTCAGGTTTTGAAGACGTGGTTTTTATTACTTCCTCATATGGTTTAGGTGAAATGGTAGTGCAGGGCGCGGTAAACCCAGACGAGTTTTATGTACATAAGCCAACCTTGCAAAGCGGCAAACCCGCGGTGCTGCGCCGTAACATCGGCAGCAAGCTCACGAAAATGATTTATTCAGAGGATTTAGAGCACGGCAAGCAAGTAGATATTGTGGATATTGACAAATCGGACAGCAAGCAGTTTTCAATAAACGACGAAGAAGTAATGGAATTAGCCAAGCAAGCCATGGTAATTGAGAAGCACTATGGTCGTGCTATGGATATTGAGTGGGCAAAAGACGGCACCGACGGCAAGCTATATATTGTACAGGCTCGACCAGAAACCGTTAGAAGCCGCGAAGACATGCAGGTAATTGAGCGCTATCAGCTTAACGGTGACGCGAAACTAGTATGCGAGGGCCGTGCAATAGGCCATAAAATCGGTGCTGGAAAGGCAAAGGTATTAGGATCTATTGCCGAAATGGATAAAATTGAAGCGGGCGACGTGTTGGTAACGGATATGACCGATCCTGATTGGGAGCCTATCATGAAGCGTGCCTCGGCCATTGTGACAAATCGCGGCGGGCGTACCTGCCATGCAGCAATTATTGCACGTGAAATGGGTATTCCAGCTGTTGTAGGCTGTACGAATGCAACCGACTTGATAGCAACCGGCGATGAAATAACCGTGTCGTGTGCCCAAGGTGATACCGGCTATATATACGGCCAACTGCTCGACTTTGATGTGACCACCTCCAGAGTAGATGCAATGCCTGAATTACCGCTTAAAATAATGATGAACGTGGGCAACCCTGAACGTGCTTTTGACTTTGCTAGACTACCAAATGAAGGCGTAGGCCTTGCAAGGCTTGAATTCATTATTAATAGAATGATTGGTGTGCATCCAAAAGCACTGCTTAACTATGTTGATCAGCCTTTAGATGTAAAAGAAGAAATAGACGACATGATTGCAGGTTACTCGTCGCCTGTAGAATACTATATTCAAAGACTGGTGGAAGGCATAGCATCTATTGGCGCGGCGTTTTCCCCAAAAAAGGTTATTGTTCGCATGTCAGATTTTAAGTCTAACGAGTATTTCAACCTTGTTGGCGGATACCAATACGAACCTGACGAAGAAAACCCAATGTTGGGCTTTAGAGGGGCTAGCCGCTATATATCGGAAAGTTTCAGAGACTGTTTTGCACTTGAATGCGAAGCTATCAAACGAGTACGTAACGACATGGGCTTAACCAATGTTGAAATAATGATCCCCTTCGTTAGAACGGTAGACGAAGGGCAGCAAGTGATGGATTTACTTGCTTCAGAAGGTCTCGTAAAAGGCGAAAACGGCCTGCGTGTTATTATGATGTGTGAACTGCCATCTAATGCCTTACTAGCGGATCAGTTTTTAGATATTTTTGATGGATTTTCAATAGGATCAAACGATCTTACTCAGCTTACACTAGGTTTAGACAGAGACTCTGGCTTAATAGCACATTTGTTTGATGAACGAAACGAAGCCGTAAAAGTGTTACTCTCAATGGCAATAAAAGCTGCTAAAGCACGTGGCAAATATGTGGGTATATGCGGACAAGGACCTTCTGATCATGAAGACTTTGCGGCGTGGTTAGTTGAGCAAGGAATTGACAGCGTTTCACTCAACCCTGATACGGTAGTACAAACATGGTTGTATTTAGCCGAGCAGCACGCTAAGTAAGACTCGCTTCTTACAAGGATGAACTTAAAAAGCCACCTTGCATAATAAATAGGTGGCTTCTTACTCATAATCTCAATGACAAAGCATTTGCTTGTATTTACGTCATATTAAGAAAAGATGTTACCGTAATTTATTGCGGCAAAATGTGAAAGATAAATAAACGTCAACAATGTAGAGCAGTAGCAAAAACAATCACCACTGTAAGTAGGTGTTAACCTTGTGGTTGCCTTCTTTGAGCAGCAAATTTCTCTAACTGCTTTCGCTTCATTATTTTGCAGCCCATTGTTTTTTAGTATTTTTTCTGGCTAGGTAGGCAACTAATGCGACGGGATGTCTGCGTTTAAATAGTTTTTTAATAGTTTTGTCAATAAGATACCTCTGTAAAATAGGCATTATTACAGCACAATTAAGATTACGCTACTAGCTTGACTATAATGTGTTATCAACCTGTAGCAATATTTACTTAATCTTTTTTTATAAAAGAGTTGTGTGCTTCACGTTTACTATGCTGTAAATATATATTGGCTAGTATAAAGAGACAATATTTTGAAATAGATAAATATTAAATCTAGAGTCCTAGGTGGGCAGTAGGTATACTAGTGATTAATAATAAGGAGCTTATTTGTTGAACGTTCTACCACAACTTTCCCCTTTAGACACTGTGTCAAGTGAAACACGCGATTATTTACGTACACTGTCGGGCACCCAATATAGCGGAGAGATAGAAGTGACTTACGGTAGTCGTTTGGCGCTTGCGACTGACAACTCAATTTATCAGCAACTGCCACAAGCAGTAGTTCTGCCTAAGAGTGTGGCTGACTTACAGCTAATTGCACAAACCGCCAATATGCAGGCTGCAAAGGGTAAAGCGGCTATTACATTTAGCGCACGGGGGGGTGGCACAGGTACTAATGGTCAATCGCTAACGCCCGGTATTGTGGTTGATACTTCCAAGTATTTGAATCAAATTCTTGAGTTGAATTTAGAAGAACGGTGGGTACGGGTCGAGTGTGGCGTGATAAAAGACGTGCTCAACGATTTTTTACGACCTCACGGTTATTTTTTCTCTCCTGACCTGTCTACCAGTAATCGCGCAACCATTGGCGGTATGATAAGCACTGACGCATCAGGACAAGGCTCGTTGGTGTATGGCAAAACAAGTGATCACTTGTTAGGTCTTAAAACCGTGCTGGCAAATGGAGAGATGCTAGCAACGCAGCCGATGAGCCTGCAAGAGGCTCAACAAACGGCATCTTTAGACACCACGGTGGGCGCTATATATCGACAAATCTTAGCCACTTGTGTCAATAAGCGTGAAGATATTCTGGCTAAATTTCCACGACTAAATCGCTTTTTAACCGGCTATGATTTAGAACACGCTTTTGACGATATACAAAACAAAATAGATGCCGGGCGCTTAATTGCCGGCGCCGAAGGCTCACTGGGTTTTATTGCCGAAGCAAAGCTCAATATTACCAAAATTCCCAAACACACCACCCTCGTGAATATCAAGTATGACAACTTTGAATCAGCACTGCGTCATGCCCCTAGTATGATTGCTGCAAATGCAACCTCGGTTGAAACAGTCGACAGTAAAATCTTAAATCTTGCTCGAGCCGATCTTGTTTGGCACAGTGTGTCGGCTCTCATAAGCGACGTACCTAATAAGGTCATGGATGGCTTAAATATGGTGGAATACAACAGCGATGACAAGCATGAAATTGACCGAAAAATTCAAATTCTGTGCGACCGCTTAGATGCTGAAATACAAAATAACAATGAAAATGGCGTTATTGGTTATCAGTTAACATCGTCGCTACCTCAAATTAAAAAAGTGTACGGCATGCGCAAGCAGGCTGTCGGCTTACTGGGTAAAACAAAGGGGGCAAAAAAGCCCATTGCGTTTACCGAAGATACCGCGGTTCCACCAGAGCATTTAGCCGACTTTATTATGGAGTTTAGAGAGCTACTCGATAGTCACAAGCTCGATTACGGCATGTTTGGTCACGTTGACGCAGGCGTTTTGCACGTACGCCCCATGCTTGATATGTGCGACCCTGCACAGGAGCAATTGGTAAACACGATTTCGCATGAAGTGGTCGCCTTAGTGGCAAAGTATGGCGGCTTAATGTGGGGCGAACATGGTAAAGGTTATAGAAGCGAATTTGCCCCGGCATTTTTTGGCGAGTCTCTTTATGACGAGTTAAGAAAAATTAAGCGCGCATTTGATCCACACAACCAAATGAATCCGGGTAAAATTTGCACACCTTTTGATTCAGACCATCAATTAGTCAAAGTGAGCGACACCAAGCGGGCCAGTTATGACCGCCAAATTCCTATTGCATTTAAACAAGAGTTTGAGCCAGCCATGAGCTGTAACGGTAATGGTCTATGCTTTAACTACGACACAACGTCACCTATGTGTCCTTCAAGTAAGATTACCCACGACAGAAGACACAGTCCTAAAGGACGTGCAGGTCTCATTAGGGAATGGTTATTACAATTAAGCAAGCAGGGAGTAAGTGCTGAGACAGTGTCGCCTAGCAGCTTTAAAAGTAACCCGGTGGCGAAGTTATTTAGAAAGTTTTCGTCTCAAGACGATTTTAATCATGAAGTATTCGACGCCATGAACGGCTGTTTAGCGTGTAAGTCATGCTCAAGTCAATGTCCCGTTGGCGTTGATGTTCCCGACTTTAGAGCCAAATTCCTTGCTATTTATTACACTCGTTATTCACGGCCATTGAAAGACTATTTTGTTGCCAATGTAGAAACACTTACACCGCTTATGGCAAAAGCTCCCAGAACAGTAAACGCTTTAGTGCAATCTGCTCTTGGCTCTTGGGTTTTGCGCAACGCCATTGGGTACGTTGATACGCCAGCCCTGTCTTCGCCTGTTATTGAGCAGCGAGTTAAAGGGATCGCGCTTGTATGTAAGACACATAAAGATTTGACTATATTGCAAAATATGAGCGATGAACAACGTCAGCAGCATGTGCTTATTGTGCAAGATCCTTTTACCTCTTTTTATGATGCTGACGTTGTTGAGAAGCTCGCTAGTTTTATCAACAAAATAGGTAAAACACCTGTTTTATTACCGTTTTCGCCAAATGGAAAACCTCAGCACGTAAAAGGCTTTTTAGACAAGTTTGAAAAAACCGTCAATAAAACAGCTAGTTTTTTAAGCAGTATTGCTCAGCTTAACATTGCAATGGTGGGAGCCGATGCTTCTTTAGTGCTATGCTACCGCGATGAGTATGCCAAGATATTAGGACTTGCTGCCAATCAATTTGCTGTGCAAACGGTGTCGGAATGGTTACAAGGTTTAGATTTACGAAACATCACTGTGCTTGATAATCAAGAAACACGACACGACTACAAGCTGCTAGCGCATTGTTCTGAAAAAACAGCCTTGCCCGAAACAGAAGAAACGTGGAAAAAAATATTCGCTCAATTTGGTTTAACGCTCAATGTTACTAGTGTTGGCTGCTGCGGTATGGCGGGTACTTATGGCCATGAGTTAGAACATTTCAATAACTCAAGAGGTATATACGATCTTAGCTGGTCTGTGCATGCTAAGATGTCGACGCAAAGCAGTAGCGATGGCACTGCTGAAACGACTCTTGATGAATCAAGTACCCATAAAAACCCACAGCAGATACTGGTGACAGGTTACTCATGCAGAAGCCAAGTTAAACGTTTTGAGCAGTATAGGCCAAAACATCCTATTGAAGTGCTTGCGGGCATGCTCAAATAAGCAGGTAAATATACACGTAGTTAACAATATGTAAGATAACGATAGTAGTGAAAAAATGACAGATGAAATAAATAGCCAGGAAGCCCTATCAGCATGGGTTAAGCAGCAGTTCCAGAGAGCTAATAAACACCTTGCTGAAAAAGGAATCTTGTTTGACACTGTGGTTGTCGAAGAAAGTCGATACATGGCACCTGAAGTGGCGGTGTGGAAAATAAAAGACACGAAAAAGAATGTTTATTGGGTAATAAGCGGTAATTTACCTGCTGATGCTATTTCGGTTTCCGTGGCCAATTCAGCCAGAGAAGCAATACGACATTTCTCGTTGTCGTGGCAGTTAAAAGCGCAAAATATAATGAGCAGTGCAATTGTTGATAATACACAAAAAGAATTCGCAACATTACTGACTGAAAAAGCAGAGATGCTTTATGAAGTGCAAGAGAATGAAAAGTGGTGGCAAACAGGATAATGTCCCATCTTTGTCAGCATGTGGTATCCGCAAAATTATGCGCGTGATATTCACCGCTGCCATTATTGAGTGCTTACCACCATAAAGCATTACTCATCAGAGCTTTCGGTTTTTCTGTTAGTGAAAAAAGTCGTTCTTTTGACACGTATAGAAGCCGTTTTTGGCTCAAATAAAGTCTTTTCAATTGTCATATTAGGTAAACTAACATAGAACTTGCTTAACTCTTTATTGGCTTTTTGTTCAGCTTCGATTATTTGAACAATTTCAATTTTACTGATTTTGCTGGTTTGTGTAGGCACTACTTCGTTAGTTGAACCAGGTAGGGCGCTTACGTTGGTTAAGCTTGTAATAAAAGCCAAACTTGCGATAGTTATATTCACTTCTTTTCCTTTGTATAAAAAATGTTTAAAAATTGCATTAAATTCGACAAATTAATAATACATCTTTAACATATTGGTTTTTAAAGATATATTTTGTGTCACTGTATATATTACGGCTACAATTGAAAAAAGATAAACGACAAAAATTGATTTTTCGCATGAAAAAAACTAATATTTAAATCTACTTTTATACAAAGACTCATTATGCTAAAACGATTACCACCGCTTAACTCACTCAAAGCATTTGAGTCTGCCGCTCGCCACCTCAGTTTCACTAAAGCTGCAGACGAATTGTTTGTGACACAGGCTGCGGTTAGTCATCAAATAAAAAGTCTTGAAAGCTTTTTATCAATGAAGTTATTTCATCGTAAAAATCGCTCCTTGCTATTAACAGAAGAAGGTCAGTCCTACTTTCATGACTTACGCGATATTTTTGTGCATCTGCAAGAGGCTACCCAGCGTTTGGTGACACTTGGCACTAAAGGCGCAATCACAATCGCTACGCCACCCAGTTTCGCTAGTCAATGGTTGGTGCCACGGCTGCATCAATTTTCAGCCCAACACAGTGATATAGACGTGCGTATCAAAGCCGTTGACGCCGATGAGGGTTTTTTAGATGATTCGGTCGATATAGCAGTTTTTTACGGCAGGGGCAGTTGGTCAGGACTTGCCAGCACTAAACTGTTATCAGAATATTTAACGCCTATGTGTTCGCCGCGATTATTAGAAAGAGGTAAGCCGCTTGGCTCACTCGAAGATTTATCGCAGCACACCTTATTGCATGACAATACTCGAATCGCGTGGAAGAATTGGTTGAGCGCATTTGGCATTAAAAATATTAATGTCAATCAAGGGCCCATTTTCAGTCACACTATGCTGGTGTTACAAGCCGCCTGCATAGGTCAAGGCGTCGCACTTTCTGACACCGTGCTGGCGAAGCCTGAAATAGAAAGTGGCCGCTTAATTTGCCCTTTTAACGAGAAGATAGAATCGAAACTGAGTCATTATTTAGTTTGTAAGGAATCTCAAGTAGAACAAAGCAAAATCAAGGTGTTTAGTGAGTGGATGCTATCGCAGGCAAAATAACAATAATGGCAGCCGCCATTTACTTTAAAGAGCATTAATTAAAATGGACCTATTATTTTACTGCCGTGGCGGATACGAAGCCGATTTATTAGCTGAACTAGAACAAGCATTAGGTCAAAAGGGTCTGTTTGGTTACGCTAAAATGTCGAAAAACAGCGCTTTTCTTCGCTATTGTTTACCGCAACATAATGCGCAGCCTTACAGCCTCGAGTCGCTAAAAGCGATCAATGAACAAGTCCCCACATTAGAAAAGTTAGTATTTGCCAGACAAAAACTGCATGTACTTGCTGACATAGAGTTTGACAGCGAAGATAGAATTAGTACTTTGTTAAAGATGTTTGACGCGCATGCTTTGCCGATGTTTTCAGACGTATTCGTTGAGTACCCTGATTCTGAAGAAGGTAAACAGTTGGCTAAGTTCTGCAAGAAATTTACGGTACCGCTGCGTAATAAGTTAAGGCAGCAGGGGCATTTACATAAAAAACCGTCGAACAATCAACCATTTCTGCATTTGTTTTTTCAACAAAGCGGTAAGTGTATAGTGGCAATAAGTATAGTAAATGATAGAAGCCTCCATCACTTAGGAATACAGCGTTTAAAGATGCCAAGTGCCGCACCTAGCCGTTCTACCTTAAAGCTTGAAGAAGCCATTCATCTTTTTTTCAACGAACGCCAAGCAAGCGCTTTATTTAGCCAAGGCATGCGAGCGGCTGACTTAGGCGCGTGCCCAGGAGGCTGGACCTATCAGCTAATTCAGCGAAAAATAGTGGTTGAGGCCGTTGATCATGGTGAAATAGCTGAAAACTTAATGGCAACAGGATTGGTTGAATATTACAGCCAAGACGGCTTTTTATATAAGCCGCAGCACAGCAATGTCGACTGGTTAGTGTGCGATATGATTGAGCAGCCCACACGCGTGAGTGAATTAATGCTGCAGTGGTTAGAAACTGGCAAGGCTAATGCCTGTATTTTTAATTTGAAGCTACCGATGAATAAACGACATAAAGTAGTTGCCCCAATATTGAGCCGATTAGAAAAAGCCTTGAACGACCGTTTTAGCGAAATTGTGATCAAGGCAAAACATCTGTATCACAATCGGGACGAAATAAGCGTGTTAATTATAGTTAACACCCAAATGATAAGTTCTTATAAGGAAAATAAGCGCTAAGAGCCTGTATTAGGGCTAACGTCGCGTAAAAAGAGGGGGTTCTTGTGGGAATATCAGTGCTTAAAAAAAATCCATATAAAAAATAAGATACAAAATGGTGTAATTTATATCCAATGCCTATATAATTCGCCGGAAATTTTTAACGAACTAATAAAGTGGGAAGCATGTCAGAACTAGCTAATTACAGAAATATTGGTATTTTTGCTCACGTTGACGCGGGCAAAACAACCACAACAGAGCGTATTTTAAAACTTACTGGTAAAATTCATAAGACTGGTGAAGTACACGATGGCGAATCAACGACCGATTTTATGGAACAAGAAGCTGAACGCGGTATCACCATCCAATCTGCTGCAACGACTTGTTTTTGGAGAGACCATCGTTTAAATGTTATCGATACTCCAGGGCACGTTGACTTCACGGTTGAAGTTTATCGCTCATTAAAAGTATTAGATGGCGGCGTAGGCGTTTTTTGTGGTTCTGGCGGCGTAGAGCCACAATCAGAGACTAACTGGCGTTATGCTAACGATTCTGAAGTAGCACGAATTATCTTTGTGAATAAAATGGATCGCATGGGCGCAGACTTTTACCGTGTTGTAAAACAGGTTAAAAAAGTTCTAGGCGCAAATCCATTAGTAATGGCATTACCCATTGGTGTTGAAGATGGTTTTGTGGGTATTGTTGATGTACTAGAGCAAAAAGCCTACGTTTGGGATGACACTGGTTTGCCTGAAAACTTTGTAATAACGGATATTCCTGCTGATATGATTGAAATAGCGGCTGAATATCGTGCAATGCTTGTAGAAATGGTTGTTGATCAAGACGACGACTTAATGATGGCGTACATGGATGGCGAAGAGCCCTCTGTAGTTGACCTGAAGCGTTGTATACGCAACGGTACACGTAAATTAGATTTCTTTCCAACATACTGCGGTTCAGCGTTTAAAAACAAAGGCGTTCAAAACATTCTCGATGCAGTTGTCGATTATTTACCAAGCCCAACAGAGGTTGACCCGCAAGACCTTACCGATCCTGAAACAGGCGAACCTACTGGCGAAGTAGCTACCGTTACTATTGATGAGCCATTTCGCGCACTTGCGTTTAAGATAATGGATGACCGTTTCGGCGCATTAACATTTATTCGTGTTTACTCTGGCAAATTGAATAAAGGTGACAGTATTCTCAATTCTGCCACGGGTAAAACTGAACGCATTGGTCGAATGGTTGAAATGCATGCAAATGACCGAACTGAAATAAGTTATTGTCAAGCCGGTGATATTGTTGCAATTGTTGGCATGAAAAACGTGAAAACAGGTCACACCCTTTGTGACCCGAAACATGAATGTACGCTTGAGCCAATGATTTTCCCAGAGCCGGTTATATCAATATCAGTTGCGCCTAAAGATAAAGGCTCAACTGAGAAAATGGGTATTGCAATTGGTAAAATGGTGGCTGAAGATCCATCTTTTCAAGTGGAAACAGATGAAGATTCAGGTGAAACTATTCTAAAAGGAATGGGTGAACTCCATTTAGATATTAAAGTAGATATTCTAAGACGTACCTACGGTGTTGATTTAGCGGTTGGACAACCTCAGGTTGCGTATCGCGAAACAATCACACAAGACATCGAAGACTCTTATACGCATAAGAAGCAGTCTGGTGGTTCTGGCCAATTTGGTAAAATTGACTATAGAATTCGCCCCGGTGAAGCGAATACTGGTTTTGTGTTTAAATCAGTTGTTGTAGGCGGTAACGTACCTAAGGAATTCTTTCCAGCGATTGAGAAAGGTTTTAAGAGTATGATGGGCCAAGGTGTTCTTGCAGGTTTCCCAGTATTGGACGTTGAAGTTGAATTATACGACGGTGGCTTCCACGCGGTTGATTCTTCGGCTATAGCATTTGAAATTGCTGCTAAAGGTGCATTTCGTCAGTCTGTTCCAAAGGCAGGTCCACAGTTAATCGAACCCATCATGAAAGTTGATGTGTTTACGCCCGACGACCATGTTGGTGATGTAATAGGTGACTTAAACCGTCGCCGTGGCATGATTAAAGACCAAGAAGCGGGTGTGACTGGTGTGCGAGTTAAAGCCGACGTTCCACTATCAGAAATGTTTGGCTACATTGGCACTTTACGTACTATGACGTCTGGTCGTGGTCAGTTCTCAATGGAGTTTTCACATTACAGCCCTTGTCCTAAGAATGTATCTGAAAAAGTAATTGAAGAAGTGAAAGCACGCAAAGAAGCTAAAAAATAGCGATTTTTGGCCTCTAGCTCAGCGAGTTTTTTGACTTGCTAAGCGCAAAAAAAACCAATCGTACAGATTGGT
>NZ_LZXY01000006.1:0-197724 GCF_001756615.1 Glaciecola punicea
AAAGTTTTTCTTGAAGTTTGTTGTTACAAATACATGCTTCAAAATCTTACATCGCGTCGTCTAAACAACACATAAATATTGACACTTCAGGCGACTGGTTTAGCCTATACTCTCTAAGCTTTTCCTTGTCTCCCCGAAGCGAGAGGCGCATTCTACATAGATAAATTATATGTACAAGCCAATTTTTAAATTAAGTGATTTTTTATATTCATTTGATTACTTTTGCATCGAATCGCTTAAAATATGGTTCTCTTTTAACAAATACGCTACATATAGCACGGTATAAGTTGTGTTGACGATTCTTAAGAATCCATTAATATTACGGTCTACCATCTATAATACTTGGGTTTAACACCCTTTAAGAAGAAAAATAGCCTTTATGCCAGACTTTACGGTTTTAGTGATTTTCATTCCTACATTCTTTCTAATCTCACTCACGCCTGGCATGTGTATGAGCTTGGCGATGACTTTAGGCATGACAATAGGGGTAAAAAAAACACTCTACATGATGGCGGGCGAGGTAATTGGTGTTGCCCTCGTGGCAATACTTGCAGTAATTGGTGTTGCTAGCATAATGATTCAATATCCCACAGCCTTCACTATATTTAAGGTGGTAGGTGGTCTATACCTTACTTATTTAGGGATTAAAATGTGGATAAGTAAAATTTACGTAGAGCTTGATACTGCTATTCCCTTAAGTAGTATTACCCCCATAAAACTTACCACGCAAGGGTTTGTTACTGCTGTAGCCAATCCGAAGGGATGGGCTTTTATGATTTCATTGCTTCCCCCCTTCTTAGATATTGCAAAACCATTGCCTATTCAACTCCTAGTGTTAGTATTTATTATTATGATAAGCGAATTAATTTGCATGCTACTTTACGCCAACGGCGGCAAATGGCTAAGACAGCTTTTGAATAAAAGCGACAAGGCCCAGTGGGTAAATCGAATTGGCGGTGGTTTGTTAGTACTCATCGGGGTTTGGTTGGCTTTTTCTTGAAAAGTACCTAATTATTGCGGTACAACTACGCATTTTAAAAGTCATCGCGCTGAATAATACTAATCATTTTTTTAATTTACCGAGACGATCCATGCCAATTACTGCATTTAAGAAAATTAGACCCACGTTTGATAACAGTGTCTATATAGACACTACCGCACTACTAGCAGGTGATATACACCTTGGCAGCGACAGCAGCATTTGGCCTTTAGTTGCTGCACGCGGCGACGTTAACATTATTCGCATCGGCGCGCGCAGTAACATTCAAGACGGTAGCGTATTGCACGTAAGCCGCCCCACTAAGAAAAATGCAAACGGTTATCCCTTAATCATTGGAGACGATGTAACCGTGGGCCATAAATGCATGCTACATGGCTGCGTTATTGGCAATCGCGTATTGGTTGGCATGGGCGCAATTGTAATGGATGGCGTGGTAGTGGAAGATGACGTATTTATTGGCGCCGGTGCCTTAGTTACGCCAAACAAGCGACTGGAGAGCGGATTTTTATACGTTGGCAACCCAGCCATTAAAAAACGTGCGCTGCATGATCATGAAAAAACGTTTTTGACAGAATCGGCAAATAACTATGTGATGCTTAAAAACGAATATATGGACGAAGCTTAGATACATCGCTAGTCTTAACTGGTGCCCCGGCGCAATTTTACTGACACAGACGTGATTATTGGTCCTTTGGTCACTTATTCAAATCGCGCAAATGAAGGTAAACAGGCTCACAAGAGGGCCTCTGACCAAACCACAGGTAAAAACTTTGCGCCGCTTGGTTAACTAGCATCCCTAAACCATCAACAACCATTGTGCAGCCCAAACTAGTCGCTTTTTGCATAAACACTGTGGGCTTATTAAGATAGACCATGTCGTAAACACTTGGTTGGTTGGCAAAAACACTATCAGGTAAATCGGGTAGTTCATTTTGCAGACTCAAGGACGTTGCATTTATGACAATATCAAATGCCTGCATACTGGCACTGTCGTATAGTCTCGCTTTTGAGTTTGCATAGCGGTTAGTATGTCTGACTAACGCTTGCGCTTTATCTACACTTCTATTATAAATTGCAATGCTGTTAATACCGGCATCAAGCAACGCCGGTATTGCGCCCTTCGCTGCACCACCGGCACCAATCATCAATATGTTTGCTTTATTTACAGCAATATTATGTTGATGCAGGTCATTGACCAATCCTACACCATCGGTATTGTCACCTGTAAAGCCGTTATTTTGCCTTATAATCGTGTTAACCGCTCCTGCTCGCTTAGCTTGAGATGACAATGTGTCTACCCACTGCAATGCGTCAAGCTTAAAAGGCATGGTCACGTTAGCACCAATACAAGATATGTCGGCAAAGAACTGATCAGCCGATAAAGCAAAACCATCACTTGGTGCTAAGCGCTTTTGATATTGTAAAGGAAGATTGAATTGACTAGCAAACATAGAATGAATAATAGGTGATTTACTTTGCTCTATTGGGTTTCCAAATACACAGGCAATTGCGGGATATGTCGACAAGTGATAGTCCTTAAAAATGAGTCATGTCTAATGATACTCAAAAACACGAGACATTCCTAAAGGTAAAAAGCCCCGCGATAAATGCGAGGCCCTATAACTAGTTTTACTTCTACTTGTTTTAGTTAAAACTTGTAGCCAACTGAAATGGTGTAAACAAACGGATTGATGTCAACTGACTCAATTGAACCCAAATCTGCGCCATTTACTTTAAAGCTAGCGTCAGTTTCAAGGCCAATATAGCGCACCGACGCATTTAAGAAAATACCGTCAGCAATTTTATAATCAGCGCCAATTTGCGCCGCTAAGCCAAATGAGTTATCCAAACTTAAATCAGAAATGGTAGCGCCAATCGCGCCGTTTATGGACTCTGCGCTAGTGGTATTGAAATCTTCATCAAAAAAGATCGTGTAGTTTACGCCAAGACCAACGTAGGGCTGAAACGCAGCGCTTCCATGATTGAAGAAATAGTTCGCGGTTATCGTCGGGGGTAAATGTTTAGTTTTCCCCAAGTTTCCACCACTGGCTAAGTCTATTTTATGAGAGAAAGGGGTAGCAGCTAATACTTCTATATTCCAGCTGTCGCTTAAGAAGTACGCAACGTTTAGGCCAAGCTGTGTGTTGTCGTCAACGCTAACGCCGCCAACCACAGCTTCACCAATTTGAAAGTTATCGCCGCCAACCAAAATATTAGTGCTTGAATCATCTGGTGCAACGGTTGTGAAACCGGCACGAAATAGAATATCGCCGGCTTCATGGGCGAACGCATTTACGCTAGATAACGCTAGAGCAGAAACAAGGGCAGTGCAAAGTATAGTTTTT
Organism: Glaciecola punicea; assembly: GCF_001756615.1. Classification (NCBI taxonomy): domain Bacteria; kingdom Pseudomonadati; phylum Pseudomonadota; class Gammaproteobacteria; order Alteromonadales; family Alteromonadaceae; genus Glaciecola; species Glaciecola punicea. Next base: position 3,346 of record NZ_LZXY01000006.1, read on the forward strand.
TTCATTACGTGCTCACTATATTAATTAAAGGGGAAACCAAAAATCTTGCGTCATATAGTAAAGTGCGTGGAAATAAAAATATTGATGTAGATTAATAGATGTTAACGACCTGCAATAAAATCGCTTAATTCATTGATCTATATCAAGTAAAATAGAGCATATTGCAAATAAGCAAATGTCAGTCGGTAGCAGTCAATGCCCGTATTTGAGCTAGCCAGTGCTGCTTTTGAGATTCAGGTAAAAAACTCGCCGTAAAGCTGTTGCACACTAGCTGCGCTAACGCTTGTTCAGATAGGGATAAATGATGAGCAAGCGCATGGAAATTGTCGTCTAAGTAGCCGCCAAAATAGGAAGGGTCATCCGAGTTAACAGTTACCAGCAAACCATCATCAAGCAACTGGATTATGTTATGCTGCGACATTTCATTCACCACGCGCAGTTTGAGGTTGCTAAGTGGGCAGACTGTTAAGGGAATCTGCTGCTCTTTTAAATAAGCCATTAGGCTTGAGTCTTCAATACTGCGAACACCGTGATCTATGCGATCAACTCTTAGTAATTCAAGCGCCTCCCATACATATTCAGGGGGGCCTTCTTCACCCGCATGCGCAACTAACTTAAAACCCAGTTCTTTAGCTTGGGCAAACACATGTGTAAATTTAGACGGCGGATTACCTAACTCAGAGCTGTCTAAGCCTACCGCCGTTATCATTGAATAATATGGACGCGCATCTGCTAAAGCTTCAAGAGCGCTTAACTCACTAAGGTGACGTAAGAATGACAAAATAAGATATACCGACATGCCAAATTCGGCCTTAGCTTTTTGGATAGCGCGCGCAAACCCTGGCATAAACACAGCGTAATCGATACCTCGTTGCGTGTGAGTTTGGGGATCAAACATAATCTCAGTATGCACAATATTTTGTTCATAGCATTTGCATAAATACGCCCACATAAGCGCAAAAAAATCGTCTTCGTCGCGCAATACATCGGCACCTTGGTAGTATAAATCCAGAAAATTCTGCAGATTCTCAAATTGATAAGCACTTTGTATGGCTTCAACATTCGCAAACGGCAATGCTATATTATGCTTTTGCGCTAAATCCCACATTAACTGAGGCTCTAAACTGCCCTCTATATGCAAGTGTAGTTCTGCTTTAGGCAGTGTGTGAATTAGGTGTTTAAGCCTTTTCGACATCATACTTGACGCTCCTATCAACTACTTATATACAAAAGTCACGTTTGTTCACAAAAAAGCTTACAAATTAAGCCAGTCTATCGGTTTAAGATACTGTTGAATTTTCCCTTCAGGCGACTCTGGCGACGGTTGATAATTATATTCCCACCGAGTAAGCGGTGGTAAAGACATGAGAATTGACTCAGTGCGCCCGCCGGTTTGCAAGCCAAACAAAGTGCCTCTATCGTATACTAGGTTAAACTCAACGTAGCGGCCGCGTCTGTATAATTGAAACTGACGCTCTCTTTCTGTAAAGGGTGTGTTCTTACGTTTTTCTACGATAGGGATATAGGCGTCTAAAAACCCGTTACCCACGCCTTGCATAAAGGAAAATGACTTATCGAAACCCCATTTGTTTAAATCGTCAAAGAACAAACCGCCCACGCCACGGGTCTCATTTCTGTGTTTTAAGAAAAAGTAATCATCGCACCACTTTTTATATTTCCCATATACCTCGTCACCAAACGGTGCACATACATCACACGATACTTTATGCCAATGCTTAGCGTCATCGGTAAACACATAAGAAGGCGTTAAGTCAAAGCCTCCCCCAAACCACCATATAGAAGGTTCACCTTCTTTTTGCGCCACAAAAAAACGTACGTTAGCATGACTCGTGGGCACATAGGGGTTGTTAGGATGAATAACGAGAGACACTCCCATGGCCTGAAAACTGCGACCGGCGAGTTCAGGCCTTGCCGCGGTGGCAGAAGGTGGCATTTGATTCCCATGCACATGCGAAAAGTTAACGCCGCCTTGCTCAATGACACTGCCGCTGCGCATCACCCGCGAACGGCCGCCGCCGCCTTCTTCTCGTTCCCACTCGTCTTGTACAAAAGACCCGCTACCATCAGCTAAACAAAGCGTATCGCAAATGCTTTCTTGCAAATTCAGTAGAAAGGCTTTAACACTGTCTATTTGAGCTTGCGTGACAATATCGCTTGCACTAGGAGATGGTGTAGGATTAGTATCGCTCATGCACGTATGGTTTCCATGGTTAAACTGTGAAATATTTTACTCGGTGATGTTTGTTCGCCTAAGGCCCCAGCAACTACAGGCAAGTCCTTGCCAAAATAGTCACGCACTTCCTGTTCGCTCTTCGCCGGCATTTCACCTGCAGGATTCGCGCTGGTAGAGACCAGGGGCTTGCCCAAATGCTGACACATTTGCACCACCAGCGGATGACGACTAATACGCACGGCAAGCATAGCAGAATCGCCGCTTATCCAGTCGGGTGTTTTCGGCGACTTCGGTAGTAACCAAGTAACAGGCCCAGGCCATGTTGCCAGGATTTGACTTTGTGCGCTTTGATCAAGTGTGTCAAACAGCACATAAGGCGCTATTTGCGAAAACTCGCTGGCAATCAATATCATGCCTTTTTCCACTTCACGGCTTTTAAGTGACAATATTTTATATACCGCCTCTTTATTAAGTGGGTCGCAGCCTAATCCAAATACCGCTTCGGTTGGATAAGCAAATACTTGGCCGTTAGCGTACCAAGTACTTAGTGTTTGTAGCACATCTTGTTTTAATAGTTGTGTTGTCATTTATTCGCTTTCATCTATAAGGTGCGCACAATCTGCATTGGCACATAAAAGTATTTTTTCACCCTTGGTTTTTACCAGCATAATATTGGCATTACACTGTGGGCACGATTTATCGACAGGCTCGTTGTTTAGCAGGTACTTACACTTTGGATAATTATCGCAGGCATAGAAGAACTTTCCAAATCGATTCTGTCTTTTTTGTATCATGCCTTTTTTACAGCTAGGGCAAGCTACAGAATTGTATTGTGCCTGAATCTGCTTTTGTTGATTAGTCGAAATAAAGTGACAACTTGGAAAGTTTGTACAGCCTATAAACATACCATAGCGGCCTTTCTTAACCGCAAGCGGCTCATTGCACTGCGGGCAATGACTATCCTGCATTACTTTTAAGGTGCTCACTTCGGTGCTAGTAAGCGATTTAGAATAATCACATGACGGGTATGTAGTACAGCCCAAAAAGCTTGATTTACCAACATGCTTTAGCTGCAAAGGCGCGCTACACTTTGGACAATCACCATATGCAACCTGGTTAGCCTGATGTGAAGAGTGCTCTGGAAATATAACGTCTTTTTTTTTAGACATTCGCGCTTTTATTCATAAGGTTTCTCTTATTTTTGTAGCATGTTGAGCATTTACTTCGCTTTCAATTTGACATAGCCTTGCGCAGTTGAGGTGATAAGCCCTCGCAGTTCGTACTCCAAGAGCTGAAGTAAGACCTCGTTGAGGGGCATAGCCGTGAGCATAACAATACTATCTATTGAGGTTGCAACATAATCAACACTATCTAACAATAGATCAGATGCCAAGTCCTCATGTGTTTTATTGTCGGCTTTTTTCGGCTGTTTGGCAATGCTAGGAATCTCATCCAATATATCTTGAATATCTTCGGTAAGTTTTGCGCCTTGTTTGATTAACCAGTGACAGCCATGCGCATTCGGATTATTAACATTGTTAGGTATTGCAAACACTTCCCTATTTTGTTCAATGGCGTATTTGGCGGTCACTAAGCTACCGCTTTTTATCTTTGCTTCCACCACCACGGTGCCTAAACTCATGCCACTAATAATGCGATTCCTGCGCGGAAACATGGTTGCGACTGGAAATGTGCCTAATAAAAACTCAGACACAAGCGCACCACTTTGTGCTACATCCATGTAAAGTTGTTTATGGCGTTTTGGATACACCACATCTACGCCGCATCCTAGTACACCTATGGTGGGTAAATTATTAGCTAAACTTGCCTGGTGACAGGCAGCGTCTATACCTAGCGCTAGACCACTGACACTTAGTGCACAAGTATGTTCTGCTAAATTTTGAATAAGATCGTGGGTGGTCTGCACAGCACTAAATGAGGCCTTACGACTGCCCACAAAGGCAATTTGCGGCTGCGACAGCAGCGCAATGTTGCCTGACACAAATAAGAACAGCGGCGGGCGTGATATTTGTTTTAACAGGGGTGGATAATCTTCACATTCAAGACTCACAAAATGATGTTGATCAGACTCGCAAATCCACGCTAGGGTCTGTGCCTTCTGTTTTGAAAGTGTTTTGTTGTTAATAGACATAGCGTTGACTTGCTCACTGGACCATCCAATTGCGCTTAGCTGCGAGTGACTTTTTGTTAATAGTTGGCTTAAGCTACAGCTTAGTTTAGTCGCGCTGGTGGATAGGCGAATATAGCCAATTTGGGGAATATTGTTTAGCCTAAGCCAGTTGCTCACGAGAGCCTCGAGGGTGTTTTGTGATGTGTGAGGGGGATTAAATAAAGTAGACATGTGACTTTCCTTCCTTGGAATCATCAAAGTGATATAAATATGTATGCACTAGTGTGCTTGTAATTATGCTTGTTTAATCGTTGTAAAATACTTCGTAACTACAATAAAACCATCAATCAACTATTATCAGTTGCAATTAACTAAGGCTTCGCAATAATTTCGCCGCCCGTTAAATGAGTGTCAGTTTTAATTACCCACGCATAGCTAGCCTCTTCAAAGCTTTGAATGACCACAAGCTCGCCTACTTTAAACGCGGGTTGTTCAACGCGTTCGCCCGACGCAAGTATATCTAGCAAGCTGCTTTTTTTAGCATAGCGCGGGGCAGCTTTACTGATTACATCGGGGCCTTTTTGATAAATGCCAAACACGGTACCTGGCGATACCTGATTTTCACCCAGATTAACAATCACAACATCTTGCATGCTGATAAGCGAATTACCATTGATATTTTGCACAACTTCACCGACCTGATCTTGCGCAGGAGCAAGCCTTAAGTCATGCTCCTTTACCTTACTTTGCGGCTTTAGTTTGTCACCTTGCTTCGCTTCAAAAGTACTTAAGGTAAGACGCACAACTTGACGCTCATCAGACAAGATCTTACTCACTTCAGCGTTGCTTAGGTGACTAATTTGTAAACCAAGATTATTACCCTTACTGTCGAAAACTTCGCGCACCTTGCGCACAACCTGATAAGAGGCATTAGCGTCGGGCAGATTATGCGCTAGTACATAATCTTGGTTAGTAAAACGTGGGGTACCTAAATTATCACCCAGTAATGTTGGTAGCAGCGCGTACTGATGGGCATCTATCATAATGTCATTTTTTATGAAGGGCGATATCATTGACCACGGCAAAACAGAGATAGGATTAACTTTATTTGTCACACGACTTTGTGGGCTTAGCACCACAGAGGTTTTGACGTAAACCTTAGGGGCGTCCGATTTTATATTTAAGACGTCGGCAATTGCTAAACTCACATTAGTCCATATTAATGCTAAAAGTAGTGCTATTGTTCCAATTAATGCCGCACCATGTGTCATGTTTTAATTACCTTACAAGAATACAGATTCATATCTGGATTGAGTGTTGTATAATAGTTAATCGGTTTAAATCCTATAAAATTAAGCCCAATAAGCTTGAATTTGCGTTATTAGTCGCAAATTCTACACCTAAGCAAGCGCTCAAGATTGAACGCGAGTGCAACGTGCTACCATTGCCATAGCATGTTAAGTTAATATGACATTTGGTAGATACGAATTGTGAACCAATGTTATAAATATTGATACTGACCCAAAGAGTAATTTTTATGTCCACATTAGAAGTATTAACCTTTCCCGATGAACGCTTGCGTACTGTGGCCAAACACGTGCCAGCGGTAGACAAAAGCATTCAAACTTTGGTAAAAGATATGTTTGAAACAATGAAGGAAGAAAAGGGAATTGGCCTTGCCGCTACGCAGGTTAACGTGCATAAGCGCGTAGTCGTAATGGATGTATCTTCCGATCAAAACGAGCCCTATGTGTTTATAAACCCTGAAATTATTGAAAAAAGCGGTTCAATCATAAGCGAGGAAGGCTGTTTGTCGGTTCCCGATAATTATGCAAAAGTAGATCGAGCCGAGTTTGTAAAAGTACAGGCGCTAAACGAAAAGGGCGAAAACTTTGAGCTTGAAGCCCATGGTTTGTTAGCAGTGTGTATTCAACACGAGCTTGATCATCTGCAGGGAAAGCTTTTTGTAGATTATTTATCGCCTTTAAAACGCGATCGCATTAAGAAAAAACTTGAAAAAGAAGCGCGCTTGGCCGCAAAAGATTAATCACTACGATCCATAAGGACTTACTTTGCGCATCATTTTTGCTGGTACACCCGATTTTGCAGCTTCGCATTTGCAAGCACTACTTGACGCCAAACATTCAATAATAGCGGTTTACACGCAGCCCGATAGGCCGGCAGGACGCGGAAAAAAAGTGGCTAGCAGCGCGGTTAAGACCCTCGCCCTAGCGCACAATTTACCTGTTTTTCAACCCGCATCGCTTAAAACACAAGAGGCGCATGAAGCGCTACGTGCATTAAATGCCGACCTTATGGTAGTAGTAGCTTATGGGCTTATATTGCCCGCTGAAATACTCAACGCACCTGTGCACGGCTGTATTAATGTGCATGGTTCAATATTGCCAAAGTGGCGAGGTGCCGCGCCCATTCAACGTGCCCTATGGGCAGGCGATAAAGAAACAGGCGTTACTATTATGCAAATGGACGAGGGCTTAGATACGGGCAATGTGTTATCAATTCACACAATTGATATAGCAAATGAAGATACCAGCGCGACACTTTATGACAAACTAGCTTCTTTGGGGCCTAAAGCCTTAGTAGAAAGTTTGGCCAAATTCACTCAACTTTCGGCGATAAAGCAAGATGATACGCGGGCAAGCTATGCGGCCAAATTAAGCAAAGCAGAAGCGTATCTAGATTGGCAAGTGCCAGCTCAACAGCTAGAACGTAATATTCGTGCATTTAACCCGTGGCCAGTGGCTTGGTTCACGCATCATGGCAAATCAATAAAAGTCTTTCAAGCACATGTCCGAGAAGTTGAAGATGCCATTCACTTATCTTTTACACCAGGAAAAGTTATTTCTTTTGATAGACATGGCTTGCAAATAGCCACCGGTAAAGATGTAATAGTTATCACTAAACTGCAGCTTGCAGGAAAAAAAGCGCAGGAGCTTGCAGATATTGTGAACGGCCAAGCTTCGTTGTTTTGTGCTGATGAAATACTAACTGCCACAGCGCCGGATTCAGACCAATGAAGCACCCCTTAGCCATTGACGTGAAAGCACTAAAAAGCGCCGCCCCTAGTAAAGACTTACTGTTTATTAAACACCCTGTTAATAAGCGATCAGACGCAAGCTGGGTGCTTTTCCAAATATTAGAACACGGTCGTTCAGCTAGTGAAGTGATGCCAATAGCGTACGGCCGCTATGAGAAACCCCAAGAGCGGGCTTGGTTGCAGGAGATGGTATATGGTTGCTTACGCAATTTACCAGAGCTACAGGTCTGGCTTAGGCAGTTACTTAACAAGCCCCTTAAAAAGCAGCAAAAAATAATTGAGCATTTATTAATGCTGGGTATGTATCAGTTGGCCTATTCGCGCACCGCAGAGCACGCCGCTGTGTCAGAAACCGTTGACGCCTGCAAACAAATGAAAGAAATAGCCTTAAGCGGCTTAGTAAACGCTGTGCTGCGGCGCTTTCAACGCGAAAATATTGAGCAACAAGTGCACCAACAGGCGCACATAAACCTTGGCTTACCAAAGTGGTTATACAAGGCTTTAGTTACACACTACGGCGAAAGCCATGATATTGCGCAGCTTGCGAAACAAATGCATACTCGCGCCCCCTTATGGCTAAGAGTAAACACTCAAAACAATACGCTAGCAAAACTTGAAGCGAAACTTCAAGGGGCGGATTACAGCGTTGAACGTGTTGCAAATAACACACTTAAGATCAGCAATGCGGGTGAAATTCTCAGCATTCCTGGATTTGCAGAAGGTCACTTCGCAATACAAGATTTAGCTGCTCAACAAGCAGCGCGCATTCTTGATACGCAACAAGGTGATATCGTCTTAGACTGCTGCGCCGCGCCTGGCGGAAAGTCAGCCAGCATTTTAGAACACCAGCCACGTCTAGGCCATTTATATATGCTTGACGCTGACGAAAAACGTATGCAGCGGGTGCATGAAAACTTTGAACGCCTAGGCCACAGTTTACGCTTCAATGAGCGACTGAGCTTTGTTGTACAAAATGCGGCGTACTTGAGCGAAAATAGCGACTTACCTAAATTTGACAGAATTCTACTAGATGCACCTTGTTCAGCTACCGGCGTTATCCGCAAGCACCCTGATATAATGTGGCTGAGAAAACCTAACGATATTAACGTGCTGGTAGACTTACAAAAACAAATACTAGCAAGCGCGTGGCAAACATTAAAGTCAGGCGGCACATTGGTGTACGCCACCTGTTCTATACTGCCGCAAGAAAATATCCAACAAATTGAAGATTTTCTTGCCACCCATAATGACGCTACACTCGAACCCATAACAACACATAAAAATGAAACCTTGAGCAATTGGCAAATTTTACCCGGCCAAGACGACATGGACGGTTTTTTCTATGCCAAGCTTCGCAAAGCATGAGCACGATTGCAAAGTTGCACTGTGCTATCAGTAGAATTAGTGCGTGACTACATAGGCTAATATGAAAATAATTATTATTGGTGCAGGCCAAGTGGGCGGAACCTTAGCTGAGAATTTAGCGGGTGAGAAAAATGAAATTACGATTATCGACTCTGACCAAAATATACTGTCTAATTTACAAGACCGTTTAGACATACAAATAGTGTGTGGTATTGGTTCGCATCCTGACATCCTCAAAAAAGCTGGCGCGCAAGACGCCGACATGCTTATTGCGGTTACCAATAGCGATGAAAGCAACATGATGGCCTGTCAAGTAGCACACAGCTTATTCAGAACGCCCACTAAAATTGCTAGAGTACGCTCAGAACAATACATTATTTATCAAGAACAGCTGTTTCAACATAAAGAAATACCGGTCGACCATTTAATTGCCCCAGAGCAATTGGTGACTGCGGCCATAAAGCGCTTGATAGATTACCCAGGTGCACTTCAGGTGGTTGAGTTTGCCGACGGACGAGCAAGTTTAGTCGCCGTAAAGGCTTACTACGGCGGCTTATTAGTCGGACATGCACTGTCTGCACTTAAAGAGCATATGCCAAATGTAGATACGCGTGTTGCCGCAATTTATCGGCGCGGGCGTCCTATTCGCCCTCTAGGTTCAACTGTTATAGAAGCCGACGACGAAGTATTCTTTATTGCCGATACCAAACATATTCGCGCAGTAATGAGTGAACTACAAAAACTAGAAGCCAGCTATAAACGCATTATGATTGCCGGCGGCGGATTAATAGGCGCCGGTTTAGCCAAAAAACTCGGCGACAAGCACAACGTTAAGCTTATTGAATATGACAGCGAACGCGCCAACTATTTGTCAAGCACGCTCGATAACGTCATTGTATTTCATGGCGATGCCTCAGACGCGAGCTTGCTTAGTGAAGAAGGCGTTGAACGCGTAGACGCGTTTATTGCGGTCACCAACGACGACGAAGCAAATATAATGTCGGCGATGCTGGCAAAGCGAATGGGCGCGGCCAAAGCGATGGTGCTAATTCAGCGTAATGCTTACGTAGATTTAGTGCAAGGCGGCGATATCGACATCGCATTCTCGCCGCAGCAGGCAACCATTTCGGCCCTGCTTACGCATATTCGCCGCGGCGATATTGTGAATGTGCATTCACTGAGGCGCGGCGCGGCCGAGGCAATTGAAGCTATAGCCCACGGCGACGAAAAAACGTCAAAAGTAGTGGGCAAGCAGATTAAGGATATTAAGCTACCCCCTGGCACCACCATTGGTGCGGTTGTGCGCGCCGACGAAGTGCTTATTGCCCACAGTGATACCGTTATTGCGGCGAACGACCACGTTATTTTATTTTTAGTAGATAAAAAGTTTATTGGCGCTGTTGAAAAGCTGTTTCAGCCTAGCGCGCTGTTTTTTTAGTACGTTTGCAGCAAGCTCATCTAGTGAGCACTAACTCCGCCAGAATGCAGGCGAGAACAAGACAAGGAGCGAGAATATCTCAAGCCTGCCAAACAGCATTGCGGTCATTAGTAGCCACTTTCCAGCGTCTGAGACCTGAGCATAGGTGCCGGCAACAGAGCCTAAGCCGGGGCCAAGGTTATTCAGCGCCGCGGCGGTGGCTGAGAACGCGGTAATATTATCAAGCCCGGTACCGATTAGTCCTATCATGATAACCACGAACACCACCGCATAGGCTGCAAAAAAGCCCCACACAGCTTCAACCACACGGCTGGGAATAGCTCTTTCGCCTAGCTTAACTGAGTACACCGCTTTTGGGTGAATAAGCCTGTCTACTTCACGTTTGCCCTGAATAAACAGCAGTAGTACCCGAATGACTTTTAAGCCACCTGCGGTTGAGCCCGCACAGCCACCGATAAAGCTTGAGAATATAAGCAGTATTGGTAGAAATGAAGGCCATGCCGAAAAGTCTGTTGTGGTAAACCCGGCGGTAGCGCTTATAGATACGGCTTGAAACAGTGCTTGGTCAAGTGTGACCTCAGCTGAATCGTAAACAGAATATTTAACCAAAACCAAAAAACAAATGGTAACAAGCACGAATTGAATGGTGAAAAAAGCTTTACACTCGGGATCTTTAAAATAATTACGAATGTTTCTGCCACTTACTGCAGAGTAATGCAATGAGAAATTAAGAGCAGAGATCCATAAAAATACCACGCATATAATATTGACCGCAGTACTATTAAAGTGCCCTATATTGGCATCGTAATTTGAAAATCCACCGATTGCTATAGTGCTAAAGGCATGGCAAACGGCATCAAACAAGTTCATTCCAGCTAGCCAGTATGCAAAGCTACAGGCTACCGTTAACGACAAGTAAATGTACCAAAGGTGTTTAGCGGTGTCGGCTATACGCGGTGTCATTTTGGAATCTTTAACTGGACCTGGAATTTCAGCCCTATACAGCTGCATTCCGCCTACCCCCAAAATTGGCAGGATGGCCACCGCTAAGACAATAATGCCCATACCGCCTAGCCACTGTAGTTGAGCACGATAGAACAATACCGCTTTTGGCATAAAATCTAAGCCTTCGATAACGGTGGCGCCGGTGGTGGTTAGGCTAGAAAATGATTCAAATAAGGAGTCGGTAATACTCATTTGCGGTTGGTCGAGTAAAGCAAATGGCAAAGAGCCAAAGGTGGCCAGTACCGTCCAAAACAGCACCACAATTAAAAAGCCTTCTTTGGCTCGAAGATCGGCTTTTTCTTGGCGATGAGGGTACCAAAACGCTAAGCCAGTTATTAAGGTGAATATAAACGCAACTACAAAGGCAAGGCCACCGCCGTCACCGTATATAAGAGAAACGAGTGCAGGTGGCAGCATGGTGACACTAAAAAGTGAAACCAATAAGCCCAAAATTCTGATGATCGTGCCGTATTGCACCTACTGCGCACTCCGTTTTAACATGTTACTGTTCTTGCCTTTTATCAGTATTGTATTCCTTTGCCGTAATAATTACAGTGCTTTGCTTGATATATTTTGCGACGCTTTATATTTACGTACCGAAGTGGTGAATAGCGATAGTACAATACACGAGTATTAATCAAACATAGTGCCAAATCCTAATATTTATTTATAAGTCATTGAAGAAATTAAATAAAAAAAATAAGCGATAATTTCACTTGGCAAAAACAAAATGTGTGCTAAGTTGTTTACGTAAGTGATGCAAAATCATTTAGTGTTTACTTTTTTGAAGCGCAACAATTAGCGTAATAAAAAATAAAATGAAGTAAAGCAAAATAGATAGAAACTAGCCAAGCTAGTTACAGCAACACAATAATAAAGAATATGGAAATACAGATAACCTGCTCGTTTCATTCCAAATCTTATCCTACCCAGTACTTTTTTTATGATAAAAAAGGTAGTTCCACTGTGCACTTAGAATGTGTTATTCACAAAGTTATCCACATAAAAAATTAGCAGATTAATCGTTTTAACGATTACTTTCAATAGCTTACAATCTTATATTTTAAACAGAGGCTTTATTATGCACAATGACAATGAATCACCGTTGGTACTCGTCGATGGTTCTTCTTATCTGTTTAGAGCTTTTCATGGCATGCCCCCACTAACAAACTCAAAAGGCGCAGATACCGGCGCGATTTACGGCGTAGTTAATATGCTGCGATCTTTGGTAAAAGACTATAAGCCTACCCATATGGTAGTGGTGTTTGACGCCAAGGGCAAAACCTTCAGAGATGACATTTACCCTGAGTATAAAGCCAATCGTGCCGCCATGCCCGATGAACTAAGAGGCCAAATTGCGCCTTTGCACAAAATAGTAAAGGCAATGGGTTTTACCATGATAGTGCAGCCTGGCGTTGAAGCTGACGACGTTATTGGCACGCTAGCTCGACAAGCGTCACAAGCTGGCATATCTTGCGTCATTAGCACAGGTGACAAAGATATGGCGCAGTTAGTAGACAAACACGTAACGCTTATTAACACCATGACACGCACCACCATGGATATAGACGGTGTGCTTGAAAAGTTTGGCGTGCCGGCTGACCTTATTATCGATTTTCTTGGCCTTAAGGGTGACAAAGTCGACAACATCCCTGGTGTGCCGGGTGTAGGTGACAAAAGCGCCATCGCGATGTTAAACGGCATAGGCGGCGTGAAAGCTATATATGAAAATTTAGATAAAATTGCTGAGCTCGACTTTCGCGGCGCTAAAACCATGGCAAAAAAGATGGAGCAATATAAAGAACAAGCTTTGCTTTCGTATCAACTTGCCACTATTGACACCGAATTGCCCTTAAACTTAGAGCTGTCTTCTTTTACCATTGATGAAATGGATAAGCCGCTGCTGCGCGAAATGTTTACTGAATTAGAATTTAAACGCTGGTTAGGTGAAGTAAGCGACGCCGACACCCTTAAACAAGTGGCCGGCAAACAAAACAACAACGATAATATAGTATCGGGCAGCGAAGTTTCTGCCACCGCGCCTATCGACACCAGCCAGTACCACACCATTTTTAGCGAGGAAGACCTAAGCGCATTAGTTGACAAAATAAACAGCAGCGACTTTTACGCCATGGACACGGAAACCACCAGTGTTGATTACATGCAGGCTGACATAGTGGGTTTATCATTTGCTTTCGCAGACGACTCAGCTTATTACGTTCCCGTTGCACATGATTACCCAGGCGCACCTGCGCAGCTTGATCGAGACTATGTGTTACAAGTCTTAAAGCCGTTAATAGAAGACACCGCGCCCAAGAAGATTGGCCAGCACATCAAGTACGACAAAAATGTACTGGCAAACTACAATATACACCTCCACGGCATACTGTGTGACACCATGCTGGCAAGCTATGTGTTAAACAGTACCGCTACCCGTCACAATATGGATAGTTTATCACTGAAATATTTGGGCCACAAAACCATAGGCTTTGAAGAAATAGCGGGGAAAGGCGCAAAGCAACTTACCTTTAATCAAATTGAACTAGAGCTTGCTGCTAAATATGCCGCTGAAGACGCCGACATCACTCTACGCTTGTATTTGACGCTCAAAACATTGCTTGAAGCACAAAGTGGGCTCTCAGATTTACTCAATGATATAGAAATTCCACTGTCAAGTATTTTGGCAACCATGGAGCAAACAGGCGTTTATATTGATTCGCAAAAGCTTGGACAACAAAGCCAAGATCTCGCCAAGCGCATTATGGAGCTTGAAAACCAAGTCCACGAACTTGCGGGTGAAAGTTTCAATTTAGGCTCTACAAAACAGCTGCAGCATATTTTGTTTGAAAAACTGGCGCTGCCAGTCAAGAAAAAAACGCCTAAAGGCGCGCCCTCTACATCAGAAGAAGTGTTGCAAGAACTTGCCCTAGAATATGAACTCCCCGCATTAATTATGCAGTTTAGAGGACTCATCAAACTTAAAAATACCTACACCGACAAGCTACCACGGATGATCAACCATCGCACCAATCGCGTGCATACGTCTTATCATCAGGCCGTTACTGCCACAGGCAGGCTGTCTTCAAGCGATCCAAATTTACAAAATATTCCTATTCGCACACCAGAAGGTCGCTTGGTTAGACAAGCTTTTGTTGCTCGCAGCGGCTATAAAATAGTCGCGGCAGATTATTCTCAAATTGAACTGCGCATTATGGCGCATTTAAGCAAAGATAAAGGCTTGCTAGACGCGTTCTCTAAAGGTTTAGACGTGCACAAAGCAACCGCCGCAGAGGTGTTTGGTGAATCACTTGACGCGGTCACCGATAATCAAAGACGCAGCGCAAAGGCAATCAACTTTGGGCTTATTTACGGCATGTCAGCCTTTGGTTTAGCCAAACAATTGGGCATTCCTCGCTACGATGCTCAAAATTACATGGATAAATATTTTGACCGCTACCCCCGCGTGCTGACCTACATGGAATCTACCCGTAAAGGCGCAAAAGAAACGGGCTATGTAACAACCGTATTTAACCGGCGCTTATATTTGCCTGACATTAATGCCACCAATGGCCTACGCCGAGCAGGTGCTGAGCGCGCTGCAATAAACGCGCCAATGCAGGGCACCGCAGCCGATATTATTAAAATTGCGATGATTGCGGTAAGCGATTGGATAAAAGATTTAGACGAACCATCGCACGTTATCATGATAATGCAGGTTCACGATGAACTAGTATTTGAAATTAAAGAAGATAAAGTCGCAGAGTATGTTGAAAAAATAAATAAGCTTATGGAAAACTGCGTAAAACTTGATGTACCATTAGTGGTAGAGGCAGGCGTTGGCGATAACTGGGATGAAGCTCACTAATAAGATCACTTAAGAGTATGGCCGTCATAGCGATTTTACTAGTAGTGTTAGCCAAAGCGCGATGCAGTGCAGTGCAGCCTTGACAATAAAGCAGTAAGTGCGAACAAATGCTAATTTTATTTTTTAATTATCTGGGAACTTTTAGTATGGCAAGACGCTCATAGTAGTGTGTGTTGTTTTTCCCTGAGAATTGCCCCGCTTTGTGTGTGAACGGGGCATTTTTTTTAACCTTCTGCATATTCCTTATTTTGTAAGCTTTCTTGGTAACCGTTTACTCTCTTACAGCAGACTTATTTGGTATTTGAAGCCACTGAGATACTTTGCTTTCAACCTCCAAAAGACCTAATCCGTTGAGCGATGAAAATACGTTGACGGTAACATCGCCATTAAAAGCAATACAGGCTTCACGCACCATTAACAACTGGCTATTACGCTTACCCGATTTCAATTTATCGGCTTTGGTCAAAAGGATTAACACAGGCAAATTTGCACTTACCGCCCAATATACCAGATCTTGATCAAGATCTTTTAGAGGATGTCGTATATCCATCAACACAACCAGACCCTTTAGACATTCTCGTTTTTGCAAATACTCTCCTAGAGACTTTTGCCATTTCAGCTTCATCTCTAAGGGGACTTTTGCGTAACCATAGCCAGGAAGGTCAACAAGTCTTCGTTCATTGTCTAACTCAAATATATTAATTAATTGAGTACGCCCAGGTGTTTTACTGGTACGCGCTAGATTTTTCTGACGCGTTAAGCGATTAAGCGCGCTAGACTTACCTGCGTTTGAACGACCGGCAAAGGCAACTTCACCGCCCTTAAACGGGTCGAGGTGAGAGATATCAGGAGCACTGGTGAGAAATTTTGCAAGGGTAAAATAAGACATAAGTAATAAAACAAGTTAAATAAAGACTAAACAGGCGTTAAGTTTACACCTAAAGCATAAATTTGTTTGATGTAAATCCATAGTATTATGAAGGAAATGTTTTTTTAGAGCATTATTTGTGTAAAATATCGGGCTATCACAACTGGTGATCAGTTAAACCTCACTTTTAGAGAGCGTAAGTATGAAAAAATATTGTTTAATCTTAGCTTTATTCGTAGCCACCACCGCTATGGTGCAAGCAAAGGGCGACGCAGAAGCTGGAAAAACAAAGATGTTAGTGTGCGCAGCATGTCACGGCACTGACGGCAACAGCGTTATCCCTATGAATCCAAAACTAGCCGGTCAGCATCAAGGTTATTTGGTCAAGCAACTTCAAGAATTTAAGCTCGCATCGCAAACAGGCGGTAAAGAAGGACGCAACAACGCTATTATGAATGGTCAAGCGATGATGCTTAGTGAGCAAGACATGTACGATCTTTCTGCTTATTTCTCAAGTCAAGATCTAAAAATTGGTGAAACGCCAGAAGATGTTATTGCACGCGGTGAAGCACTTTACCGCGGCGGCGACTCTGCACGTGGTATTGCAGCTTGTATTGCATGTCACGGCGGTGATGGTAAAGGGATGAACCTTGCTGGGTTTCCCGTTATTGGTGGCCAACACGCTACCTACACTAAAACGCAGCTTGAAATGTTTCGGTCAGGGGAGCGTCATAATGATTTAAACGGTATGATGCGTGGCGTAGCGGTAAAACTAACAGACGAAGATATTTCTGTGCTTTCTCAATATTTAGAAGGTCTTTATTAATTTATTTGTAAAATTATTGTTAAAAATGTTGTAAATAATATTTATATGGGTATTATCACCTCACTTGCAAAGCAAGACAAAGACCATAAGAGTTAAGTCTAAAGCTTATTAAGTAATACTAAAAAATAATAATGCGTAAGGGAAGACCGAAAACAAGTTCGCTATCTTGCTAATAACAATAAAAAGAAAGCGTAGCATTGAACATAGCACATGAGGTGCTAATACGGGAGAGGTGTCTTAAGACGCTCATTCAATAAAGGTGATAACTTCGGTTATCGCCTTTTTTCTTGTTCGTTTTTTAAGCAATGCACTTATAATTAGTTATTCTTTTGAAAGTCCGTTTAAAACCCACACTCATTAACGAACACATTCTTTGTTGTATTGCTTGGCGTAAGGTATAATCAGCGAATACCTATTCAAACTTACAACTAATCACTTAACATGCTAAGGCGTGTTAAATCGAGAATACAATGCCACGAAAAAAATCTAGAACTGAAGACCGTATTGCTATACCAAAGTCTAAAGTGCCACGCATAAACACCACGGTTGAAAAACCAAAAACTAAATCAGGTAATAAATCAGGTACCCGTCAGCAACTCGCTGAAGCGATACTCGCATCTAACAAAAAACGCAGTCAAGACCCGCGTTCAGGCAGTAAAAAGCCTATTGATTTAGCAAAGTATGCAAAAGATGGTCAAGATCCACTTAGCACTCACGGCAAAATAACGTCTAATCTTAGCGCCACTGAAAATATAAAATATAAAACGCCACAGGCCGAGTTAAACGCGATCGAAGCCGATAAAGAGCTTGAAGGTTTGCTCGAAAAACAAGAGGGAGAGATCTTGACCTCCTGGGAGCTGGCCTATGTTGACAAAATGACAGCACGATACCGAGTACTTTGCGAACTACTGGGCATAGACGTTGACGACTACAGCGAAGATGAGCTTAATGAAAATAAAAAAGAAGATGATCCATTTGCTAATTTAGACGCAATAAAGATTGATGATTTTAAGGATTAATCTTTTTATATGACTATAAATATAATTTTAGTAACAGCGGGCGTCGTTGTCATTGTCGGATTAGCGGTATATGCGTTTCGATTAATGTCACAGGTGAAATCTCAGCAAGACAAACAGCAGGCAGTGCGCATGAAACGCGTTGCGTCAATGCAGTCGTCTATTCATACAATCGCATTTGCGATGCAACAACAGCAGTGCGATTTATCAGAAGGGGTTATTCGTATTTGTAGACTTCTTGAAGCCATGCCCGTAGTTCCGCATCCTGACTATGCCAAAGAGTTTCCACACACCCACGAACTGTTTGAAAAAGTCAAAACTTATCCAACTCACGAAGCACGTTCTTTATTAACTAAAGCGCAACGACGAGAGCAAGACAAGGAACGCCAAGAAATCGAAAGTCAGTTAGAGAGTAAAATCCTTACAGAAACTGAAGCATTACGCAAACTCGAAGTCGCCTAAACAATATCGGCGGCAATTCGCGCGTTTCACCTCTTTTACGCCTGCATTTGGCCATTTGCTGCTTAGCAGAATGTTTCAAATCGCGGTATATTCGCGTATTCCTCGATATTACTACGATTATACGTAATAATACTCACCGTTTATTTTATACTATTTAAGCAACTACTAAGGCTAAAGACTGTTAAGGCTATGCAAAACTACGATTTAAACACCTTCCAAGGGTTAATTTTGGCACTACAAGATTATTGGGCACAGCAAGGCTGCGTCATTATACAACCCTTAGATATGGAAGTGGGTGCTGGCACCTTTCACCCTATGACGTTTTTACGCTCATTGGGTCCTGAACCGATGAACAGCGCTTATGTGCAGCCATGCCGACGACCTAACGACGGCCGCTACGGCGAAAACCCTAACCGTTTACAGCATTACTATCAGTTCCAAGTAATGATGAAGCCCTCTCCGAGCAATCTTCAAGAACTGTATTTAGGCTCATTAAAAATGCTTGGTTTTGACCCTTTAGTGCACGATATTCGTTTTGTTGAAGATAACTGGGAGTCACCTACCTTAGGCGCGTGGGGTTTAGGCTGGGAAATTTGGCTAAACGGCATGGAAGTTACACAGTTCACCTATTTTCAGCAGGTTGGCGGCATTGAGTGCAAACCAGTTACCGGAGAAATCACCTACGGACTTGAACGTTTGGCTATGTACATGCAGGGCGTTGACAGTATTTACGACCTAGTCTGGACGCAAGGACCTTATGGCAAAGTAACTTACGGCGATGTTTTTTTACAAAACGAAAAAGAGCAGTCTACCTACAATTTCGAATATGCCGATGTAGGCTTCATGTTCACCACCTTTGATGAATGTGAAAAGGCCAGTAAATTGCTGATTGAGAAAAAGCTTCCCCTGCCTGCTTATGAACAGGTAATGAAAGCCTCGCACGCATTCAACATGCTCGATGCTCGCCATGCAATTTCGGTAACTGAGCGCCAAGGTTATATTCTACGCGTAAGAACACTGGCAAAGGCCTGCGCGCAAATGTATTTTGAGACCCGCGAAGCTTTGGGTTTTCCATTGTGCAAGTCTCAGGAGCTATAACCATGACCGACATAAAAACACATACTTTGTTGGTTGAATTAGGCTGTGAAGAACTCCCCCCTAAATCTCTCAAACAATTGTCGGATAGTTTCGCCGCGAATTTAGCGCAAGAACTTAACAAATTAGGCTTTGCCTTTAAAGAGTGTATTCCATTTGGTGCACCGCGCCGATTAGCCGCAGCATTCACATATTGTGCCCGCAAGCAAAGTGACAAACAGGTAGATAAGCGCGGACCTGCGGTGTCTGTAGCCTTTGACAGCGAAGGTAAAGCAACTCCTGCAGCATTAGGCTGGGCCAAAGGCAATGGTATTACAATTAATCAAGCCCAGCGCCTCAAGACCGATAAGGGAGAATGGCTTGTTTACAAAGCGCTTGTGCCGGGTCAAAGCCTCGATACACTATTACAAGGCGCCTTGGAGCGGACAGTCAAACAACTGCCAATTCCAAAAGCAATGCGCTGGGGAAGCAGTGATATTGAATTTATACGCCCCGTGCACACTTTGTGTGTAATGTATGGTCATGAAGTGCTTAACTTAAGTCTGCTAGGTCTTGAGTCTAGCAACATAGTATCAGGGCACCGATTCCATGGCGATCATGTCGTCAGTTTGGACCATGCAGACAAATATGTGTTACTAATGAAGCAACAGTTTGTGCTAGTTGACTACAACAGCAGAATGCGCGCTATTGAAGATCAGTTAATTGCGCAATCTACTGCATTAAACTTAACACCGGATTACGATAATGCGCTACTTGAGGAAATATCGTCATTAGTGGAGTGGCCTGTGGTACTTCAAGCTGAATTTGAACCCGCTTTTTTAGAGGTACCCAAAGAAGCTTTAATATATACAATGAAGGACGACCAAAAATATGTACCTTTGCTAGATACAAAAGGTCAACTGTCGTCTATTTTCCTGTTTGTGTCCAACATTGAAAGCAAAGATCCTGCGCAAATTGTGGCGGGTAACGAAAAAGTTATTCGCCCAAGGCTGTCAGATGCAAAGTTCTTTTTTGATGCGGATAAAAAAACCACGCTTGCAGATAAAGCCCGTAAGCTAAACACTATTTTGTTTCAAAAAGAACTGGGAACAGTGGCTGAGAAATCTGCTCGTGTAATGCAAATAACGCAAGCCATTGGCGCACTTATTCACGCTAGTGAGCAAGACCTCAACGATGCTGCGCGCGCTGCTACCTTAGCCAAAGCTGATCTAGTCAGCAATATGGTCATGGAATTTCCGAGTGTTCAAGGGGTGATGGGCTACTACTATGCCTTGCACGATGGTGAAAATGAAAATGTAGCCAACGCGATTAAAGAACAATACTTGCCTCGTTTTGCTGGCGACGAACTTCCTCAAACCACTGCAGGCATGCTAGTGTCATTAGCTGAGAAATTGGATACCTTAGTGGGTATTTTTGGCATAAACAAATTACCAAAAGGTGACAAAGACCCCTTCGCATTACGCAGAAGCGCCATTGGTATCTTACGCATCCTTCTGTCGTTTAATATTAATGTAAGCTTAAGCGAAATTGTGAGCAAAGTGGCTGGCTTATTTGGTAATAAGCTCAGTAATAAAAAGGTTGAAGCACAAGTGGTAGCGTTTCTACTTGACCGTCTAAAACCTTTTTACGCCGACTTAAACATTAACGCCGACATTGTAAGCTCGGTACTGTCAAGCGAGACCAAGCAGTCCCTTAGCGATATTAACCAACGTGTAATGGCGGTAACAGAATTTGCAAAGACCGATGTTGCTGAAAGCTTGGTAAAAGCAAACAAGCGAGTAGCTAATATTCTGGATAAGAACGGCATAAATTTGGATAACATTGCAAACATAAACCAAACATTGTTTGAAGAACAAGAAGAACGGGCTTTATATGCGAACTATGCAGCCGTTATGGAAAATTTACCGCAGCTTGTTGAGCAAAGTAACTACACCGAAGTACTCACCCAGCTTTCGTCGCTCAAAACTAGCCTAGACGATTTCTTTGATAAGGTCATGATTATGGCTGACAATGAAGCCGTTAAAGCGAATCGCATTGCGCTGATTTCGCATATTCGTAAGCAGTTCTTATCGGTTGCCGACATTTCGGTATTAAACTTTTAAATAATGAGAAAACAACTGTAATGTATGCAAGATTAATAAAATTCACCGCGGTACTTATAGCCCTTCAGGTGCTGACAGGCTGTGTTTCATCAGGCTCTTCTGACTTTCTTGAACAAGCAGAGCAAAAAGATTATTCAAATATGTATTTGCGCGGCGTATTTAACTGGTGGGAAGTAGATGAAGCTTTTAAGCTAGTGCAAAGTAGCAACGGTAGTTATGCAGTGTCTATAGAGCTTATTGCAGATGGACAACCTTACGACTTTAAAGTAGCAGACAATAGCTGGAGCATGCCTTTAAACTGCGGCAGTGAATTCGACGCAGTGCCTATAGAACTGAACAAAGCAGTTGAGTTGATGTGCACAAGCGACTCACTTAACCTTAAATTCACACCCGCCCAAACCGCCATGTATCGATTTATTTTAGATATTTATAACAACAGTGAACCTAAACTTGTAATAGAAAAAATGGATTGAATATTAATAATAGACATTAAGGACGCCACCTTGAGTGAATTTCAAATACAAAAAGACAACATTACCAAGTCACGCATCATTGATAATGACTTAAGTGCCCAGGTCTTACAAACGGGTCAAGTGTTGGTTAAAATTGACAAGTTTGCCCTTACCGCGAACAACATTACCTACGCAGTTGTTGGTGAACTAATAGGTTATTGGCAGTTCTTCCCGCCGCATTCACTTAATTTTAAGGGCGACACCTTAGACATAGTCGGTTGGGGAATACTGCCTGTATGGGGCTTTGCTGATGTAGTGAAGTCAAATTGTACCGAGGTACCCGTTGGCGAACGAGTATTCGGCTACTTTCCGCCTGCATCTCATTTAATTCTAAGCCCAATA
The DNA here is from genome assembly GCF_001756615.1 of Glaciecola punicea. Classification (NCBI taxonomy): domain Bacteria; kingdom Pseudomonadati; phylum Pseudomonadota; class Gammaproteobacteria; order Alteromonadales; family Alteromonadaceae; genus Glaciecola; species Glaciecola punicea. The sequence goes on from NZ_LZXY01000006.1 coordinate 25,625, forward strand.
AAAGTAGGTAAAACTAGCTGGTTCGATGCTAGTAGCCATAGAAGTCAGTTGCCCGTCGCATACAATGTATATCGCAGGGTAGTATTTGAGACTGCTTACAACAAAGCCGATGAAGATGACCGCATGTTGTTTTTCCCCTTGCATATAACATCGTTTGCCTTATTTGATTACTTTCAAGAAAATAGTTGGTTTACCGCCAAACAGCTAGTCATGCTCAGTGCCTCGAGTAAAACGAGCACAGGCTTGGCCTACGGTATGCAACATTATGCGAGCACGCAATCTGATGATAACAGCAGAACACCCTCGTTAGTTGCGCTAACGTCGACCAGCAACGTTGATATGGTAAATAACATGGCCGTTTACGATGCCGTGTTAAGCTACGACGACATTGCGAAAATAGACAATACTATTTCCACTCTTATTGTGGATATGTCGGGCAATGTAAAGGTTTTGAGCGCGCTACATAAGCACCTTGGCGATAACATGAAGTTTTGTTCGAACGTGGGCGTCACCCACAGACAAGAACGCGGCAAAAGCGATGACATTATAAAAGAGCGAAGTGAATTCTTTTTTGCTCCTTCGCAAATTCAAAAACGCCTTCAAGAATGGGGACCACAGGTATTTGAACACAAAAGTCGTGAATACTTAGCGGTATCGATAAGCAAAAGTAGACATTGGTTAAATATGACTGATGTTGACGGACTTGATGGTATGCAGGCTATTTTTGAAGAGGTGTGCAACGGCAAAATAGCCGCCGACACCGGTCTTATTATACGCATGCCTGACTAGAGTTGTGTAACGCTTACTCCCGCATGTTCTTTTAGGCGTTTTATCAAATGGTCGTTTAGTGCACTTGCCGGCGTCCAAAAGCCGCCTGCTACATCGGGTACGTCGTTAGCCAAGCATAGCGCTGCTTGACTTAGCATTTTGGCTGTTGAACCGTAGCCAGGATCGCGATCACCCTCAACTTTTATCACTAATTCCTCGCCGTTAGCAAGCTGTGAATAAAATCGCATATCAAACATACCGTTTAATTGCTCATCTTCACTGGGTCCTTCGCCGGGTTTAGCTAATACATGTTTAGCCATCAAATTGCGTACAGGCGATACACTGGCCGCTAGCATGAAACCTCCTAACCCAATCGTGAACGTCCACGCTTGAAAACCCGTTTTGGCACTCATGGCTTCATCATATCTAAACCCTGTGCCGTATTGGTCACTTAGCAGTGAATTAGTGCGATGCACTATCCTTTCGTTTATAGCTGCCATTACAAATGGCATAGTCCACATCTTTAAACTTTTGTCGAATTCAGCTTTTTTATGACTTTTTTGGCGGACTTTATAACTATGCCCGGATGTACAAAGCGCATAGGGGTTTGTGAGCAGTTTGCGCAGTGTCGGATTTTCTTTGGCTTCCTTAAATATATTGAGCATGCTAGCAATAGTGCCACCTGATGCTGCGCCTTTCACTTTTCGAACACGCATTTTAATTTGACCAGCAGGTTTGCCTGTTTTTTCCACGGCAATTTTTTGTAACGCATACACACCAATGTCGGAAGGTATTGAATCAAAACCCGCGCTATTAATAATACGCGCACCCGAAGCTTTAGCCTGTTCTTCATATTTATCAAGCATTGCTCTAATCCATTGGGGTTCGCCGGTTAAATCACAGTAATCTGTACCGTTAGTTACACAGGCTTTTACCATCATTTCGCCATATAAGGCGTAAGGTCCTACTGTTGTTATTATTACTTTAGTTTTACGCGAAAGTAGACTAAGTCCTTCAAAGTTGCTTGCCTCAACTATAAAGTGCGCTATGTCATTGATATTATGTTTATTTTTGAGCGCAAGGAGCTTTTTTTCGTTTCGTCCGGCAATGGCCCAAGTAATTGCCTCGTTGTTATAACGCGCCGTTATTTTTGCAGTGTAGTGTGTTAAATATTCAATTAGAATTTGGCCTACAAAAGAGGTAGCACCGTACACAATAATGTCAAATTCGCGTCCTTTTTTAGTCATTTTAAAGGCCTCTTTTTTTAATTTGTTTTAACACTAGTATACTGTATTTGGCCGGAAAAATCCGTACTATCCAATCCATAAGCTTTGCATCGAGCTCAATCAATATGCGTGTTTTGTCGTTAAGTATTCCGTTTACAATAATATTAGCGGTTTTAATAGGCGTCATTGTAGGCTGTTTTTTGAAGGTCTTCATCTCTTGCTGGCGTATGTTTTCGTTTCTTCCATCAAAGTGTATAGCGTTATTAGCGATGGCTGTATTAATGCCGCCTGAATTCACTACGCACACTATCACATAAGGGAAGTCTGCTAACGCTTCCATTTGCAATAATTCTGTTAAGCATCTTACAGCAAACTTTGAAGCGCAGTACGCGTTTAGCTTTCCTATAGAGCTTACACCCAGTATTGAGCTTATATTGATGGGTCAAGCCTGTTGTTTGATTTTTATTCAGGCAAGAAGATCTGCGTACCAAACAACACTCCATAAAAAATAATATTCATTCCGCATGTAAAATTTTCTTCTAGGATATTGTCGAATTTTATCAGATCGTGGGTGATACGCGTTGTTTGCTTACTTGAATCGACACTTAGATAAGACCTGCACCCGGCATTTATAATTAGACATGTTTTTGGGACACTTGCGACTCTCAGCGGGCTCAGAATTTGGATTAATAAGAATCAACAAGTGCTTGGCAGAATATATGAAGTCTTAGGCCTTGCAGCGCATTCTTTAATCGTCGTGCTGATGTTATTCAAGAAGGGATTTATGTAGAATGTAGAGTCTCTCTTTTGAAAGCTTCAGATTTGCCTGAATGCGCTCTTGGCGAAATCGAGTATGGATTGTTTGCCACGCTAATCTGTTTAATCAAAACGCGCGTTAAAGTGTCATCCCGATTCAAAATAGACTGTTAAAAAGGTGCTCGATATGAGCACCTTCTGGAAGTAACAATGGGAAAATTTAGCAATTACACGAGATCTTTTGGCAAAGCTAATGTGATTGCACAAACTAACTACACATCTAGATTCTCTACGTTAAGTGCATTCGTTTCAATAAATACTCTGCGTGGTTCAACGTGATCGCCCATTAGCGTTGAGAACAATATATCGGCGCTTACTGCGTCTTCTATGGTTACTTGTAGCATGCGGCGATAATCAGGATCCATTGTTGTCTCCCACAGCTGTGACGGATTCATTTCACCTAGACCCTTGTAGCGCTGAATGTATTGACCGCGTTTAGCTTCTGCCATTAGCCATTCTAGAGCATCTTTAAACTCAGTAACTGCTAATGTTTTTTCACCACGTTTTATATAAGCTCCCTCCTCCATCAGGTTATTTATAGTTTCATTCAACCTACGGATTTTTTCGTATTCAGGAGAAGCAACAAAATCACTGCTAATGTGGTAATGGTAATCTATTCCGTGCTGACGCATGGTTATAATTAAATCGTTGAGACCATCCTCTGTTAACTCAACAGAATGAATAAAGCTTCTAGAATCACCTTCACTAACCGTAAGTTGTGCCACTAATTGTTCACCAATCTCATTCAGTGAAGCTTTGTCCTTTAGTATCTCCTGTGTTAAGGGAGGTGAATATAAAAGCTGTGTCAGCAGCGACTGCGGCATTCTTCTGTGCATGCGCTCAATCATTATTGTAGTGTTTTGATACAAAGTCACCATTCTTTCAAGCGCGACACCTTGAATTGCTGGTGCATCGGTACTCACATGTAGTGATGCACCTTCTACTGCAATATTGGTTAGTAGCTTAATAAGTGCGTCATCGTCCTTAAGATATTGTTCTTGTTTGCCTTTCTTTATTTTATACAGGGGCGGCTGAGCAATAAATATATGACCACGCTCTATCATTTCAGGCATTTGACGGAAAAAGAAGGTCAATAACAGAGTTCTTATGTGGGAACCATCTACGTCTGCATCGGTCATTATAATAATGCTGTGATAGCGTAGTTTATCTGGGTTATATTCATCTCGGCCAATGCCACAGCCTAATGCTGTAATTAACGTGGCGACTTCTTGAGATGACAGCATTTTATCAAAGCGTGCTTTCTCAACGTTCAGAATTTTACCTTTTAGAGGTAAAATCGCCTGATTTTTTCTGTTACGACCTTGTTTAGCTGAACCGCCTGCAGAATCACCCTCCACTATATATATTTCTGAAAGTGCAGGATCTTTTTCTTGGCAGTCCGCTAATTTACCCGGTAAGCCAGCTAAATCTAGAGCACCTTTTCTGCGGGTCATGTCGCGTGCTTTTCGTGCCGCTTCTCTTGCGCGAGCCGCGTCAATAATTTTGTTTAAAATGGTGCGCGCATCGCTTGGATTTTCTTGTAAGAATTCAACTAGCTTCTCATTCATAGACGATTCAACCGCAGTCTTTACCTCAGAGCTCACCAGTTTATCTTTTGTTTGTGATGAAAATTTAGGGTCAGGTACTTTTACTGATATAACAGCAGTTAAGCCTTCTCTTGCATCGTCTCCACTTGCACTCGTCTTGTTTTTCTTATTGTAACCCTCAGCTTCCATATAAGTATTTAGGGTGCGGGTTAGTGCACCTCTAAAACCTGCTAAGTGAGTTCCACCGTCGCGCTGTGGGATGTTGTTAGTAAAACAAAATACGTTTTCTTGGAAGCCGTCGTTCCATTGCATTGCTACTTCTACCGTCACGCCATCATCTCTTTCGTGCGTAAAGTAGAACGCCTTACTATGAACGACGTTTTTATTGGTATTTAGATATTCTACAAAAGCTCTAATACCACCCTCGTAATGGAACTTTTCTTTACGTCCATCACGCTCATCTTCCAGGGTAATAGATACACCTGAATTCAAAAAAGAAAGTTCGCGGATACGCTTTGCTAATATATCAAAGTGATATACAACATTGGTAAATGTTTCTTCGTTGGGCCAAAAACGAATTTTTGTACCCTTTTTATCTGTTTTTGCAGTCGGAGCAATTGGCGCCATTGGCACGCCACGTTGATATTCTTGCTCGAATCGTTCACCTTGACGGTAAATAGTTAGTAATAATTTTTTAGATAAAGCATTTACCACTGACACCCCTACACCGTGCAGACCGCCAGACACTTTATAAGAATTATCATCAAACTTACCGCCGGCATGAAGAACTGTCATAATAACTTCTGCGGCTGAAATACCTTCTTCATGAATTTCAGTAGGAATACCACGACCATCGTCACTAACTGTGATTGAATTATCTGAATGTATTTTTACTAAAATTTCACTACAATGTCCTGCTAGCGCTTCATCGATAGAGTTATCCACTACTTCAAAAACCATGTGATGCAAACCAGTGCCATCATCTGTATCACCAATATACATGCCTGGTCTTTTTCTTACAGCGTCTAGGCCCTTTAATACTTTTATACTGGATGAATCATAGTTTTGCTCAGACATTTCTACTCCTCTATCACGTGGTTATGTTTCACGTGGAACACTTTTTTTTTGTTATAAGTTTGTATAAATGACATTTGATTCTTCTCAATGGTTGTCACAAATACCTGGGTGTTTTGCTCCAACACGGTGGTAATAAACTTTTCTCTTGTTGCTGCGTCTAATTCTGCGGTAATATCGTCCACCAAAAAAATACTCTGCTTACCCGTTAACTCTTTAAGCACTTTAACTTCTGCTAAAAGTAACAGTGATACTAGCAATCTCAGTTGGCCCCTTGACATAAATTCAGCTGCATTCTTATCATCAACAATAAACTGCAAATCAGCTTTGTGGGGTCCACTTGAGGTTGAGCCTCTAAATATATCCCGGTCAACTTTTTTAGACAGTGACTCTTCTAAAGAGTTGCCTTTTTCCCAGCCGTTAGTATACCTTAATACTACGTCTAACTCAGGTGAAAATTTCGAATATAAGGCACTTATTTCGCTATTTAAGCGAGAAACGTAAGTTTCTCTTAGTGAACTTATAGATTCGCCGAGTTCGGCTAGCTGCTTAAGCCATACATCCTGTTTTTTAAATGCTTTGGCCTGTGAATAATCAAACTGCTTAAGTAAGGCATTGCGCTGGCTCAAACAGTTTGTATATCGCCCGCTCAGGCTCTGAAACTGTTGTTCCACGTGGAACAACAACCAATCTAAATAACGACGCCGACCTAAGGGAGCGCCTAAAATGAGGTCACTACTTTGAGGCGTAAAAATCTGAACAGGGAGTAAGCGCACTATATCAGCTATTTTTTTCGTCTTCTGCCCATCTACACTAAATAAATAACCTTCAGCTTTTGAGCGTGTAAACCCTAACTTAAAAGAGTCATTATTAATTGTAAACTGACAAAAACCAGCCGCGCGAATTTCTTTATCATTTATGAAAGTATCAGGACGCGAGGTTCTAAATGAACGACCGAATCCAAGTACATGAATAGCTTCTAGTAAACTCGACTTGCCGGCGCCATTGTCACCGTAAATAACATTTAGATTTTCATGAGGTGAGAAATCTACGGTTGAGAAATTTCTGAAATTTTCTAACCGCACTTTAGTGATATACATAAATATGCTGGTAAGTTAAATGAACATTATGGATACTGAAATCACAAAAACTAAATTCGCATCGGCATAATTACGTACTGCGAAGAATCTTCGTCAATAGGCAAACCATCGACTAATTTAATACCGTGTATAAGGACCATTGTGTTTGAGTCGAATAATTTGAAAATAACCATATCAGTATCAACAGCATTTAATACATCTATTAAATAAGCCACGTTAAAACCAATTTCTAGATCATCACCCTGATATTCAACATCTATAATCTCTTCCGCGTGCTCTTGCTCAGGGTTATCAGCAGTTATTTTTAATTCACCCGCACTTAGACTTAAGCGAACACCTTTAAATTTTTCATTTGTAAGGATCATTGCTCGCGACAACGCTCCTTTTATAATGTCGCGATACACAATTAAGCCTTTATTAGTCTCTTTTGGCACAACTCGATTATAATCAGGAAACCTTCCGTCGACCAGTTTACTCGTAAACACAAAAGAATTACTCAGCATGCTGATATGATTTGCACCAAGCCTAACTTTTACCTTGGTTTGAGAATCATCAATTAGCCTTGATATTTCCATTACCCCCTTACGCGGTATAATAACTTGCTTTGTTGGTAACACTTCATCAGTGTATTCAACTACCGACATAGCGAGCCGGTGACCATCTGTTGCTACCGATCTTATAAGATGTTCAGACGTTTCTAAACTCATCCCATTCAAATAGTAACGAACGTCCTGCTGAGCCATAGAGAACTGCACAGACTCAATAAGCTGCTTTAAATTGTGCTGTGATATTTCAAACTCACTATCCCCTTCCCAGTCTTCTAAATTGGGGTAATCATCCGCGCTTAAGGTAGATAATGAATATCTAGCCCGTCCGGATTTGATCAGAGCTTTGTTGTCTTCTAAGCTAAATAAAATAGTACAGTCGTCGGGCAGTCCTCTTACAATGTCTAATAGTTTCTTGGCTGGAACGGTAATTTTGCCATTAGTGGAATTACCCACTAGCGCAACATTGGTAATTAGCTCAACCTCAAGATCAGTGCCTGTCATCCACAAAGCATCATCATTAACGCGAATAAGTACATTTCCTAATATAGGTAATGTATGACGACGTTCAACCGCGCCTGCGACTAACTGCAAAGGATGTAAAAAGTCTTCTCTACTAATAGTGAAATTCATGTGTCATTCTCATTGTTAATTCTTCAGTGCAATAAATTACACTAATACGATAATGTGCGTATTAAGTTTGTATAATCTTCCATAATATCATGGTCTTCTGCGCGCAATTGCTTTATTTTTTTAACCGCATGCATAACTGTTGTATGGTCTCTACCACTGAAAGAATTACCAATTTCTGGATAGCTGTTGTTCGTCAACTCCTTCGCCAATGCCATTGCCATTTGCCGAGGTCTTGCAATACTGCGAGTGCGGCGCTTTGATAATACGTCGGCTACCTTAATCTTATAATATTCTGCAACTGTTTTTATAATATTATCAATAGTAACTAACTTATCTTGCAAGGCAAGTAAATCTCGAAGTGCATCTCTTGCAAAATCAATGGTAATGGATTTGCCTGTAAAATTTGCATTTGCAATAACACGGTTCAATGCTCCTTCTAATTCTCTTACATTTGATCTTAACTTTTTCGCCATAAAAAAAGCTACCTCATGCGGCAGTTCAATTCTATTTTGTTTAGCTTTTGAGAGTAAAATTGCGACTCTCGTTTCAAGCTCTGGCGGTTCTATTATTACTGTAAGGCCCCATCCGAAGCGGGATTTAAGACGCTCTTCCACCCCATCAATTTCTTTAGGGTATCGGTCTGAGGTCAAAATTATTTGCTGATTGCCTTCTAGTAGAGCATTAAAGGTATGAAAGAATTCTTCTTGTGATCTGTCCTTGTTAGCAAATAGTTGAATGTCATCGATGAGTAATGCATCAACTGAACGATAAAATCGTTTAAAATCTTCTATTGCATTATTCTGCAGTGCTTTAACCATGTCTTGCACGAAACGTTCAGAATGCATGTAAACAATTTTCGCATTTGGGTTCTTTTCAACAATACCGTTACCAATGGCGTGAATAAGGTGGGTTTTGCCTAAACCAGTACCACCATACAGAAACAACGGATTGTAAGTTACGCCAGGATTTTGGGAGACTTGCGTGGCAGCGGCGCGTGCTAATTGATTTGATTTACCCTCTACAAAGTTGTCAAACGTATATTTGGGATTAACGTTACTGTTATGATTTCGCAGACTAGGTACAGGTAAGCTCCTTGAGTAGGATGGACTTTGCCGCCTCCCTGCATTTATGTTGTCACTAATACGCAGCTTAGGAGATACTATATTTTCTGTCTTAGACACGCTTGTTTTGTCAGCAAGAGGCGCTGATTTTTCGGCAACCAGAGGTGGCTTTCCATCGATAATAGAGAGTAACGGTGTATCGGCGCCGTACAATTGTTTTAGCGTTTGCATAATCAAGGTAAAATACTCGTCACGCACCCAGCCTAATACAAATTTATTCGCGGCATATAAAAATAGGGTCTCACCATCAAAATACGAAGCTAAGGGCTTCAACCACATGTTGAATTGTTCTGTTTCTAATTCATGTTTTAGGGTCTCTAAACAATCTTTCCAACTTATTGCCAATATCTTTCCTTAATTAGAGAACTTACATCACTAAACGCCTTACAAGGCCCCTAACTATAAGGGAAACTAACGAGCTTATCCACAAAACATTCGAGATTTCACAGAAAACACATCTTATATACACAGAATTTATGTAAAGCATTAATTAATAATAGAATTAAATTATTGAAAAATCTCTACACCACACATAACGCTGACAATACAAGGTTTTTATTACGTTAAATCAAAACTTTTCAAGAATTAACAAAAATTTTGTGGATAAGTTTTAAGACAGGTCTTACGTTAGCTTAACTATATTTAAAGCAAGCTGATATTAGACTAATATGCGTCTAAATTACCCACCCATCAATAGGCTGTTTTGATCATTTAAAATAGTGCTATTATTTGCTTTATCAGCAGTGTTTCACATGAAACACTTTATGCTCGGAAATGATAAAATATTATTACGTAAAATAAGATCTAAGCCTTGACTTTTCTGGACTAGATCTCTACCATTTCGCGTCCAATTAATAAGGTGATTTTGAATTGTTGCGCATTTAAATGCATAGCAACAGACGAGAATCAGCGTAACAACATATAAACGAGAATTAGGTCATGAAAAGAACTTTTCAACCAAGTAACTTAAAGCGCAAACGCTCACACGGTTTCCGTGCACGCATGGCCACTAAAAACGGCCGTAAAGTAATTGCTAATCGCAGAGCAAAAGGTAGAAAGCGTTTATCAGCATAAAATGGTTATTATAAACCATGAAAGCAAAACACTTCAGCTATCCGAGGGAGTCAAGGCTCTTGACTCCTCGTCATTTCTCACATGTATTTGCACAAGCCATCCCTGCTGTCTCTTCCACTATCACATTGTTAGCTCGGCATAACGACTTAGACTATCCACGTCTTGGCGTCACAATTCCCAAAAAGAAAGTAAAACTAGCTGTTAATAGGAATCGCATAAAAAGATGCACGCGCGAAAGTTTTCGCTTAACGGCGCATAATTTACCAAATGTTGATATTATCGTGATTGGAAAGCATGGTATAAATGATCTCGATAACACTGAGCTATATATACATCTTGAAAACTTGTGGCGAAGGATAACTAAGCGATGCAAATAAGCTCTATACTATCATCTTTAATTGCGCTTCCTCTGCTGGGAATAGTTAAATTTTACCAACTATTTATATCCCCAATGCTAGGGCAAAACTGCCGTTTCTATCCAACATGTTCCTGCTATGCTTACCAAGCATTGACAGAACATGGCGCTTTTAAGGGCAGTTGGTTGTCCATAAAGCGAATTGTGAAATGCCATCCTATGCATCCTGGTGGAATTGATAATGTGCCAAGCGCAAATACATTAAATACGACTACACATGAAAAAAGAAACAAAAAACCTGTAATAAATAGTGAGCGCAATAACACTATAAAGAATCACCATTAAATAACTGAGACTTATATGGAATCCCAAAAAAGTATATTAATTATTGGTTTGTTGTTAGTCAGTTTCCTACTGTGGACTAACTATCAAAGAGATAATTCCCCACAAACCGTAACACCTACTGTATCCGACCAATCTCAAGATTTAAGCGCTCAAGGTAGCGATTTAGATAGCTACTTAAATGATCAATCCCTTGCTGATGAAAACAGTAATGGCGAAATAGAAGAATTTACTTTAGACGCTACAAACGGCCTGGTTACATCTTTAGCGACCCCTGCTAATAGCAATCGCATTATTACTGTAACAACAGACACACTTGATATAAAAATTGATTTAAACGGCGGCGATGTTATTGAAGCAAATCTCATCAAATTCCCCGTAACGAGAGGATCAAACGATTCGTATCCACTACTAAAGCCCCAAACAAACGTCAAACACATTGCACAAAGCTTCTTAATTGGCGCTGAAAGAAATACCAATGATCGTGCATTATATACGAGCGAGTTTAATGACTATGAACTCACCGGCAACAGTTTAAGTATCCCACTATCATGGCGTAATGATGCCGGTTTAATTGTCACCAAAACATTTGTATTCACGCGAGACAGTCATTTGATTGACGTAAGCTATGATGTTACCAACAATACCAATGCAGCCATAAACTTTGCATTTTTAGCCCGTCTAGAACAAACCACTAACGACGTTGGTGACAGCAGTATGTTTATGCCAGTATTTAGAGGCGCTGCTTACTCTACAGCTGACGATATTTACGAAAAGCTATCTTTTGGAAAAATTGCTGACGGCGTGCCGCAAAGAACAACGACCGCAGGTTGGATAGCGATGATAGAACACTATTTTGTTGCCGCCTGGATACCGCCGCAAGAAGACACCAATACTATCAGTTCGCGCGCCACTGCCAATACCGCTATTATTAGCATCACCGGTAAGCCCCAAGCAATAGCCCCTAATGGGCAAGGCACGCTTACTGGAAAGCTATATGTGGGTCCTAAAGATCAAGAAACCTTGGCAGGTATTGCTAAAGGATTAGATTTAACGGTTGATTACGGACCGCTTTGGTGGTTGTCACAACAGTTATTTCTTCTTCTACAATTCCTGCATGGTTTTGTCATGAACTGGGGCGTTGCCATCATATTAATTACCCTTATAGTAAAAGGCGCGATGTTCTGGTTAACCAAAAAACAATACGAATCAATGGCTAAAATGCGTGCCTTACAACCTAAGCTAACGCAACTCAAAGACCGATTTGGCGATGACCGTCAGAAAATGTCACAAGCTATGATGGAGCTTTATAAGAAAGAAAAAGTAAACCCCATGGGCGGCTGTTTTCCCTTACTCTTACAAATGCCTATATTTTTAGCTTTATACTGGGTATTGCTTGAAAGCGTAGAGTTACGACACGCCCCCTTTACCCTATGGATTACCGATTTGTCGGTACCCGATCCATTCTTTGTACTGCCTATATTGACTGGCGCTAGTATGTTTTTACTACAAAAGCTACAGCCAATGACCATTCAAGACCCCCTTCAGCAGAAGTTAATGACCTATATGCCTGTCGCGATGAGTATATTCTTCTTCTTCTTCCCTGCTGGTTTGGTACTTTATTGGCTCGTCAGTAACCTAGTAACCCTAATACAAGCAAAAATAATATACGCGTCTATGGAAAAACGCGGTTTACAAACTAAATAGTTAACAAGCCATCATTAAGCGTTACCATAAAAGCCTGCGTTTGCAGGCTTTTTACTCAATACTAGTTCAACTTTTAGCACGCTTAGCTTATTATTTTAAAGTACTAAGCCTAATGACTAATAACTTTTTTAGTAACAATTGTGAGTATTTAACTCATATAACCCTTACCTGCATGGAGAAACCAAATGCCTTCTTTTGACGTTGTATCAGAGCTTGACACTGTTGAAACCAAAAATGCCGTTGATAATGCAAATAGAGACATCGCCACACGTTTTGATTTCAAAGGCGTCAATGCTACCTTTGAATACGTAGATGAAACCGTTGTAATGAAAGCTGAAGCAGATTTTCAGCTTCAGCAAATGCAAAGTATGTTGCGCGACGCGTGTTCTAAACGCGGTGTCGACACCTCGACCTTAGATCCTCAAAAGATCGATCATTCCGGCAGAACGTTCAAGCAGTCTATAGCCTTTAAGCAGGGTATTGACCAGCCTCTGGCAAAGAAAATTGTTAAACTAATTAAAGATAAAAAATTAAAAGTACAGACCGCAATACAAGGCGATCAGCTTCGCGTAACAGGTAAAAAGCGAGACGACTTACAAAGCGTTATGGCAGTTCTGCGCACAGAAGATTTCGGACAGCCGCTTCAGTTCAATAACTTTAGGGATTAGCACATGACGGCCGCAGTATTTTCAAATGACACCATTGTTGCGCAAGCTACCGCACTAGGACGAGGTAGTGTAGGCATTGTGCGAGTGTCAGGCCCTAATGCTAAACCAGTAGCCGAACTATTACTTAAAAAGTGCCCTGTACCACGCGTAGCGACCTACCAGCCGTTTTATAATAGTCAAAACCACATTATAGACCAAGGCATTGCACTTTATTTTGCAGGACCTAATTCATTCACCGGCGAAGATATACTAGAACTACAAGGTCACGGCGGCCAAGTGGTCATGCAATTACTAATAGACACGTGTTTAAAAAGTGGCTTAGTACGTTTAGCCAAACCCGGTGAGTTCAGTGAACAAGCATTCTTAAACGAGAAAATGGATTTAACCCAAGCTGAAGCCATTGCAGATTTAATAGATGCATCATCACAACAAGCTGCTAAGAGTGCACTTAGATCACTACAGGGTGAATTTTCAAATCAAATAAGAAATTTAGTTGATAAAGTCATTTATTTACGTATGTACGTGGAAGCAGCGATAGATTTTCCTGAAGAAGAAATAGATTTTTTAGCCGACGGAATTGTGCAAAGTAACTTACATACTATAGTAACCTTGCTTAACAAAATTATGCATCAAGCCAAACAAGGATCGCTGCTACGCGACGGCATGCGCGTCGTTATTGTTGGCCGACCCAATGCAGGAAAATCGAGTTTACTCAATGCATTGAGTGGCAAAGACAGCGCCATAGTCACCGACATTGCGGGCACAACGCGCGATGTTTTAAAAGAACATATTCATATAGACGGTATGCCACTGCACATTATAGACACCGCTGGTTTACGCGATGACGCAGACACCGTTGAGAAAATTGGCATTGAACGCGCCTGGCAAGAAATCCATAACGCCGACCGTATATTATTTATGGTAGACGCTGAGCAAGAACCTAACTCTCAGCCTAAAGATATTTGGCCTGAATTTTATGATAAACTTCCCGCTGATGCAGCTATCACAGTCATTCGCAATAAGTGCGACTTAATCCAAGAAGCACCAGGGATTGATAATAATCAAAAGTATCCCGTCATTTGCCTTTCGGCGATGGCAAAATTAGGGATTGACATCTTAACAGAACATCTTAAGGAGTGTATGGGCTTTAATCAGGTAGGTGAAGATCAGGTTATTGCACGCCAACGTCATATTACCGCATTAATCAATGCACAGCAGCATATAGACATTGGCAAAGACCAGCTTGAATCGGCCATGGCAGGTGAATTACTAGCCGAAGAATTACGTATTGCACAAGGTTATTTAAATGAAATCACGGGTGAATTTAGCTCAGACGACCTACTTAGTAAGATATTTTCATCGTTTTGTATAGGTAAGTAATCTTCACATCATTATTGTATATCACTATTAACACAGCAAGGGGCATAAATGTGGACGTAAATATTGCAATTGGCTCGGTACTAGGCGCTAGCGAATACGTAGCAGAGGCTGTTGAAGCTATGCTAAAAACTAAAGGCTATAACGCAACTTGCCATTTTACCCCTTCTATAAGTGACATAAATCTTGAACAGCTATTAGTTATTATTACGTCTACCCACGGCGCAGGTGATTTACCAGACAATATACAGCCCTTTATTAAGGACTTAGCCGGCAAAGATTTAACCGGAGTACGCGCTATTATTATCGGTTTAGGCGACTCCAGCTACGACACCTTTTGTGCAGCCTCGCTTACCGTTGAAAGCACTATTGTTGGCGCAGGCGCTAGCCTACTTTTTCCAGTATTCCAAATAGATGTTCTGCACCATCCTATTCCTGAGGAACTAGCGGTAGAGTGGTTATCAACGAAATTAAGCACCATCACAGCCTAAGGATGCTAACGCGCTGTATTAAAAATATACACGTACTATTCTGTATGTACCTTATAATATGCAAGGCTTTTTAAACTGTGGATAAATACTCGTGAATGAGCTTGAAATAGAAACGTTACAAACACCCTTGAGCAATTTAGCGCGCGTTTTGTACTGTTTGTATTTACGTCCTCAATTAGTGGGAAATAAAACCGTCATATTAGTCAACAACCAAGCCGTTTTAGCGCTTGTTAATAATAAAAAAACCGTGATAAGCATGGGCCGTCAAATAAGCGCGCTATTTAAAGAGCTACACAAGGCTGGCCTAATTGAGGTAGACCCTAGTACTGACTTTTCAAAGAGTTTGCATAACAATAAAATTAGGTTACCGCTGAGCGCCCTTCCTCAATCGCTTGAAAACCCGCAGTTTCATTCTCAACATAAATCAATGCGCTTAGACTGGCGACCCGTGCAGTCGATATTTGAAGACCTATGTCAATTAGTAGGTCTAATTGAAAAAACCTATAGTGCAGATGAGCTTGGCGAATATATTGCTTATTGGTTAGGAAGAATAGACACTCAATGCACAGAGTATCAATGGACTCAAAAATTGGTGATACACTTAAAACAACGTAGGCAGCGCCTACCACTATCAGAACAAAAAACCAAAGCTGGCCATCAGTACGTAACACCAAGTGCTGGTATAGTATTTGACGACAATGTAAAGCAACTAATCAACCAATACAAAGATCAGGGTTAAAAGTGATTATGAAATGCTAGTGTATAAGCAAATGGAGACGTAGTAATGAAAACCTTAGAACAGCGCGTAGCCGAAATGAAAGGCGTAATGGGGCTAGATAGAAAGGCAGCAAAGTCAAATGCGCATATTCCTAAGTTTGACTATGAAAAAAATCGTCGCGAATATGAATTACTCGCTAACGCTGATTTACGAAAAATGCAGCAAGAATCAAAAATTAAACGCATTCAGCAACTGCATGGTAAATCCGAACTAAATCCAAAGTGGACCTTTGAAAACCTGCAGGAAGATGCTCAGGATGTGATTGAGGCGGTCAGTATTGCGAAAGCCTTTATTGCGGCGCATAAAGATCCCAAATGGCGCAAAAGTCGCGCCCATATGATGATTTTTTATGGTGACTATGGACGAGGAAAATCGCACATAGCTGGTGCTATTGCCCAAGAACTTATCAACAAGTTTGAAACCAGTGTACTTTACAGGCAGCTACAAACGCTGTTAGATATGCGTCTTTATTCATATGATTATCAGTCACAAGACAACGCTTCATATAGGTATCGCGAGGTAAACCAACAGTTGCTCGACGTTGATTTATTAATTTTAGATGAAGTTTGCGTAAATGAAACAGTGCTAAAAAAGAACGCTCAGTCTTGGTTAGGTAACTTGTTGCGTCAGCGTAAAGCCGCTAACAAAAACTGTATATTAATTACCAATCATAATTTAACAGAATTAGAGGACGCAATTGGTCGCTATTGTTTTGAATCGATGCGTGAATATGAAACCTATCAGGTGCATTTTCAGGGCCCCAGTAGGCGTTCTACGCTTACTCAGCAGATTATATCGAGCACTCAACCCGATGTTCAAACGCAACCCTCCCCCGGTGGTCCAAGTTCGCCTAAGTCATCAGGTTATCAGCCCAATCAAATAACATACAAAAAACGTTAATATATTGAGGCAAAAAACCACCCAATTTTTTTGTACGGGTGTCTTTAAATGACACCTACACACACTAGTTACGCTTAGTATTTATATTTATCTTTGAATTAGGTGCTAACGACTTTAGTGTTAGCAATCAGATCGTGGATACAGCGTTGATCTTCGCGAAAAATAAATAACACATTAACAATCATAAACAAAAATCCGACTACTGGGACTTGGTAGAGCAGTTGAATTAGTACAATGCGCAAACCTAGCAAGCGCTTAAACCCGATGCGTTCACCGTCGGTACGCACTATCTTTATATTCAATAAACGCTTAGCAATGGTTTGCCCATATTTATATAGTAAAACACCATTTATAACCATATATATAATAATAAATAGAGCACAATACGTATAAATATTCTTCATTAGCTGGGCCTGATCAGGGTTAGAAAAATCACCGCCCATCAGGCTAAATATGACCAAGCCTGGTATAAAAAATAAAACCAATATAAACGTATCTAGGAAGGCTGCTCCTAAGCGAGTCCCTCGGCTAGCTAGCTCAGCGCTATCAGATAGCATATTAATTTCGTCATGCTGTTCAGATTGTAGTGCTGTATTAACTTGCTCGTCATTATTGGACATACTGCTAATTTCCTTTTGCTAATGTTAAAAGACGCCTTCAAGAAACTCCGCCGACGCTGAAAAACCTGTAGCGAGGTGAGTACAGTAGCACTGTACAACAACGCTTGACAACTGTCCGTCGCGCTAGGAATCATTCGAAACATCTAAAACTCTTTAATAATGGTAATGAAACGAAATATTGAGTAAATATTAGACAACAGACGCAGATCATAAAAATTCTTATAAAAAAATATGTAAAAAAATATCAGTACTACCTAAAATGTGTCCACAGCAAGTCTCACCTTGAGTTAAAAAAGTGGAAGCTATTGCTAGTGATAGCTTCGGTGAATTCACCCTAAAGAATACACATAATATCAACATGCAATACATAAAAAAATATCTCCTGTGGATAAGTTAGCTAGAAAGCTGTGGATTAAGGACTAATAAGCAAGGGATAAAATCGTCTACTTTTTAACCTGTGGGTAAGTAGCTTAGTTATCCTCAAGCTATACATACTTCTTAGTTTGCTTATACAAGCCTTTTCATTCTTATAAACTATTGATATTTATAAATAATATTGAATTATTAACAGAAAAACGCTCGCATAATAGTAGTAGTAATAAAGATCTTTAAATAAAAGACTATATATACTACTGAGGGAAATTGACAAAAAAAGTCATTTTCTGACCTCTCGCAAAAGCCCCCCAATGTTTACTATTTAAACAACCATATTTCATATATGCTTTGTTTCATATACACTACCTGCCCTTTTGATGAAGGCTGTAACAAACAATATTTGTACTAGCACAATATTTGAGATTTAGTAAGGATTTGGATGTTTTATCAACAAAACTTTGATGTAATTGTAGTAGGCGGTGGCCATGCTGGGACAGAAGCCGCAATGGCATCTGCTCGCATGGGTGTTAATACACTTTTACTCACTCATAGCATTGAAACACTTGGACAAATGTCGTGTAATCCAGCCATTGGCGGTATTGGCAAAGGTCATTTGGTCAAGGAAATTGACGCACTTGGCGGGGTGATGGCAAAAGCGGTCGACAAAGCCGGGATTCAGTTTAGAACACTAAACAGTTCTAAAGGACCAGCCGTTAGAGCCACTCGCGCACAGGCCGATCGTACTCTTTATCGAATAGCAGTACGTAATGCCATAGAACAGCAGCCAAACCTTACTTTATTTCAGCAATCATGTGACGACCTTATTGTTGAAAATGGACGTGCCTGTGGCGTGGTAACACAAATGGGTCTCAAATTTCGGGCAAAAACAGTAATCATTACTGTCGGCACCTTTTTAGGTGGCACCATTCATATTGGGCTTGAAAATTACAAAGGAGGACGCGCTGGCGATCCGCCCTCAATTGCGCTGGCTCAACGTTTACGCGCACTGCCTTTTAGAGTCGATAGGCTAAAAACGGGCACACCTGCAAGGTTAGATGCAAGAACTTTAGATTTTTCAGTGATGCAAGAACAAGCGGGTGACACGCCATTGCCCACTTTTTCATTCATGGGCAATGTGGCTGATCATCCTCGTCAAATTCCTTGCTACATAACCCATACAAACGAAAATACTCACGATATTATCCGCTCAGGCCTAGACCGATCGCCTATGTATACGGGTAACATAGAAGGTGTAGGACCGCGTTATTGTCCTTCCATTGAAGACAAAATAGTGCGTTTTGCAGACAAAAATTCGCATCAAATATTTGTTGAACCCGAAGGTTTAAACAGTATTGAAGTTTACCCTAATGGTATATCAACCAGTTTACCCTTTGATATACAGATGTCCTTGGTAAGATCCATAAAAGGGTTTGAGAATGCGCATATAATTCGTCCAGGTTACGCCATTGAGTATGACTTTTTTGATCCACGAGATTTGAAACAAACATTAGAAACTAAATTCATAGACGGTTTGTTCTTTGCTGGCCAAATTAACGGCACAACAGGCTACGAAGAAGCGGGTGCACAGGGCTTAATTGCAGGCGCTAACGCTGCTTTACAAGTACAAGAAAAAGACCCATTAGTGTTAGGCAGAGATCAAGCCTACGTTGGTGTATTAATTGACGATTTAGCCACCATGGGTACAAAAGAACCTTATAGAATGTTTACCAGCAGAGCTGAATATAGATTGTTGCTACGTGAAGATAACGCTGACAGTAGGCTTACCCAGCAAGGTCGTAACTTAGGCTTGGTATGCGATGAACGTTGGGCTGCCTTTTCACAAAAGATGGAACTTATTGAGCAAGAGAAACAACGTTTAAAAAATAATTGGATCCACCCTACTCATAAATCGGCAGAAGCTTTAAACGGCATTTTAAAAACGCCCGTAAGTAAAGAACATTCACTTGAAGAACTCATTCGTCGACCTGAAATGACCTATAAAAGCCTAATGACAATTGAATCTATAGGTCCAGGCTTAAAAAATGAAAAAGCCGCAGAACAGGTTGAAATTCAAATAAAATATGCCGGTTATATTTCAAGACAACAGGACGAAATTGCAAAATCTCAGCGCCATGAAAATGCGCTACTTCCGCCTGATTTTGACTATTCAACTATATCTGGATTATCAAATGAAGTAGTGGCAAAACTGACCGATGCACGGCCCGAGACGATTGGCAAGGCATCACGTATATCAGGTATTACGCCTGCCGCAGTTTCACTACTGTTGGTGTATTTGAAAAAACACAGTATGTTATTCAAACAAACACGCGAATCGGCGTAGTAAAGAGATGTCAGGAATATTATGTAATGGATGAACTAACACAAAGCTTGCACATTCAATTTGACGAGCTGAGTCCCCAGCTTGATTTTGAGGTCAGCGAAACTCAAAAAAGACAGCTTATAGAATTTGTGTTACTACTGCACAAATGGAATAAAGCATATAATTTGAGCTCCGTAAGAAAGCCCAGTGAGATGTTAATTAAGCATATTTTTGATTCAATTGTAGTAAGTCCATACTTAACAGGCTCGCACATCGCCGACGTTGGAACAGGGCCAGGCTTACCGGGTATCCCACTAGCGATTATGTGCCCACACAAGACATTTACCTTAATCGACTCTTTAGGTAAGCGTGTAGTGTTTATGAAGCAGGCCATTCATGCATTAGGTCTTAAAAATGTGAGTCCTATACAAAGTCGAGTTGAAGATATCACACCCCAAAAATATTTTGACTTAGTATTGAGCAGAGCGTTTGCGTCATTAAACGACATGCTTCGTTGGTGTTCCCATTTGCTTGATGATGACGGCCAATTTCTAGCTCTTAAAGGTCAACTTCATCAACAAGAATTAAACGAAATTCCTGTACACTTTACACTAGTGCAAAGCATCCCTCTTTTGATACCATCCTTAGAGGGTGAAAGACACTTAGTGCTGTTGAAAAAGAATGTGCAATAGGCAATCAGGGTCATTCGTTATTCTCGCTGTCATTTTCAAAGAATAAAAGTAGCTAAAAAAATAGATAGTTTATAAGTCAATAAAGCTATTTTTTTAGGGT
The DNA here is from genome assembly GCF_001756615.1 of Glaciecola punicea. Taxonomy (NCBI): domain Bacteria; kingdom Pseudomonadati; phylum Pseudomonadota; class Gammaproteobacteria; order Alteromonadales; family Alteromonadaceae; genus Glaciecola; species Glaciecola punicea. Next base: position 46,254 of record NZ_LZXY01000006.1, read on the forward strand.
AAACTCAATCCAGTTAATCACGTGAAGGTATTCAACTAGTGGCGCGAGTCATCTCAATAGCAAATCAAAAAGGCGGCGTGGGTAAAACAACGACCGCGGTTAACGTTGCTGCGTCTATGGCGGCAACAAAGCGCAAAGTATTGCTGATTGATTTAGATCCGCAGGGCAATGCTACGATGGGTAGCGGCGTTGACAAGTACAATGTAGAAAACACTTGTTATGAATTATTAATAGAGCAGAAACCTGCTAGCGAAGTCATTATTACTCAAACTACGGGTAAATATCACCTTATTGCGGGTAATTCTGATATCACCGCGGCAGAAATAAAATTAATGGAAGTGTTTGCCAGAGAGCTACGATTACGAAACGCGCTTGCTCCCATTAAGGACGACTACGATTATATTTTTATTGATTGTCCACCTTCATTAAATCAGCTAACGGTAAATGCATTAGCCGCATCAGACTCGGTATTAGTGCCTATGCAGTGCGAATATTACGCATTAGAAGGTGTAACAGCGCTTATGGATACGATTGAGAAATTAGCGTCGGTAGTTAATCCTGATTTGAAGATTGAAGGGGTACTGCGCACAATGTACGATCCACGAAATCGTTTAGCAAATGATGTATCTGAACAGCTTAAACGCTATTTTGGAGACCAAGTTTACCGTACCGTAATTCCAAGGAACGTCAGACTAGCAGAAGCGCCCAGTTTTGGTGAACCTGCAATGTATTATGATAAATCATCAAATGGCGCAAAGGCCTACTTAGCGCTTGCCGGTGAAATATTGCGCAGACGTAAAAAATTAGAAGATGCATAGTAGCAAATGAGAATAAGAAAAAGAGGCGTTACCAATGGCACCGAAAAATAAAGGCTTGGGTAGAGGACTAGATGCATTACTTGCTACAAGCAAAAGCGTTGCCCATAAAGACGCACAAAGTGCCCAAGATCAAAATAGCACTTATGACGAAGCCACCAACGATTTAAAAAAAATTCCTATTGAATTCTTGCATGCAGGAAAATACCAGCCACGAAAAGACATGGCAGATCAAGCATTAGAAGAACTCGCTGCGTCAATTAAAGCGCAAGGCATCATTCAACCCATTGTGGTGCGTCAAACGGGCACTGATAAATATGAAATTATAGCTGGAGAACGTCGCTGGCGTGCCGCGCAAATGTCTCGCTTAGAGGTGGTTCCCTGCTTGATCAAAAATGTGGCAGACGATGCCGCTGTTGCTATTGCACTGATAGAAAATATACAACGTGAAGATTTAAATTCAATGGAAGAGGCGCAGGCTTTAGAGCGACTTATGCTTGAATTTAATCTTACCCATCAGCAAGTGGCTGAGGCGGTGGGAAAGTCGCGCACTACCGTGACTAACTTATTGCGCTTAAATGGGCTTGAAGAGGGCGTTAAAACACTGCTAGAACATGGTGATATAGACATGGGACACGCCAGAGCATTGCTGTCGCTTGTTGGTAACGAACAAGAAAATTTAGCCAAGCTAGTGGCTGAAAAAGGGCTTACAGTGCGTGAAACTGAGCGCCTAGTCAAAAAAGCTCAGGAAGAACCCAACACTGAAGACCTTCCCAAAGAAGAAAAGACAATTGATCCTGACGTTAGGCGTCTTGCTACCACATTAACGGATACCTTAGGTACCAGTGTTAAGATTGATCACAACAAAAAAGGCAAAGGGAAAATGACAATTTCTTTTGAAGATTTAGACCAGCTTGATGGTATTTTGGCGCATATTACTACGCCAAAAGACGAATAGATTTTTTTATTAAGCGTAGATATTTATAAAAATAATACGAATTTACCAAATTGCTCGAAAAAAACTGTCATAAGACTATAGTATAAATGATGCCAGAATCTTTTATATTTTCCATTTCTGGTTGAATATTTTCGCATTAACAGTATACTTCGAACGCTTTTTATAGCGCAATATCAGCAGGAACTAAGATATGGCAACTGATTTGGCAGCGCCAGGTAAACGGCTTGCCGTCAAAGGCATAGTCGTTCAATTTTTGGTTGGTTTGTGTATGCTTTCGTTATCAATCTTTTATGATCCAAAGTTATCGTTGTCCATTATACTAGGCGTCATTAGTTTTTTAATACCACACAGCGTTTTTGCGTATTGGGTGTTCCGATATGCCGGTGCAACTAAAAATAGAGTAGTTGCGCAAAGTATGAATCAAGGTATGAAGTTAAAACTTGTTCTTACAACGTTAATATTCGTTATTGCGTTTTCACTGTTACATGTTCAGCCTTTATATTTATTAGGCGCATACGCAATAACAATGGTCAGTCAGTGGGCCGCAATGTTCGTGTTAAGTGTTAAAAATTAACATTTAATAAAAATACGTAAAAATTTTTAAATTAATAATTTGGGTTTAACAATGGCATCTTACGACACTACGCAAGAATACATTAATCACCATTTAACCAACGCAAAAATGTGTACTGCCGATGGTGGAATCGCATTTAATAAGGCCTGCGCAGACGCTGGCTTTTGGACGTTGCATGTAGATACTATTGGGTCTTCAGTGTTAATTGGCGTTTGTTTTTTATATTTCTTTTGGCGAATAGGGAAAAAAGCAACAATCGGTGTACCGACTAAAACCCAGGCTTTTGTCGAGATGATTGTTGAATTTGTAGACGACAACGTCAAAAGCTCCTTTAATGGCACCAGTCGATTAATTGCACCATTAGCACTCACCATATTTGTATGGGTATTGTTAATGAACCTGACAGACTTAATACCTGTAGATCTATTTCCATGGATAGCAGGGTTAATTGGTCAGTATGCCTTTGGTATGGACCCAAAAGATGTCTACCTAAAAATCGTACCCACAACCGACATAAACACGACTTTTGCTTTAGCAATAGGCGTCTTTATACTTATTATATTTTATTCTCTTAGAGTTAAGGGCATAAAAGGCTTTGCTAAAGAATTAACCATGCAGCCACTAAATCACTGGGTTTTCATTCCTTTTAACTTGGTGATAGAAATAGTCACTTTGCTGGCTCGTCCACTTTCATTGTCGTTACGTTTGTTTGGTAACCTCTATGCTAGTGAACTTATATTTATACTGATTGCAACCATTGGTTATCTGCAACTACCATTGCATTTCGCTTGGGCTGTATTTCATATTCTAGTACTTCCATTACAAGCCTTTATTTTTATGATGCTAACCATCGTTTACTTAAGTTTGGCATGTGAAGAACACTAGTAACGATTTTACTTTTACTTTTATTTTTACTTTTATTTATATTTAACATTACTCGGAGATAACAATGATTTACATCGCAGTTGCAATAATAATCGGAATGGGTGCCCTAGGTACTGCTATTGGTTTCGGAATCATGGGGGGCAAATTCTTAGAATCTTCTGCTCGTCAACCAGAGTTAGCACCGCAGTTACAGGTCAAAATGTTCATCCTAGCTGGTCTAATTGATGCTATATCTATGATCGGTGTTGGTATAGCTCTCTATATCTTATTCGTTGTTGCACCTGGTTTAGGTGGTGTGTACTAACACTCTATTTTATAGGTTAACCAATGAACAATAGGAGGAGCGGACGTGAATTTTAACGCCACCCTAATAGGTCAGTTAATTGCGTTTACTGTATTTGTTGCGTTCTGCATGAAGTATGTATGGCCGCCGCTCATAGGCGCGATTGAAGAAAGACAGAAAAAAATAGCAGATGGTCTTGCTGCCTCAGACAAAGCAACAAAGGATCTTGAGTTAGCAAAGTCAAGCGCTACAGACCAAGTTCGTGAAGCGAAAGTGCAGGCTAGCCAGATTATTGACCAAGCTAAAAAACGTGCAAATCAGCTGGTTGAAGAAGAAACACAAAAGGGGCACGCTGAGCGCGAAAAAATTATCGCACAGGGTTACGCCGAAGTTGAAGCAGAGAAAAATCGCGTCAAAGAAGACTTGCGCAAGCAGGTTGGTCTACTAGCCATAGCTGGTGCCCAAAGAATTCTTGCGCGTGAAATTGATGCCGACGCACAAAAAGACATTGTTGCAAAACTTGTCCAAGAGCTTTAGGAGAGTAAGTCATGTCTCAATTGACAACAGCAGCTCGTCCATATGCTCTAGCCGCCTTTGATTTTGCAGCTGACAGCTCATCTATAGAAGAGTGGCAAAGTATGCTGGTTTTTGCAGCTGAAGTCGCAAAAAACGAGAGCATACAACAGCTTATAGTAGGTGCAGATGCGGCTAGCAAGGTTGCCACAATGTTCATTAGTATTTGCGGAGAACAGCTTAATAGTAAAGGCCAAAACTTTGTAAAGATTTTAGCGGAAAATGACCGTTTAGCATTATTGCCAGAAATATCGGCTATGTTTAACGAGCTCAAAACGATGCGCGAAAAGCAAGTTAATGTTGATGTAACCTCTGCCATTGCGCTTGATGATGCCCAAATAAATAGCTTAAGCGCCGCATTAGAAAAACGTTTTGACCGCAAAGTACATTTAAATTGTAGCGTGGATCCGAGCATTGTCGCAGGCCTAATTGTAAAAGCAGGCGACACTGTTATAGATGGCTCCTTAAATTCACAATTGAACCGTCTCAACGACGCGTTACAAGCATAACGGGAATATAAGTATGCAACTTAATTCTACAGAGATTGCAGAACTGATTAAGAAACGAATTGACCAGTTTGAAGTAGTAAGTGAAGCAAGAAACGAAGGTACAATCGTTGGCGTAAGCGACGGCATTATCCGTATTAATGGTCTTGCAGACGTAATGCAAGGCGAAATGATCGAATTGCCAGGCGGCAGTTTCGCCATTGCACTTAACCTTGAGCGAGACTCGGTAGGTGCGGTAGTTATGGGTCCGTATAATACTCTGCAAGAGGGCGATAAAGTAAAGTCCTCTGGTCGTATCCTTGAAGTGCCAGTAGGTCCACAGCTGTTAGGGCGTGTTGTTAACACCCTAGGTGAGCCTATCGACGGTAAAGGGGCGATAGACGCTGAGCGCTTTGAGCCGGTTGAAAAAATTGCACCAGGCGTAATTGAGCGCCAATCGGTAGATGAACCTGTTCAAACAGGTTATAAATCAGTTGATGCAATGATCCCGGTTGGCCGCGGCCAGCGTGAACTTATTATCGGCGATCGCCAAACGGGTAAAACAGCGCTAGCAATAGATGCGGTTATAAATCAAAAAAATACCGGCGTTAAATGTATATATGTGGCGATTGGTCAAAAAGCATCAACCATTGCCAACGTTGTGCGTAAATTAGAAGAACACGGCGCGATGGCGCATACCATTATTGTAGCTGCGTCGGCCTCTGAATCAGCGGCACTCCAATACCTTGCGCCTTATTCTGGTTGTACTATGGGTGAATATTTCCGTGATCGCGGCGAAGACGCACTTATTGTTTATGATGATTTGTCAAAACAAGCAGTTGCTTATCGCCAAGTGTCATTATTGCTGCGCCGTCCACCAGGTCGTGAAGCATACCCAGGTGACGTATTTTACCTACACTCACGCTTGTTAGAAAGAGCAGCACGCGTAAATGCTAGCTACGTTGAAAAGTACACAAAAGGTGAAGTTAAAGGTAAAACCGGCTCACTAACCGCGTTGCCAATTATTGAAACCCAAGCGGGTGATGTATCTGCCTTTGTACCCACAAACGTAATTTCAATTACCGACGGTCAGATATTCCTTGAGTCAGATTTATTTAACGCCGGCATACGCCCTGCTGTAAACGCCGGTATCTCTGTTTCTCGAGTAGGTGGCGCTGCACAAACTAAAATCATCAAGAAGTTAGGCGGTGGTATTCGTCTTGCACTTGCTCAATATCGCGAGTTAGCCGCATTTTCTCAGTTTGCATCAGACCTAGACGATGCTACTAGAGAACAACTAGAGCATGGTCAGCGAGTAATGGAATTGATGAAGCAAAACCAGTACTCACCGTTATCTGTTGCTGAAATGGCCGTATCGCTATTTGCGGCAGAAAAAGGTTATTTGAAAGACATTGAGCTAAATAAAGTACTTGATTTTGAAGCGGCCCTGCACTTTTACATGTTGGCTGAATACAAAGAACTGATGGACACAATTAATCAGACTGGAAACTATAACGACGATATTGAAGGCCAGTTAGCAGGCGCATTTGACAAATTCAAATCGACTCAAAGCTGGTAATCCACAGGCTCTAATTGGTATTAGAGCGGTCGTTGAGTAATCGGAGAAAATTTCATGGCAAGCGGAAAAGAGATTAAAGGTAAAATTGGGAGTATTAAAAACACCCAAAAAATTACCAGCGCGATGGAAATGGTTGCCGCCTCAAAAATGAAGAAGGCACAGGAGCGGATGCAATTAGGACGTCCTTATGCTAAAAGTATGAAGAAAGTCATTGGTCACATCGCCAGCGCTAACTTAGATTACCGCCACCCTTTCTTAGAAGAGAGGGAAGTGAAAAACGTCGGTTTTATTGTTATTTCGACCGACCGTGGTCTATGTGGCGGACTGAATACAAATGAATTTAAGGCAGTATCTAAGCGTATTAAAGCTTATCAAGAACAAGGTACAGGACTTTACTTTGCTGCACTTGGTGCAAAAGCAGTAAATTTCTTTTCCCGTTTTGGTGGCAACGTAATGGCAGCTGAGTCCGGTTTAGGTGACAAACCTACTTTAAGTAAGGTAGTAGGTACTGTGAGGGTCATGCTAGACGCATACGAAAACGGCACACTTGATAAAATTTACTTAGTGTATAACCGATTTATTAACACCATGAGCCAAGAGCCGGTTGTTAATCAATTGCTGCCATTACCAAAGTCAATGGAAGAAGAACGTAAACACACTTGGGACTATTTATATGAGCCCAACGCTGATGAAATTCTAGACGCTTTACTTGCTAGATACATCGAGACAGTTGTTTATCAAGGTGTGGTTGAAAACGTTGCGTCTGAACAAGCAGCCAGAATGGTGGCAATGAAGGCAGCAACGGACAATGCCGGCGATCTTATTGATGATTTACAATTAATATATAACAAGGCGCGTCAGGCCGCAATTACACAAGAAATCAGTGAAATTGTAAGTGGCGCAGCAGCGGTTTAGCAAAAGAATTTTAAAGTATAAGAGGACTAATTATGAGTCAAGGTAAGGTCGTCCAGATCATTGGTGCGGTAGTGGACATTGAGTTTCCACAAGATTCCGTACCACGTGTATATGACGCACTGCGAGTGGCCGATGGCGACCAAGCAGGTTTAACGTTAGAAGTACAACAGCAGCTTGGTGGTGGTGTTGTAAGAACAATAGCCATGGGTTCCACCGATGGTTTACGTCGTAACTTAATGGTAAATAACACAGGTGAGGCTATTCAAGTCCCCGTGGGCCTTGCTACTTTAGGCCGCATCATGGATGTATTGGGAAACCCAATAGATGAAGCTGGCCCCATTGGTGAAGAAGAGCGTATGTCTATTCACCGTGAAGCGCCCAGCTATGAAGACCAGTCAAGCTCAACTGAGCTACTTGAAACAGGCATAAAAGTAATAGATTTAGTATGCCCGTTTGCAAAAGGCGGTAAAGTTGGTTTGTTTGGTGGAGCCGGTGTAGGCAAAACGGTAAACATGATGGAGCTTATTCGTAACATCGCGATTGAACACAGCGGTTATTCTGTGTTTGCAGGTGTTGGTGAGCGCACCCGTGAAGGTAACGATTTCTACCATGAAATGAATGATTCAAATGTACTTGATAAAGTAGCATTAGTATATGGCCAAATGAATGAGCCTCCTGGTAACCGTTTACGTGTTGCACTAACAGGCTTGACTATGGCTGAAAAATTTCGCGACGATGGTCGTGACGTGCTGTTTTTCGTGGATAATATATATCGTTATACTTTGGCCGGAACAGAAGTTTCTGCTTTGTTAGGCCGTATGCCTTCAGCGGTTGGGTATCAGCCTACATTAGCGGAAGAAATGGGTGTCTTACAAGAGCGTATTACCTCTACTAAAACCGGTTCAATTACGTCAATTCAAGCCGTATATGTACCAGCGGATGATTTAACCGATCCATCTCCTGCTACTACCTTTGCTCACTTAGATGCAACGGTCGTATTATCGCGTGATATTGCATCTTTAGGTATTTACCCGGCGGTTGACCCGCTTGATTCTACTTCGCGTCAGCTTGACCCGCTAGTTATCGGCCAAGAACATTACGACACTGCGCGTGGCGTGCAGTCTGTGCTGCAGCGTTATAAAGAACTAAAAGATATCATCGCGATCTTAGGTATGGATGAATTATCTGAAGAAGACCGGCAGGTAGTATCACGTGCTCGTAAAATTCAGCGATTCTTGTCACAGCCTTTCTTCGTAGCAGAGGTCTTTACAGGTTCTCCGGGTAAGTATGTATCGCTTAAAGACACCATTAGTGGCTTTAAAGGTATTCTTAACGGTGATTACGACAGTCTTCCAGAGCAAGCATTTTACATGGTTGGTTCAATAGAAGAAGCGGTAGAAAAAGCGAACAAGAATAAGTAATCGCTGAAAATAACGTTGACGTTATTTAAGGAGACCGACAATGGCAATGACAACACACTTGGACGTAGTAAGCGCTGAGGCAGAGATCTTTTCTGGTTTGGTAGAAACTGTTCAGGCATCTGGTGCAGAAGGTGAGCTTGGGATTTATCCTGGTCATGCACCTTTAATCACTAGTTTGCTGCCTGGTATGGTGCGAGTTGTAAAACAGTTTGGTGAAGAAGAACTCATTTATGTGGCCGGCGGCATATTAGAAGTACAGCCTGGACATGTAACGGTATTAGCCGATGTTGCAGTACGCGCAGAAGAGCTCGATGAAGCAGCGGCACAAGCCGCTCAACAGCATGCAAAAGAGCGCATTGCAAAGGGTGGTGCTGACTTTAACTATGCAGAGGCAGCAATAGAACTTGCTGAAGCCGTTGCACAGTTGAGATTGATTAACAAACTCAGAAAGTAAACAGACTGCGCTTTAGGTAAAAAATCCAGCTTAGGCTGGATTTTTTGTTTTACGAGTACACAAGTACAGTTTCAATGGCAGCTATAGTACTATAGGGGCGCTGAAAAAATTTTATGTAGTAGCGCTCAGCATGACCGGTTTACGCATGTATATATGCCTTAGCAGTTAATAATCGAGCTGCACATTAAAAATGATGCTAAGAAGTCAAATATTGTGATTTCGCATTGAAATTAGCCTATTTATTCAACACAAAGGTACTAAACAAACGCCCTATGAAAATACCAAAACGACTACAACCTTTAGTAGACGACGGCCTAGTAGACGAAGTGCTTTACCAACTTATGAGTGGTAAGGAAGCGACTGTATTCGTGGTAAAAAGTCAGGGTCGCATATGTTGTGCCAAAGTATATAAAGAATCGATGAAGCGCAGTTTCAAAAAAGCCGCGCAGTACAACGAAGGCAGAAAAGTAAGAAGCACAAGGCGCGCACGCGCTATGGAAAAAGGCTCCAAGTTTGGCCGCAAGCAGCAAGAAGATCAGTGGCAAAATGCCGAGGTCGACGCGCTATTCAAACTTAGCAAAGCTGGGGTAAGAGTTCCGCAGCCCTATGGCTGCTACGATGGCGTGCTGTTGATGGAACTAATCGCCGATGAACAAGGCGAAGTTGCGCCACGTCTAAACGATGTGTCTATGTCTGCTGAGCAAGCTATTGAAGACCATGAACAGGTTATGCTATACGTCCAGTTAATGCTATGTGCAGGTATTGTTCACGGTGATCTATCAGAGTTTAATGTGCTAGTAGACGATTATGGTCCTGTTATTATTGACTTACCGCAGGCAGTCGACGCAGCAGCAAATAACAACGCCTACAGTATGCTATTGCGCGATGTTCACAACATGACAGAATATTATGGCGAATTTGCCCCCGAATTACTACAAACCCACTATGGTGAAGAAATGTGGGCACTGTTTGAAGCAGGTGATTTAAGCCCCGAGGTTATCTTAACAGGACAGTTTGAGTTTGATGAAAGTGCAGCTGATGTCAACACGGTTATGGAAGAAATAAAAGCCGCATTTGATGAAGAGCAAGAACGAATAGAGAGAATTCGTTCGGCGAATGAGCCTGACTAGGTCTTGTTCTATTAAAACTAGCTTGCTTCCACTTATTTTGGCTGATATAGATAGTTAAACGCCTATTGCACGGGTATTTAGCGAAGCGCCATTAGCCAACATTCAACGGGATATCCTCTATGTCTACAATGATCAATCTGCCCTCTATTTTACAAATCGGCGCGGGTGCCATAAATGAGCTACCCGCTATTTTGCGCAGCCTATCTTCTACTCGCCCCTTTCTAATTACTGACTCGACCATGGTTAAACTTGGTCTTGTTGCTACTATAAGCAACATTCTTGAACAACAAGATATTACCTTACCAGTATTTTCTAAGGTTATGCCTGAACCCGATGAAGCGTCAATACTAGCAGCGGTTAATTTAGTCGCCACAGATAACTATGACAGCTTAATTGCATTAGGCGGCGGCAGCGCTATTGATAGTGCCAAAGCAATCGCGCTTTTAGCCTCGCATGGCGGCAGTATGCGCGACTATAAAGTACCCTTTCAGGTAATACAGCAAAGCATTCCTGTTATTGCTATTCCGACTACCGCCGGCACAGGTTCAGAATGTACACGTGTGACTATTATAAGTGATAGCAACACATCTGAAAAAATGCTCTGCATGGGTCCCGGCCTCATGCCAAAAGCCGCAATAGTTGATTATGAGCTTACCTTAACTGCGCCCTTTCGCATTACCGCAGACACCGGCATAGATGCTCTTACTCACGCAATTGAAGCCTTCGTGAGTAAAAAATCAAATTTGTACAGTGATCAACAGGCAATAGCGGCTATGAAATTGATAGCGCCTAATCTACTAAGCGCTTGCCTAACACCAAGCAAACTAGCTGCAAAAGAAGCAATGATGTTAGGTGCAAGCCTAGCGGGGATTGCGTTTTCTAATGCCTCAGTGGGCTTAGTGCATGGCATGAGTCGCCCCTTAGGCGTTCACTTTCACGTGCCTCACGGCATGAGCAACGCTATGCTGCTGCCCGCAATCACCCAGTTTTCGTTAAGCGGTGCGCCAGAAAAATATGCACAGTGCGCTGTGCATATGGGCTTAATTTCTTCTACCCAGCACATAGCAGAGTGCCACACTCGATTAACGCAGTTTCTGACCACGGTAAATACAATATTAAAAGTCCCTATGATGTCTGAATTTGGTATTGTAAAACAAGCCTATGAAGGCTTACTTGAGACAATGGCGAATCAAGCGCTTGCATCTGGCTCTGTGGCCAATAATCCTAACGTACCCAATAAAGATACTATTATAAAGTTGTATAGAAATATCTATGCGTAAAGGATATGCCTAATAGTGAAGCACCTTAACTTTTTTCTTAACACAATCAAACACCCAAAAATCGTGATTTTGACCGGGGCAGGTATATCTGCCGAATCGGGTATTAGCACTTTTAGGGACAATAAGGGCTTATGGGAAAATCATACGGTAGAGGAAGTGGCTACGCCAGAAGCATTTGCGCGCAATCCAGAGTTAGTGTATCGATTTTACAATGCTAGGCGTCAACAGCTGTTGAACGATGAAGTTGCCCCAAATCCAGCCCATATTGCACTGGCTAAACTGCAAAGAAAACTGCAGCAAGATTTCGTACTGATTACTCAAAATGTAGATAACCTGCACGAGCGCGGCGGCTGCAAAAATGTTATTCATATGCACGGTGAACTGCTATCTGCAAAATGTATAAATTCCAACAGCGCCGTTAGCACTGTTGACGACGTAAGTTCTTGTACAAAATGTGCTTGCTGTGACACGCCAAGCCCAATGCGCCCCGACATTGTTTGGTTTGGTGAAACACCCTATCACATGAAGGCGATTCAAACCCACCTGCAAGAGGCTGATGTCTTTGTGTCAATAGGCACGTCGGGTAATGTTTATCCTGCCGCTGGCTTTGTTCAAGAAGCACAGTATGTGGGTGCTCACTGCATTGAATTAAATCTAGATCCCAGTGAAGGTCAAAGTAATTTTACTGAGTGTCATTACGGCCAAGCTTCAACGCTTGTGCCGTGGTTTGTAGATGAAATCTGTGCGGCTATCTAGCCATCAATGATAAACTAAATGGCAAGCGCAGCCCAACTAGGTTCTAGCGTTATCAAGGTCTTAGATTGACTTGAAAAATACCACTGCGGTGTTCATTAAAACCCTCCTGGCGCACAGTAAGAGAGCCTTAGCCTGTTTGGCTTGTAGCTTTTAATATCTATGTCAATACTATGTGAAATTAGTGTGAAATATACGATTTATTTTCACGTTTTTACCTTTATTAGCCGACTATCTAGTAGCCCTAATCGTGTTTGAAAATTCGCACTAGATGAATGGGCGCCTTGGACAGACAACGGCAGATCTACCGAAGTAGTAACAAACGATGCTGAACATGACCAAGTGACTGGATTTACCTTACCAAGCCAAGTGTTGCCACCCCAGCGTGCAGCTATGTGCTTGCTGCTTGGTCATTGATACCTTGCGATGCGTATACTTAATATGTTTACAATAGATATGAAAGCTCTTACGTATCTTATAAACAAATATACGCACAGCGTTTATAGTTGGGTAAAGCCATAAAACATCTTGGAGAATACACATGAATATGAAGGCAAACATCCAAAGTGAGCAAGTGTCGACTACTATTGCAAAGCTTGAAGACATCGCCAAGCTCGCAGACTACTCGCTTATGGACACTTTGAACTGCGATCCCGATGCCACTGCAAACGGAGATGATCACGAACCAAGACAGGTGTTTTCGGGTCATTATGTGCCGGTGACCCCTACGCCAATTGCAAATCCCGAGTATGTGACGCACAGCAAAGACTTTTTTCGTGAGCTTGGCTTTAACGACGCTATGGCTGAGTCGACTGATTTTATGGCTATGTTTTCTGGTGACATATCACACCTTCCACAGCCAATGCGAAAAGTGGGCTGGGCAACGGGCTACGCGCTTTCTATTTACGGCACTGAATATATTCAGCAGTGCCTGTTTCGAACCGGCAATGGCTATGGCGATGGCCGCGCAGTGTCGGTACTTGAGGCGGTTATTAATAATCAACGCTGGGAAATGCAGCTAAAAGGCGGTGGTCGCACACCATACTGCCGCGGTGGCGACGGGCGCGCGGTGCTGCGTTCGAGTATACGGGAATTTTTGGCCCAAGAGCACATGCATGCGCTTGGTGTGCCAACGTCGCGTTCTTTAAGTTTGTATGTGTCTAAAACCGAAAAAGTTAGGCGACCGTGGTACTCACAAGGTTCGCACGCGCAAGATCCCGATACCTCTTTGGTAGAGCCTGTAGCTATATCGACGCGGGTTGCGCCGTCATTCATTCGCGTTGGCCAGTTAGAACTTTTTGGCCGCCGCGCGCGCAGCAATCAACATCCAAACGCTATGCAAGAGCTTGAGAAAATTGTGCAACACGGGATTGACCGTGAGTACAGCAAGGTCATCGATAACAGCCTTAGCATGCCTGAAAAAATCGTGCTGCTAGCGCAAGAATTTCGCAATCGCCTTACGTCTCTTGTGGCGAACTGGGTGCGTGTAGGTTTTTGCCAAGGCAATTTCAACAGCGACAACTGCGCGCTTGGCGGCTACACACTCGACTACGGACCGTTTGGTTTTGTTGATGCGTTTCACCCTTTCTTTCAGTCATGGACGGGCGGCGGTCAGCACTTCGCATTTTTGAACCAAGGCGAAGCAGCCCAGCGTAACTTTGATATGTTCTGCACGGCGGTGCGTCCGCTGCTCGCACAACATCAGGATTTTGCACAGCAATTGACCGAGATTCAAATTAGCTTTTCTAAAGCAATGCAAACAAAAATGGAAACCATGTGGGCTGCCAAACTCGGGTTAAATACATATGACCCTATGCTGTTTAGTGAGCTTGAAAGCCTTATGGTGCAAACACCGGTAGATTACACCATCTTCTTTCGTGAGCTTTCATCACTTCCCCACGACATTGGCTCACTTGAAAAGAGCTTTTATAAAGGCGTGAACGGTTCTGCGCAATCCAACCACAGCGCAAATCCAGAAGCGTTGAAAAAAGCTTGGTCTGCTTGGTTCGTAAAATGGAATTCCCTTATTGAGCTTGAAAGTGTTGCTTCAGGGCATTCTCGTGAACAGGTTTCAAAGCAGATGAAACTCGTCAACCCAAAGTACAGTTTACGTGAATGGTTTGTGGCGCCTGCATATCAGCAGGCCAGTGAAGGGAATTACACGCTTGTTAAAGAGCTACAAGATGTAATGACGCAGCCTTACGCTGAGCAAACACAAGTGCAACAAGATAAGTATTACAAACTAAAGCCTCTGGCGTTTTTTGATGTAGGTGGGCTGTCGCACTATAGCTGTTCGTCATAGCTGTTCGTCATAGTTGTTCGTCACAGTTGCTCCTCATAGCTTATAGAAGCAAACATTAGGCTGTCGTCTATTACCGATGAATAGCCTAAGCTTATACGATCAAGTATGTAGTTTTGATTGAGTTTCCAAGGCTTGCTGCTACCCTGCTGGGGCATTTGGCTAAGCGATCGCAGCACATAGCTTGAAGTGAAGTCTATCAAAGGCTCTGCCTGTATGCCTTGTGCAGGTAAAACAGGCTGGCAGTAGTCATATTGATGCTTATCCATATGATTAATTAGGCGACAGACGTATTTCCCTACCAAGTCTGATTTTAAGGTCCACGACGCATTTGTGTAGCCCATCGTAAAGGCGAAGTTAGGCAGTGAGCTTAACATCATGCCTTTATAGCAATAGCTATCGGCAGGCGTAAACGCTATGTTGTCGACACTAAGATTATATGAACCAAGCACCTGTAGCGTGAGACCCGTAGCGGTCACAATAATGTCGGCCTCTAACACTTCGCCCGACTGCAGCTTTATACCTTGCTTAGTAAAACAATCAATTTGGTCAGTTACTAGGCTGGCTGAGCCATCTTTTATTGCGCTGAATAAATCACCGTCGGGCACCAAACACAAGCGCTGATCCCACGGCTCGTAGCTGGGTTTGAAGTGCTTATCCACCGGATAGTCTTTGCCTAAAACCGCGAATATCTCTTTTCGAAGCAATTTCTTTAGTACTTCTGGCCTGCTTTTAGCGATCTTATACATTAGCATGCCAAGCAATATGTTTTTCCAACGGCTAATGCTATAGGCCGCTTTAGCAGGCAGGCAGCGGCGCAAGAAATTCGCCACAGCGTCTTGTTCAGGCCTTGCCAGTACATAGCTAGGTGAGCGCTGCAGCATGGTGACATGCGCTGCGGTTTTTGCCATGGCCGGCACCAGCGTTACGGCGGTGGCGCCGCTGCCAATCACAATCACTTTTTTACCGCTATAATCTAAGTCTTGTGGCCAATGCTGTGGGTGAATTACACGACCAACAAAGGTTTCAATCCCTTTGAAATAAGGCGTATAGCCTTTCTCATAGTTATAATAGCCCGCGCATGAAAAAAAGAATCGACTGATATACGTGCAATGCACGCCGGTTTTTACGTTGAGTACTTTTGTATGCCATTTAGCACACGCGCCATCCCAGTTAGCGGCTATTACTTTATGCTCAAACACAATATGCGGCGTAATACCATTTTCATTGGCCGCTTCACTCACGTAGGTTTTAATATCTTCACCTGGAGATATTGCCTTTTGGGACGGCCAAGGTTTAAAATTAAAACCAAAGGTATACATGTCTGAGTCGGAGCGAATGCCCGGGTAGCGAAACAAGTCCCACGTGCCGCCCATAGCGCTGCGCGCTTCTATAATAGCGTATGACTTACGTGGGCAGTTTTTTTGTAAATGATAAGCTGCGCCAATACCAGAAATACCGGCGCCTATAATGAGCACGTCTACTTCTTTTTTCATGCTGCTCAAGCTAAGATCTCCTTTATTTTTACGCGGTAAATCGTAACTTGTTTCGCACTATAGACAGTCTGGTCAGCTATTTAATTAGTACCAAGGTGGTTACCATTTGCGGTCATATTTTTATTTTGCCTCGCAATTAACCATAGCATAAATCGCATAAAATAGTGAATTTGTTGGCCATATTATATAAGCGCAAGGGTCATCCTGAGAAAACCTTTGAGATTTATGAATTTCTAGATAAAAACAACATTTTGTCGTATACGGTACTAGAAAATTTCGCCTCTATTCTATTTAAAGAAGGCGATACACAAAGAGCCGATGGCTTAATGCAGAAAATAGAATTAACTAATGAAGATAATCCTTCTTGGCTGTATGCGGCGAGAAAACAAGTAGAACTTCAAAACTATACATGTGCAAAACGTTACTTGTGAATAAGCCTAGGGCTTGCAGCGCTAACAGGCGAAATTTATGGCTTATACGAATAAGGAGTCTAAAGCCTGACTATGCTTAACTCGTTTAAATCTTTGAATAGTCTATCCAAAGCATAATCGGTTCTGAACCAGATTGACCAAGGCGCGTATCCTATTATCTATGCGAATTTTACATCATAAGGCTTAATCCATGCTTGACGCACTTCAGCTAGTGTTATTATCCGTCATATTTGGCGGCATGGTGACATTCCAAATTCTATTTGCACCCTTAATCTTTATCAAGCTGAAAATAGATATTGCTAGGCCGTTTATTCGTGCTTTTTTTCCCTTCTACTACCTGTACTTTGCTGCACTTAGCCTAGCATACCTGATCATTTGTTTATTCGTGGGTGACAATGTTCAAGCGATTATAGCAGGCGTGTCTTTACTCGGATTTATAATCTCACGTCAACTCCTTATGCCTAAGGCAAATACAGCGTCTGATGCGAATCAAAAGTCGAGATTTGATTTACTGCACAGGGCTACGGTTGCCATAAATACACTGCAGTTGGCGGCATTTTTTGCTGCTTTGATATTAATCTAGCCACTTGCTGCGATACCAAATAAGCTAAAATTAAGTATGCAGTTGTGCTCTGATTGGTCGTAAATATTGAGTCAATCTTAAGCTTGGCTTTTAACAGGTAAAGGCAGCAGGTGTAAATATTACCTTGAAGCCAGCTATACGCTGGTAAACAGACCATCAAAGGCGAGTCCAATCGATATTATTGTTGTCATCCTAATAGTCAAGCTATGGAGCGCGTTTCGGGATTATTTTTTTCCCAGAAAATAGGCAATACATCCCTGTTAGATCTTCACAGCTAAGTTTTAGATTGGATTTGTCTTCGCTTCTATTCAGTATCAGCTCTATTATATTTATTCTGTTCGTTACTTTGGTGCCAATTAGGCAAATTATAGAATAACGTTTAAAAAATCAGTCGCAAAGGATTTAAAGTCATTACCTAAATCGGATGTTATTAAAATAATCGCAAAGATCGCTAGTCTTGCTGAAGATCCAAGGCGGGTTGGTGCAATCAAACTCAACGGCAATGAATTATACCGCATACGTCAAGGATTTTATTGTATTGTGTATGAGATTAAGCATCAAGAACTGACGGTTTTGTGCATAAGAGTAGGGCACAGGTCTGATATACACAAACGCACGTAACAATGCAAATAAAGACGGGCAGCCTAGAAGAGCCCTTAGTCTGACGCTTATTTCGGTGTTAATTTTAAGGTCTGTTATTAAGAAACACCTAAGAAACACCTAAGTATAAAGCATTGACATTTCGTGTTTTTAAATAGAGCTGTCTTATTCTTCAATGGCAGAAAGCTAATGGATCAGGTCCACTTAGCAAGCACAAAGTATAACTAGGAAAATCTCTCAAGGTCAGGTTGACTTAGCAAACACAAAAGGCATAACTAGTAAGCATGTAAACGACATGTTATTTTATGCATAATGACAACGCTAGTTACTATCAATCCCTTAATTTGCGAGAAAAAAATGACCACTACTAAGCAACTGTTTACCCATATTTCATCTGATGCGTTCTTAACCATTTCACTTGACGAGGTAGATGTACCCGCGCCAAAACCGCATGAAGTGATTGTTAAAATTGAAGCTGCGCCTATTAATCCCTCTGATATGTGGCCTATGTTTGGCCCAGCTAATCTGGCAGATGCCACGTTTGATGCCAGCAGCAATAAGCTTAGTGCGCCGGTGCACCCCGGTATTCTGTCCCGTATACGGTCGCGCGTAGATCAAAAGTTGCCCATCGGGAATGAAGGTGCAGGTACCGTTGTTGCGGCCGGTGACAGCCCACAAGCACAAGCGCTTATGGGCAAAACGGTTGGCGTACTTACAGGCGCAACGTATACGCAACATTGTTGCGTGCCTGTGCAGGCATGTATTGTGCACAATGAGGGTACGAGCGCTCGCCAAGCAGCCTCTTCTTTTGTTAATCCGCTCACCGCTTTGTGTATGGTTGAAACAATGCGCCGTGAAGGGCATACCGCGCTTGTGCACACCGCTGCCGCTTCAAGCTTAGGTGTTATGCTAAATAAAATTTGTATTGCGCAAGGCATCAGCTTAGTTAACATTGTGCGCAAACAAGAGCAGGTTGATATGCTCAATGATTTAGGCGCTAAATATGTGCTCAATTCTAGCAGCGAAAGTTTCAAAAAAGACCTATATAAGGCCATAAAGGAAACCGGAGCAACACTGGCATTTGACGCAATTGGCGGCGGCGACCTCGTCAGCGATATTCTTAGTGCAATGGAAGCCGTAGGCAGCAAAGACGCTACCGGCTTTAACACCTATGGCTCTGCCGAAAATAAGCAAATATACGTTTATGGTAATTTAGACTTTACCCCCACGGTATTAAATCGCGCCTACGGTATGACTTGGAATATAGGCGGATGGCTGCTGATGCGCTTCTTAGGTTCACTAGAAGTTAAAGACGTATTGGCCTTGCATAAACGAGTTGCCGATGAGATAAATACAACCTTTGCGCTTGAATTTAGTAATGAAATTTCACTCATTGACGCCATGAAACCTAATAATATCGCTCGCTATAATGCAAAGAAAACAGGCGAAAAATTCTTTATTAATCCGTCTTTATAAGTCATTGTAGTGTAGCCGCCTATTTTGCGATTGCGGACTTGATGCGTTCTCAATCGCAGCGGCATCAACAATCAGTATTACTTATCTTTGCTTATTGGTGCTGTCTTTGTTTACACGATAATTGAAAGGCTTTTCACGTAAATAAGGGCCCATACTTAAATGCGCTATAAGTATTTTCAGTGCTCAAAATAATAATAACGATAAGAAAAAGAATGCGGGGTATAGCCTTCTACAGCTCAAAGTAATTAGTAAAGCACTTATAAAGCTGCGTACCGCCGAAAACGCTGGCAGACGGGAAGTGAAGAATAGGTATCAAATCGCAAGGTGCAATAACCTCAAACGTTGCTTTTTCATTATCGAGTTCATCAATATTAAGTACTCTTGCCAAAACCCCCCCTTTTTCGACAACCGTGCCGGGTTTTGCCACATATTCAACCATACCACCAAACTGACTAAACATTACTTTGTAGTCTTTCAGGTAAACTGCGCGCCTAATCATTTCCTTTGGTGAATACTGCTTTGTTACAAAGCATTTTTTATGGGATAGGTACGTTAGTATACTGATAGAATCTGCAACGCCTGCTTCAAATTCGATGACCTCTTGAGATCCCATTTCAACTGTAAAAGCTTCTACACCAAAGTCCCACTCTTTTTCTGGGAACTTTTCTTGCAGCGCGTTTTTCAAAGACCACCAAGGGCAAAACGTTGCCTCATCTAAGGCACCAGAAAAGACATTTGGGATCAGAATAACATTTGGAATATTGAAGAACTTCGCGGAATGTTGAGCGTATTCAGGCACGTAAATATGCCTGGTTGATACAGGACCATTATGAAGATCAAGCACAATATCTGCTTCAAGTGCCATTTTTTGGAGCTTTAAGTTCAAGCACTCAGCAAGCCCTAAACCCCAAATATTGTTAAGTTTCTTCTCAATTGACACCTTTAGTTTGCTGCGGTACTCAGTTTTGATTTTATCAATATCACTGTCTGGATTAATACTGTTTGCGTACTGCGCTATTAAATCTTTGTCGTAGTGGTAGGCGCGATTCCAGTTTTGACCGTTAACTGGATCAAATCGGCCTAAGGTATACTCTCCCGATTTAAGGTTACTTCCTACTGGGTTGCAGTTGGGAACAAGCGTGATTTCCCCTCTAAGATCAGCTCCTTGCAAGTGTTTTAACAAGTGAAACAGTACAATATTCCCCTGTACTTCAGCGCCGTGAATGGAACTTTGAAGGTATACTTTGGGTCCAGGCAAGTTACTTTTAAATTTATAAACCGGTACATTTAAGTCTCGCCCTGATGCATTTTGCGCGACGACTAAATACTCTTTTGAAAAGGCTACCTTAGCTTTAGCCATTTGCTATACCTCAACCTTATGAATAAAGCTTTGAATATAAGCGTTAAAGCCATGCTGAGGGTCACAAATTCGATAAACAGGCACGTTAAGACCTAGATCCGACGCATATTGAGCAACGGTGATATGAGAGTTTGGTAGACGAGTATGAGCTTTTGGCATTGTTAGGAATTAGCAGATTGCATTGATTGGCTTCGTCATTTGACAATAAAGCATTGCACTTTTGAAGTAAATCACCGCGTTAACAAAATTAACAAAAAATGCTTATAAAGCATCAAAGTATATGGATGTGAGCTATATAGTAATAGCAAGGCTTGGCATTAGCTCACCAATCTATACAATACTGGTTAAGCATAAGCACCATAGTAAGTAACAAATAGCATATTTGGAGAATTAAATGAAACTAGTATCTTGGAACGTTAACGGCATTCGAGCTGCAGTGAAAAAAGATTTTTTACAATCGCTTGCCGCGATGGATTGCGACGTACTGTGCCTACAAGAAACTAAAGCACAAGACGAACAGGTCATTGAAGCACTGTGTGATTTGCATGGCTACCATATTTTCACCAATTCAGCGGTGAAAAAAGGCTACTCTGGCACTAGTGTTATTACCCGCGTAGAACCCATAGATGTCACGAAAGATATCGGCATATCTGAGCATGATCAAGAAGGGCGAGTGCTTTGCGCCGAGTTTTCTGATTTTTATCTGGTCACAGTATACACGCCTAATTCAGGCAGTGAGTTGAAGCGCCTAGGGTATCGCGGGCAGTGGGATGCAGACTTCTTAACCTATATAAAAGCGCTTGAGGCGAAAAAGCCGGTGGTGATTTGTGGAGACTTAAATGCAGCGCATAAAGACCTAGATTTGGCCAGACCTAAGCCAAATTACAATAAAAGTGCAGGCTACACCCAACAAGAAATAGACGGCATAGACAATCTTATTGCCGCAGGCTTTATTGATTCATTTCGACATGTGCACCCTGATACCGTTAAATACAGTTGGTGGAGCTATAGGGCAGGAGCGAGAGAGCGTAACGTTGGCTGGAGAATAGATTATTTTTTGGTGTCTAGTGCATTAGCCGCAAATATTAGCGATGCTGAGATATATGATGATATTCACGGCTCTGACCACTGCCCGGTTAGTGTTAAGCTAGCGTTTAAATAAACGTGTAAAAAATATTAATGTGGAAAATAACATGGTGACGCGAAACGTGAGTAGAGGTGAAAAGAGATGAACAAAGGAGAAAAGAAGTAAATAATAGTGAGTAACAAACCAAAATCATAAATTATCGTACTAAACATAATATAAGTCTGCAGCACCGACACTTTGTATGCCTACTGCGACCTTGTCTAATTTGTAAGGAATACTATGCTAAGAAAATTAAAAGACTTTTTTACTGCCGAACTCCAAGTAAAAGATAAAATAGACCCCACCAAGGCCTTACAGAGAGCAAGTGCGATGCTATTAATGGAGGTGTGCAGAGCCGATTTCGACTTAGCCTCAAGTGAAAAAAACAGGGTTATTGACTTACTAAGGTCTTTATTCAATTTGACTGAAACTGAAGTGGCCGAACTGGTAGAGTACAGTGAAGCCAAAACAGAAGAAAACACCTCTATGCACCCGTTAACCTCATTAATAAATGAGCATTACGAATACGAGCAGCGAGTAAACCTAATTAGCTTAATGTGGAAAGTCGCCTATGCCGATGGTGACTTAGATAAATATGAAGATAGCATTATTCGAAAAGCCGCCGACCTGTTATACATTAGGCATAGCGACTTTATAAAAACTAAACTGGCAGCGGCTTAGGCCACTGTCACAGCTAAAAGAGCAGACAATGGCTAACGACAATAATTATAAAAAAAGCAAAATTGGTGATCACGCACTAAAGCCAGAAACAATGATGATGTCGTACGGCTATAATCCACAGCTGTCTGAAGGTTCTGTTAAGCCGCCTGTATTTTTAACCTCGACTTTTGCGTATCAAACGCCTGAAGAAGGCGAAGAGTTCTTTGATATTATGGCTGGCAGAAAGCCTGCACCAGCGGGCAGTGTAGGTGGCCTTATTTATAGCCGCTTTAATCACCCAAACGTTGAAATTATTGAAGATCGTTTGTCTTTGTTTGAAGGCAGCGAATGCTCTGTTGTGTGCTCTAGCGGCATGGGTGCTATAAGCGCTATATTGCTTGCCTATTTGCGCCCAAGCGATGTTATTGTGCAAAGCGCGCCTCTTTACGGCGGTACCGAAACGATTATTCGAAAGTTTCTACCGCAGTTCGACATTAAAACGGCTGAGTTTCATGACGGTTTAGATGAGTCAGGCATGCTTGCTTCACTGCGTGCTGCAGGTGAAAAAGGGCGCGTGGCGATGGTGTTTGTTGAATCCCCTGCCAATCCAACAAATTCCCTTGTGGATTTAGCTGCGCTAAATCGCGTACTTGATATTATTGAAAAAGAAGCAGGTCATAGGCCAATTAGTGTGTGCGATAACACGCTTATGGGACCGGTCTTCCAGCAGGTTGTGCCACAAGGCATCGACATAGCCATGTATTCACTGACTAAATACGTAGGCGGTCATAGCGACTTAGTGGCAGGCGCGGTATGCGGCAGCCGTGATATGCTACGCCCAGTACGCGCTACGCGTGGCACCTTGGGGCTAAACCTTGATCCGCACACAAGCTGGATGATTTCTCGTTCACTTGAAACCTTAAGTATACGCATGGAAAGAGCGGCTAGCAGCGGACATAAGGTAGCTCAGTGGCTAGCCACTAACCCCTACATGCCAGCAAAAGTATTGCACCCTGATTTTATTCAAAACGAACGGTATCAAGCGGTATATAAACGCCAGTGTAGTGGCCCTAGCTCAACGTTTTCTTTTGTACTGGATGTGCCAAAAGCAAGCGCCTTTCGCTTAATTAACAACTTATCTATTTTCAAATCGGCGGTTAGTTTAGGCGGCAGTGAAAGCCTTGTTTGCCATCCAAGCAGTACTACCCATTCTGGAGTAGCGGCTGATTTACGCGATAAATTTGGCATAACTCACGGTCTTATTCGCTTATCTATCGGCTTGGAGCATCCTGATGATTTAATAGCTGACTTAGATCATGCTTTTCGCGCTACGTTTAAATAGCAGCGGCGAGTTCTGCGCCTTGGCGTATAGCGCGCTTAGCGTCTAGCTCGGCGGCAACGTCGGCGCCGCCGATAACGTGCACTTTTAAGCCGGCTTCAAGTAAGCTCGCTTCTAGGGTTCTAAACGGAATTTGGCCAGCGCATACAATAACGTTGTCTACAGCGAGCAGCATTGGCTTGCCTGCTATGGTTATATGCAGGCCTTCGTCGTCTATTTTGTTGTAGCTTACGCCGTTCATCATTTGTACTTTATGATTGGCGAGTGACGAGCGGTGGATCCAGCCGGTGGTTTTGCCTAAGCCTTTACCCACTTTAGTGGTTTTACGCTGCAGTAAAAAGACTTGTCGGCCGCCCTTAATGGGTTCTTTGGGGCTCAGCGCGCCGGGCTGTTTATATTCTTTGTCAATTCCCCAATGGTCTAGCCATTTATCGAGGTTAACGGTTAAGTCTTGAGTCTCCACCAAAAACTCTGATACGTCAAAGCCTATACCCCCTGCGCCAATAACCGCGACCCTCTTACCCACTGGCTTGTGGTCTCTTAATACATCAATGTAGCTCATAACCATTTTGTGATCGGCGCCTTCAATGTCAAGTTCGCGTGGGGTAATGCCGGTGGCCATAATGACTTCATCAAAACCTTCTTTTTTCAATAAGGCGGCGTCTACCTTGGTGTTTAAATGCAGACTAATGCCCGTGCGTTTTATTTGATTAGCGTAGTATCTTAAGGTTTCGTAAAACTCTTCTTTGCCGGGTATTTGTTTAGCATAATTAAACTGGCCGCCTATTTCGCTAGATTGTTCATACAAGTGCACTTTATGGCCGCGATCTGCTGCGTAGGTGGCAAATGCAAGTCCTGCAGGGCCTGCGCCTACTACCGCTAATTTTTTAGGACTGGCCACCGCTTTAAAAATAAGTTCTGTTTCATAGCATGCCTGCGGATTTACCAAGCAGCTTGCCCGCTTGCGTTCAAAGCCGTGGTCTAAACACGCTTGGTTACAGGCTATGCAGGTGTTAATTAAGCCAGATTCGTTGCGCATGGCTTTAGCCATAAAGTTAGGGTCGGCTAAAAATGGTCTGGCCATAGACACCATGTCGGCGTGGTTATCAGCAAGCACCTGTTCGGCTACTTCGGGGGTATTAATGCGGTTACTGGTAATAAGCGGTATGGACACTTCCTTTTTCATACGCTGGGTGATCCACGTAAAGGCCGCACGCGGGGTCGACGTGGCAATGGTAGGCACTCTAGATTCATGCCAGCCAATGCCGGTGTTGATGATGCTTGCACCGGCTTTTTCAATTTGTTTGGCAAGGTAAACCACGTCATCCCATGGCGCGCCGCCTTCTACTAGGTCGAGCATAGACAAGCGATAAATAATGATGAATTCAGGGCCTACTTTTTGACGGGTTTGGGTGACCACTTCAATGGCTAATTTTGCTCGGTTTTCTAAACTGCCACCCCATTCGTCGTCTCTTTGGTTGGTGCGCTGGCAGAAGAACTGGTTAATTAAATAGCCTTCTGAGCCCATAATTTCAACGCCGTCGTAGCCCGCTTGTTTGGCATAGTTGGCGGAATCGACGTAATCACTTATGGTGCTCTTTATGCCGCGCTTTGAAAGTGCTTTGGGCTTAAACGGTGAAATAGGCGACTGTACATTAGACGCCGACACTGCAAAGGGATGGTAGCCGTAGCGACCGGAATGCAGTATTTGCATGCAAATTTTGCCGCCTTCTTTATGTACAGCATCGGTTATTACCCTATGTTTTTTGGCGTGCCGGCTGCTGCTCATGCGCCCTGCCAATGGTGCTAACCAGCCTGCTATATTCGGTGCGATACCGCCAGTTACAATAAGTGCAACGCCGCCTTTAGCGCGCTCCGCATAAAAAGCCGCTAATTTATCAAAGCCGCCTTTTTCTTCCTCTAGGCCCACATGCATAGAGCCCATTATTGCTCTATTCTTTAAAGTGGTGAAACCTAAATCTAACGGGCGTAATAAATGTGGGAATAAAGAAGCTGTGCTCATATTGTGACCTTTGTAATGTTACTTCATGGCTTAAGTATAGTGTATATTGTGTGTTGACGCTTTGGTTACATGCAAATTTTACTACTCACATTAATCCTTATGATTACCCATAATTTGGCGATATAGCAATAGTAAGCTCACGTGTCGACTACTTACAAAAATATCCGTCAGTAAATAAGGCTTATTTCTCACCGCATGTAAAGTATTTTACAAAAAACCGATAAAAGGCTAAGCAAAATGGGCGCAAGCAAGTGCTTATTTAGCCGCTAAGATTGGGCATTTACCGTTTATAAGCGTGGGTGACAGGGGCACCGAAGGGTCCCATATTCTATCCCATATAGATGTTATTTGACCAAGATCTGGACGCATAGAGATCTTTTCATAGTTGCCTGCTACCACCGTGCCTTCTACATATTCTCCGACCGCAAAATTAAACACATAGCCACATTCAGCGCCCATTCGTAAATCTTGTAGTACCACGTTATTGCCATTTTGTTTAATCGCATAAAACCCTTTTGTAAACCAACGCAAACGCTGCACGCCCCATTCATTGTCAATGTTTTTGAGTAGGTCTGGGTCTGTTGCAAAAGTCGTAAAGCTTACTTCGCTTGGGCTATCAAAAATAGAGGCATAACCTTCGTAGTATTGATTATTAGACATAGCCACTATGCGCCATAAAAATGTGTTCAGGGGCGCGGGCGTGCTCATAAAGTGGGTGCTACTTTTACCCTGCTCCACCAAAGCGGCTTCTACCTTTTTGTCGATATAAACTTTAGCCCCTAGCGACCAAGCTATGTACAGAGTGCTTACAATAAGACCAACAGCATTTACACGACTAGCGTTGGCGTGACTGATTTTGGGTGTAGCGGCAATAGTAAGACAAAACAGCAAGGGTAGGGTGTATAAAGGATCAATAATAAAAAGATTTGAAACCCCAAACGGATATTCAGTAAGAGGCCACAGCAGCTGCGTACCGTAAACCGTTAGACTGTCTAAGACAGCATGTGTGCTCAAGGTTAAAAACACCAGCCAAAACCAGCCTTTTTTATAGACAGTAGTGTGAGTATGCACTTTCAATATGAGCCACACAATTATCGGGCTCACAAGAAGGTGCATTAATATAGAATGGCTAAAGCCTCGATGATAAGTGAAGGCCTCAACTTCACCTGCATAGGGCAAAAATACGTCAAGGTCAGGTAGCGTTCCAAGCGCAGCTCCCCAAAGTATCGCTTTGCGGCCTACTTTACTGCCTAATACCGCATAACCAACGGCGCCACCTAAGGCAATTTGGGTTAATGAATCCATAGTGTCGTGTTTTATCCGTGGGTTGAAATATTGTCTTGTTTGCTAATGCGGGAGGCGCTTCACGATTTTACGCTAACGACGATTGTTATTCACTAGCCACTGCTGCAAAGTTTTTTTGCTAATAGGCTTAATTAAATGACCTGCAATGGGAAAGTGTTCCAGCATGTGATGGTCAGGTTGGCTGCCGCTTAAAATGGTGACCTTGCCTAGCACAGTCCGTTCAAAAAACTTACGTATAAAGGCTTCTCCCTGCAGATCGGGCAGTCCTAAGTCGAGCAAATGATGCGATATTTGCGAGTTTGCTTGGCTATTTGCAATGGCTTGAAGCGCCGTACTTGAGTGAACTACCGCATAGCCTAGCTGTTCAAGCAGCATTTGCATTACCGCTGCGCTGTCAGGATCGTCTTCTACCAAATGGATAAGCTCTAAGGGGGAATTAGGTGAGTGTATGGCCGTTTTATTGTGATGTGCGCGTGAACATCCACTAGGAAGCACCTGTTTCAGCATTTCCCATAACTCTTGCTTATCTAAGGGCTTGGCAATGAGATGATCAAAGCCGTCTTGCAATAATTCATTGTGTAAACCTTTGCTAATAGCGGCCGTCATAGCGACAATACAGCAGGTGTTGCCTTTTTCTCGCAGGGCCTTTACCGTCTCTTTCCCCGTCAGAACAGGCATATGCAGATCCATAAAAATAACATCAATAGGCTTATTGTTTTGCTCTGCTTGGGCCACCTTAGATAGCGCTTGTTCGCCGTTATTGGCAAACTCTACCTGCACCCCCGTTTCCTTGATGAAGTAGCCAGCTAATTGCCTAATTTCAAACACGTCGTCAACAACAAGGACATGACCCGTATACCGAGGTGTTTTGAGCGAGTCTTGATTATCGTAGGATAGATTAAAATTATATTTTATGCGTTCAGGCGACATTCCATTGCACGGCATTTTAAGGGTAAACAAAGAGCCTGCAGCAGGCCTTGACTCAATAATGAGTTCCCCTCCCATTTTTTTAACTATTTCGGCGGTAATTGACAAACCCAAACCGGCACCGCCTGCTTTGCGATCTGCTACGTCTTCAAGTTGTTTAAAAGGCGTGAAAATACCCTTTATTTTATCTTCGGCTATGCCAATCCCAGTATCGTTTATCTCAATACTCAGTTGCGTTTCTTCCTCTTCCTGTATTAAACCAGCGGTGACAGTAACACCACCGCGATCAGTAAACTTAATCGCATTGCCTACTAAATTAACCAATGCTTGTTTAAAGCGAACGCCGTCTAAGGTGATCAGTCTAGGCAGCATTGTGCTACTGTCAAACGCTAAAAATAAGCCCTTGTCTAAGGCACTGACCGACAGTAATGAATTCACTTCTATAAGCAGCTCTTGAAAGTCAGTTGGTTCTTCTTTAAGTTCAAACTTGTCGACCGCTATTTTTGATAAGTCTAATACATCGTTCAGCAAGCTTAATAAATGCTTACCGTTATTAGAGATAATCTTAAGTTCTTTTTGATATGAGGAAGTGTCTTCTTTTTCGAGCAGCAGAGAAGTGTAGCCTAATATGGAGGTAAGCGGTGTTCTTAATTCGTGGCTTAAATGTGCAATAAACTTGTCTTTAGCCACATTCTCAGCTTCACTTTTTAGCGCAAATAAGCGCGCGAACTCTAGTTCTTTTCGAGATATTGCGTAATGCACCGATTTTTCAAAAATATCGTCATCTATTGACGATTTCATGACAAAGTCTTGCGCACCGCTTTTAATAGCTTGCTTGGCAACTTCATCATCATTTTGGCCAGTTAGCATAATAATAGGCGTAGCGAGTTCAGCCTGTGCCACGGCGTTTAAAATTTCAATGCCTTCGTAGCCTGCTAAACGATGGTCTAAAATACACAGATCAAACGCACGTTCGGTTAAGAGACTAATGGCCTCTTGCTTATCTGAACTGCTGACAAAGTAGCAGTCTGTGGCCACAAATTCTCTAAGCCTTTCTTCGATTAAAAACAAGTCGTCGAGATCATCGTCAATGATTAATACCGATTTTATATTATTCACTTTACCCGCCCGTGCTATTTACTATCTTTATCTATTACTACGTGCGGAATAGTGGCGGTCTCAAACCAGTAGTTGTTAAAAGATTTCATCATATCCACGAGTAAATTAAATTTGCTTGGCTTAATCATGTAAGATGACGCACCTAAGCGGTAGCTTTTACTCACGTCTTCCTCTTCGCTGCTGGTAGATAATATAACAACCGGTATGCTGCACAATAGTGTATCTTCCTTGAGCTGCTTAAGTGTTTCGCGACCATCCAGAATGGGCATATTTAGGTCAAGCAAAATAACGCTGGGTAAATCACTGATATCATTTAAAATATACTTGCCCTGACACCTCAAATAATCAAGCAATTCTTGTCCATCATTCACCGTGTGACATAAGTATTTGGACCCGCATGCTTCCATGGCATCTTGCGCTAACAATCTGTCATCTTCGTCATCTTCTGCCATAATAATGGTAAAGGGTCTTCGTGGGGTGGTGGGCAGGTTCATGTTTCACTTCCTCTGTTACTGCTTAATACTAATCAAGTAGTTGTTAATAGGCAAGGTCACTGTAAATACCGCGCCCTTGTCAATTTCGCTAATGGCGGCTATCTCACCATTGTGGCGTTCTACGATACGGCGGCAAATAGCTAGACCGATGCCCGATCCTTTAAAAGCTTGACGGCTGTGCAGACGTTGAAAAGGGGCAAATATCTTTTGGGCATACTCTTGGTCAAAGCCTATGCCATTGTCGCTTACGGCGATACATACCCAGTTGCTTAAGCCCTCAACCTCAATTGAGGCGGGTTGGGCTACCGGTTTTATGCTGATACTGACCATTGGCGATGAGCGTGTTTGTGAAAACTTTATAGCATTGGCAAGTAAATTAAAAAGCAGCTGATGCATTTGGGTTGGGTCTGCGCTTATGCTAGGGAGTGGCGCTATATCGATCACGACATCAGTTTCTTCTATAAGGACATTTAAGTCATCCACACAGTCTTGTAACACCTCATTTAGTGCAACAGTTTGGAAAGATTTACCTCGTGTGCTTATGCGCGAAAATTCTAATAAATCGCTAATGAGTCTGCTCATGCGACTGGCCGCGCCGCGCATTCGATACAAATAGTCGCGCTGTTTATCACTCAAATTTTGTGCCTGCGTTTCAAGTCTGTCGCCAAAGGCCATAATTTTACGTAGCGGCTCTTGTAGATCATGCGAGGCGACAAAAGCAAAATCTTCAAGCTCTCGATTACTGCGGCTAAGTTCATCTGAAAATAAGGATAGCTCTTTTGTGCGCTCATCTACTGCTAGCTGCAAGCGGTCGTTTTGCGCTTCCATTTCAAGCTCTCGCGTTCGTTGATTTTTAATGTTCAGCTTAGCTAAAAAGAACAAGCCGATTAACAAGAGTAAACTAGTTGCAAAAAACACACTCAGATTGCGCGCTGATTCTTTGGTGATTAAGGCTAATTTTGTCACCTGCGCTGCAGCGATAGCGTTTGTATTCGATTTTATTTCTTCAAACAAACGATGTATTTCCGCGTAATTTTCGCGCCCATCGCCAGCATTCACTATGGCTACCGCTCGGGCGAAGTCACCTTTTTGGGCTATCCTAACGGTGGCGCTCAATTCGTCTACTTTTGTTTGAATGAGGGTTTTAAGCGAGCTGATAAGCCTTGCTTGTGCAGGAACGATTGAATGCTGTGTTTGCGAATGACTAAGCGATGCCTGTAAATTAGTCACGGCGTCGTTATAGTGTTTGAGGTAAGCCTCGTTTTGATTCAATAAATAACCGCGCTGGCCCGACTCCGCTTTTAATACATTCCCGTGCATTTCTTCTAAGGCAGTAACCGTATTAGTGGCCAGTGCAATCTCGCTGTGAAGTGCGGTTAATTTACTAATGGTAGCTTGGCTAATATACGTGTTTATAGCTACCAGCGCTAGCAGCAGCATTGAAATGAAAATCCAAGAGCGAGTAGAGTGGGTCGATAAGAACGCCATTATGCGTGTCTATTATCTGTCTTTACTGGAGGCTGATGGCTTTGCTGCTAAACATTCTATCTCTTCATACAAGTCTTGAAGTAGATCGCTGCAATGCTTGGCGCTAAATATGATTTTATTAGATGCTTCTTCAACCTTTAGCGATGTGTCGTTTGCGTGGCTGAGTATTTTGATCAGCTCTGCCTGCATACTAATGGTATTTAAAGGCTTACGAATGTCGTGAACTCTTTGCTGTAGGCTGTTCATATTTTTTCACCATATGCGTGCAAACGGTTATACAAGGTTTTAGTGGAAATGCCGAGCATTTCTGCTGCGGTGGTTTTGTTGCCGCCCACTTCATCGAGGGTGGCGTAAATTAGCGATTTTTCGACCTCTTCAATGGTATTACCCGCACTCATTACAGACGGTTTGTGGCTTTTTTGAGAAAAGGGCGAGTCGAATGTACTGGGGAGTTCGAGTGTTTTGCTGCCAGGCTCACTCATAATAAACGCTCTGTGGAGCGAATGCCTAAGCTCGCGCACGTTGCCTGGCCAATCGTGGCTGGTGAGTATGTCAATTTGAGCGGGGCTTAGCACGAAGTGCTCGTTATGCTCGGTGTTTAACTGCGTTAAAAAAGCATTTGCCAACAGCGATATATCATCTTTTCTTTTTCGCAGCGGCGGTATTTCAATTGGAAACACGGCGAGTCTAAAGTAAATGTCTTCACGTAAAATATGCTCGTTTGCAATTTGATCAAGCGTGCGGTTTGTAGCACTAATAATTCGGCAGTTAACTAAAATTTCTTGCGTGCCGCCTACCCTGTTTACACGCTTGGTTTCAAGAACACGCAGCAGATTTGGTTGCATATCTATGGGCATTTCGGTAACTTCGTCTAAAAAAAGGCTGCCGCCGCTAGCCCTTTCAAAGACGCCTTTTTTCTGACCGATAGCGCCCGTGAACGCGCCTTTTTCATGACCAAACAGTTCACTGCCTATTAGTTCTTTTGATAAACCGCCGCAGTTGGTGGCAATTAAATCACCTTGAGACAAACTTGCGTTATGAATCGCTTCTGCTACAAGCTCTTTACCCACACCGCTTTCGCCCATTAGCATCACGTTGGCGTGACTAGGCGCGACTCTCTCAATCATTTTATACAGCGTTTTCATTAAAGCAGACTCGCCCATTAAGCAGCCAAAATGTAAATTGGGAAGCGCATTTTTAGGCGGTGTTGATGTTGTTTTTATGGGTGCTTTCGTACGGGCGTGTTTTTTTGGCGTAAGCACCGACTCTAAGTCTTCACGTTCAATGGGTTTCATCAAATAATTTACGCCAGGCCCGGCTATGTGATTTATGGCCGACTTAATTTGTGGATTGCCGGTTATAAAAGTAACGCGCGGCATTCTGGCTTTGTTCTTAAGCGCTTCATACACATGCAAACCACTGCCGTCTGGTAGCATAAAGTCTATTAACAAGTGATCAAACTCATTATTTTGCAACCACTGCTTGGCTTCTTCTACCGACTCAGCAACTGATACAATATGCCCTAAAAATTCTATAATATGGCTTGCGACTTGTGTAAACTCGGGATCATCATCGATTAAGAGAACAGATTTCACATGATATCCTTTAAGTGGTTAATCTAAAAATGTCTTAGTTATTTGCTACTGAAACAAAACATGTACAATTAATACTTCTAATTATACCACAAACGCTTTTGATTAAGGACTCCGCGATCTTCACATTGTATCTATCACTTTATTTATTTCAATATAATAAGGGCAAACTTCAGTTTCACTTGCACGTATACTAATATCGCTAAGCTACAGTCATAAACGAGCGTAAGTTAAAGACGCATTGTGTCAAATTTCTCTTATTGCTTAATTATATTGTTTTACACCTTACGAATAAAGGATTTTCGAGATAAACGCTTGTGACACACAAGAATAAATACACCAGTTAAATTAAGGTCGGCATGGAACACACCCATAAATGAAGCCTGCATCCACAAAAAAAAATGAATCGTTGATATCGGGTTCTATTATTTCCCACATGATCCGTTTATCAATTCCCGCGTCAATGGGGATGGTTTTTAATACACTGTACAACCTTACCGACATTTGGTTTGCAGGGTATATTTCTGACGATGCACTGGCGGGTTTGTCGATAGCCGGGAGCGTCTTTTTTTTACTGCTAAGCATCGGTATTGGTATTCAGGCTGGTGCGTCGGCTATGATTGCACCGGGCGCGGGCAGAGGTGAAACCCACGAGGTGAAAGACTGGGTTAATAACGTAAGCGGCTTGGCAATTGGCTTTAGTGTGCTGTCATTTTTGCTCGGCATGCTGGCAGCGCGACCGTTAGTTGTTTTATTAGGCGCAGAAGCCCATATAGAACCTCTTGCCATGGAGTATTTATGGGTCACACTGGCCGGCTCTATTGGCTTTACGCTTTCGTTTGGTGCCGCCGGTGCCCTCATGGCCTTGGGCGACACAAAGTCGAATCGTAACGCACTAGCAATAGGTTTTTTTGCTAACTTTGCTTTAAATCCCCTGTTCACTTTTGGCTTAGGGCTTGGCGTGACCGGCATTGCCTTGGCCACCGTGGTTATAAAGCTTGCCACCGCGTTTTACTTGTTAAGAGTACTGGCGCTACGCTTGAATATTAAGCTTAGGCCAGCATTTGACTGGCATCGCTGGCAGATCCTGTTAGCACAGGTGCTGCCAGCAAGCTTTAATATGCTGACCATTATTTTGGGCAGTTTTATTACTGTGGCGCTTATTGGCCAGTTTGGCAGCGAACATGTGGCGGGCTACACGATTGGATTACGTCTTGAGCAAGTGTTGCTGCTGCCGGCGCTAGGCTTAAATAGTGCAGTTATGGCTATTGCAGGTCAAAACATGGGTGCAGGCCAAAATCTTCGTGTTGCACAAACCTTTCAAAAGAGTCTGCTAATTGGACTGGCGATGGCACTCGTATCAATGCCCATAATGTACTTCTTATCGCCCTTTATGATGGGGCTATTTAGCACTAACGAAGCGATTAAAAATACCGGCGTGACTTACCTTCGAATAGACGCTTTGGCATTTTATGCATACGTGGTGCTGTTCCAAAGTGTGGCGGTTTTACAAGCTATGCAAAAGCCCATGTTTCCCCTGTATTTAGGCATTGCGCGTCAGCTTGTTATTCCCGCCAGCATCAACTATGTGCTAATTGTGGTGTGGGACTACCCCATGGTGTCTATGTTTTACACCATTGTGATAGTGGTAATATTAAGCGCGGTGCTTGCCTATTTTTATACTGCGCGTGAGATTGGCCGGCTGGTGCAGTCGACGTTAACGAGCAAGACTCACCGCGTATAAGCCTTTAAAATCTGTAGCTTGTATAAATTTTATGACGAAAATACCCTTTGTATATTATTATTTTACGCATGTAATATGCCTGAATTTGCACGATTGTGATATTGTGTTCTACCCCATTATTTGATGTGTCGGTATTTTTTAAAAATACGTCGAAACTGTACCTAATACTATACCTAAAACTATGCCTAAAATTATGTCTAAAATTACCCCCGACTCACCGCGCCCTCCTGGTTTTTTGCAGTCTTTAATGTGTTTTTGCGTCATTGTTATTACCATTGCCGGCGGGCTTTTCGGCTTAGGTATCAGCCTGCATGCGCTGATGTTTGTATGCTTGTTGTGGGTGGCTGTTAACGCCTACTTTCTTGGCTACGGTTATCCGCAAATACGCGAGTTAATGACCAGCGCACTGACGAGAGCTATGCCGGCTATTTACATCTTTATTTTGATTGGGATGGTCATTTCAAGTTTTATGCACAGCGGTACTATCGCCACGCTCATGTATTATGGTCTTAGCTGGCTCAGTCCTGGATTATTCCTAGCAGTGGGTATGCTTTTATGCGCGCTAATGTCCGTTGCCACAGGTACTTCATGGGGCACCGTAGGCACCTTAGGCGTAGTTTTCATTGGTATTGGCGCCGCAATGAATATTCCCCTGCCCTTGGTGGCTGGTATGATTGTGTGCGGGGCCACGTTTGGGGACAAAATGTCACCCATTTCTGACACCACCAACTTAGCGGCAATGAGCGCAGGAACTGATCTGTATCGGCATATTTATGCAATGCTGTTTACCACCGTGCCAAGTTTTATCATTGCCTTGTTAATATTTTTAGTGATTGGAATGTACTATGGCGAAGAAAATATTGTTCTTGTAGAAATCACGTCTATACAGCTTGCGCTAAGCACTCACTTTAGTCTAATGCCTGTGGTCACGCTCGCCCCTTTGCTATTGCTTGCAACCCTTAGCATTCGGAGAGTACCTGCCGAAGTTACCATGTCGTGTAGCATTGTGTTGGCGGCGCTTATTGCCATATTTTACCAAGGCCTTAGCCCTATTTTTGTGCTCAATGCCCTGTGGGAAAACAGCCCTGGCGAAACGGGTATTGACACTTTAGACTCACTACTAGGCCGCGGCGGCATTAGTAGCATGAGCTGGACATTACTACTGGCTATAATGGCGATTGCGCTGGGCGGAATTTTACATGGTGCGGGTTTTTTGGCTTCCTTGCTAGCCGGTATTATCAAACGAGTACAGCGCACCGCTAGCCTTGTTGCCACCACGATTGTGTCGGGCTTTCTAGGCAATGTGGCTATGGGAGAAGCGTACATTTCTATTATTTTGAACTGCCAATTGTTCAAAACAAAATACGCCCAAAATAATATAGAAAGCGCCGTGTTATCACGTTCTGTAGAAGAAGGCTCTACCATGACTACTGGGCTTATCCCGTGGACAACAGCCGGTGCTTTTTATGCGGCCACGCTTGGCGTAGACGTTCTAGACTACGCTCCTTATGCGTTCTTTAATTATATGAATGCAATTGTTGCGGTGGTCATGGCAGCGTTGGGGATAGGCCTTCTTACACCGAAAGCCAAGTCCATTACTGCCAAATAATCGCTAACGCTAGTTACCCTGTCGGTGCGACTGCCTGCGCTGCTCACTGGCCAAAAGCGATCAGCCAAGAACTAATAACTGCATGCATGTACTTATGTTTAATGTCAATTTACGCAATGCTAGGCAGGCTAGCTATCACTCACTATTTTTGAAGAGGTATTATAATGGAAACAATCATTGGTTTATTGCTGTTTATTCCTATCGCGATCATATGGTTAATCCCGGTGATCATTATCTTGCTGTCTAGCCGCACTGCCGGTGGTGAAAAAATCGCATGGTTGCTGGCGGTTATTTTCGTGTCATGGTTTGCATGGATATTTTATATGCTGTTAGCGCCGCTAAATGACAAAAGTACGCGTGCATAATTTACAGCTAAAAATGAAAAAATTCTAATTAGATTGAACTTTTCGCGTAAGAACCTTTCATACCCTTGTAGTATGTTTTGGGATTAGAGCGGCTGCCAATAAGCAGCGAGAGGGCACAGCGTGACAAAAGCAAGAAAGCAGGCCAACTTCAGAGGAAAAATAGCAGGGCTGTTTTTCATTTTTCTACTGATTAATATTGCGATGAAAATTGCTGGTATTTCCACTCTCGACGAATCCCAAGCGCTTACCGTATCTCATGCAATGGGAATGAAAATTAGCTATTATGCTATCCCTGTTTTTTTTTATTGAGCAGCTTAGTCTTCATGCAGCTTAGCAGGCGCAAATCAGCCGAAGCAGAATCAATTGAAATAAGTGGCTGCAGTTGGTAATACTAGACAAATGCTTGAGCTAGCTGGGCAGCGATGAGTAAAACGGCATAAGCTCTCGACTTCGCGCCTGACAAAATTGCAAAACGCCTCTATCTCATAGCACCGCTAATAACTGCTCTGCAATATGCCCATCTCCATTGCCAGTTTACTGACTAAATCGCGCATCACGACGACTGCTTCGTCGTAGCCACCTTTTTCAAGCCTTGAGTTTAACAAAAAGCGCACTTGCTGTTGGCTTTTGTCTACACTGACTTTTGTATAAGTGCCCGAAAGCAAAACGTCGCCACTTTGAGTGGGATAAAAATGGTCAATGCTAACAATCAGCTCAGCGCACTTTACGCACTGCTGGGTGTAAATTACGCCAGGACTTGCAGCGTTGAGTTCACGCATCAGCACGCGCTGAATACTTTCACTTAAATCTTGCGCCCAAAAATGATAGTTAGCGATTTTTATTTGATGATTATCAAGTTTTAAGACCAAATTAGACTGCTGCAAATAGTCAGGTACACGCACCGTAGACAGTTTAATGTATGTTTTTGTTGGCTCTTTAGAAGCCCCAGCGGTGTTATTGTGTTCCTTCATTGGCGCAGCATCTAATAAATAGTAAAAAGACTCTTGCGGCGTTTTATTGCTTATGCAGCCTAGTAACAAATATGTGAGCAATAACAGACTTAATAGTTTTAGCATTATTGTTGTCCTTTTCCTTGTGGTTGAATATCGGCGGGTGAAGAGCCGCTAAATATCAATGAATTAGGCTTTTGGCGAATCTCTTGTAAAAACGGCTGCATTATTTGCATTGTGCGCTCCAACTCCGCTAGGTTGCGCTCTAAACGCAAGTACAACGGCGAATCTGGCTGCATTCCTTGCAGGGTCAGGCTAGCTTCTTTTAAGGTGTCTTCTACGCTAAGCAATACCGACTGCGTGGCAATTACCGTGTCATTCGCTGACAGTATCGCGGTGTTGGCCGAGCTTATCGCGTTGTTGGTGCTTTGCACTAGCTCGTTTAAGGGCAAGCTCTCAAGCTTACTTAACAATCTGTCGGTTTTACTTACAATGCTAGCAAAGCCTGTTTGGGCACTAGGAATAACGGTATACTTACCAAAATACTCTATCTCTGGCTGTATTTCGTTGCCTAAATCTAGGCTGACTTTCATAGTGCCGGTTAGATAGTTGGCGGTTTCTAAACGCGCTGCAAGGCCAGACTTTATCCATTTGTTAAATTGCTCGTTAAACCAAGGTAGATCGTACTCATTGTTAGATGCTAACCTTGCTGGCTCTAAGTGAATAATTACAGGGATACGTGTTTCGTCGCTATCAATTTGGTTCATTTCATAAAAGCCTAAATAAGGCTTGCTTACACGTCCTATTCGAATGCCCCTGTATTCGACTGGCGCGCCGGCTTGCAGTCCGCCAACGGTATCATCCACTAAAATGACATACTCTATATACTCATAAACCCTATCCTCTTTTATACTGGCGCGTGAAGAGTAAAGCTTAAAGTCGCGACTTTGAGTAATACGCTCGCCTAGCACTAGGTCGTCGGGCACATCAAAGCGCACGCCGCCTGATAAAAGTGATTCTATTGAGGCTAGGTCAATGGTAATACCGTCGGTGGTGGCGGCAAACGACAGTCCGCTTGAGTTCCAAAAGTAGGTGTTAGTGGTTATAAGGCCGTCATAAGGCGCTTGTATAAAGATACTGTAGGTGACTTGACGTGATTCTATGTCAAAATTTACCGACTCAACCGCGCCAACTTCAAAGCCGCGATAGGTAACCGGGTTACCCACGGTAAGAGACTTGCCACCACCCGAGATAAGTTTTAGCTTAATTCCTTGAGACGTTGGGGATGAGATAGGCGGATTTTCTAAACCGACAAATCGCTGTGATAGCGACTCTGATTTGCCTGGGGCAATGTTTATGTAAGCGCCCGACAACAAGGTACCAAAGCCGGTAATACCGGCGCTGCCAATTCTAGGGCGTACAACCCAAAATTGACTGTCGCTGAGTAAGTAACTTTGCATTTTTTTGTCAATTTCTATCATCGCTTCAATTGAAAAACCATCGTCAGAAAAATTAATC
The DNA here is from genome assembly GCF_001756615.1 of Glaciecola punicea. Taxonomy (NCBI): domain Bacteria; kingdom Pseudomonadati; phylum Pseudomonadota; class Gammaproteobacteria; order Alteromonadales; family Alteromonadaceae; genus Glaciecola; species Glaciecola punicea. Next base: position 84,863 of record NZ_LZXY01000006.1, read on the forward strand.
TCTTGCAGCGTACCGATGTCTACGTCTCTGAATTTCACTTTGGTTTTTTTGGCCTCAAGGCCTTTGGCATTATCAAACACAATAACAATTTCGACGCCTTTGTTTTGCCACTGCTGATACACCATGCCAACACCAATGATGACCGCAATAAGAGGCAATAGCCACACCACTGAAAAGCGTGATTTTGGAATGACTATTGGCTGTGATGTATCGTTTGTATCATTCATTATTTTTTTTGTTTATCCCAAATCAGTCTTGCATCAAATTGATGCGCTGCGATCATCGTCAATATGACCACTCCCGCAAATGCTTGCGCAGCGGTGCCTGGCTCAACCACCATAATACCGGTTATGTGTACTAGGGCGACCAATATGGCGACCACAAAAATATCTATCATAGACCACTTGCCGATAAATTCAGTGGCGCGATATAGGCGGCTTAGTTCAGGTCTACTTAGGTGGCTTTGCCTTGAAGTGGCATAGCATAGCCACAGTATAATGAGCATTTTTGCGATGGGGATCAATACACTGGCCGCAAAAATAACCGCGGCTATAAAGTATGAACCACTTTCAACAAACAGCACGACACCGCCTACAATCGTGCTAGCGGTTTTGTCGTTAAATAAAACGGTGTTCATTATAGGGTATATGTTAGCCGGAATATAAAGCAGTATTGCGGTTATTATCAGAGCCAAGGTCCGCTGAATGCTGTTAGGGGAGCGTAAATATAAAGTGTCGTTGCACCGGGGGCAGTTACCTACATTTACATCAGATAATAATTGGCAGCTACGGCAATTAGCAAGGCCCTCAAAAGCCGCAGTACCGGGTGGATATTGAAAATGCTGTGTGAGCGTATTCGCTTTTTTTTGTGCGGCGACGTCGCTGGCGACTTTTGCTTTATCGTTTCGCACGGTCTATCCAATACCAAAGCTGGTGGCGATTAGATATATTCGCCGTTAGAGTAAACAAAATAGCAAAACCTATGTAAGCCCAAAATGAAAAGCCCACAATAATATCGGCTAAATCAATCACTTTTATAAGCGCAATTAAGACCCCAACAATAAATACTTCAGCCATAATCCAGGGTCTAAAATACCCAATCAGCCTGCCAATAGATACCGCGAAAAAAGACTTTAGGCCAAATTTAATCGGAATAAGTAAGATCAGCAGTAGGCTTAAGTATGCCATGGGTAGCAGCAGCACAAATATATATACCAGTACGGCTAAAAATACAAAATCTTGGATGAACAAGTCGTTGGACGCCTGAATTAACGTAATGGTGCGAATTTGTCCCTGCACGTCAAAGGATAAGAACGGGAAGCTATTCGCCATTACGAGCAGTATTAGTGACGACAAACCATAAGAGATGCTGTAGTCAAGCGGACGATTGTAGGTGGTAAACTGCTTGCTTGAACAGCTTGGACACACCAGCGTTTGGTTTATCTGCATCTCAGGCAGCATAATTAGACAGTCACAGTCGTGACAGGCTATTTTGGATTGTGTTTCCATCTACTTATGCCTGCAAAGAAATTTTTTACTGTAAAACATAAAGCGACTCGTTTAAAAACAAAGGCTTATACCTTTATTTACTATAAGCCTTTTTATGCACTTAGTCTACAAATCCTTCATTCGCGCGTATAGTCAGCGGATGATAGCCTGGTTTAGCTTCTTCAAATGCCTTTTTAGCGAAAGCCTTGCCCTCTGGTGTTTTTGACAGCGCTTCGTATAAAGGCTTTACTAATTTATTACGGCCTATGCTAGTAAGGTAGCTATATAAGCGATCGTAGGCAGGCTTATACTCATTGCTAACCGCTATCATTAGCCAACTGTGGGCTATTTCATTATTTTTACTCTGCGTGAATGCAAATGTAGCATCAAGCTCAGCAAGCTGCTGTGGGCTGAGTTCATTGGGCATATTATTTAAAAAATATAGCCACTGATGAACCGTCCACGTTTCGGATATGATATCTGTTACCGGAATATCACCGCTTAGCCACGCGTCGCGTTCGTTATCAACAAAAACAAAGGCATCAGACGACGGCACAGGTGCATCTTGTGGAATACCGGGGGCGAAAATCCACTCTTGAATGCGCGTTTTGCTGAGCTCATTTGAATAGGTTTTTAGCAGCGTGTTGTCTAGGTAGGCAATAAATTCGTCGGTGGTAATACTTTTAAATGCAAATGCATCGAAGTAATCAAGCAAGAATTGATCAAAGTTATCGCGGCCAATTTTCATTTCAAGCTCGCGCAAAAACAAGGCACCTTTTTCATAGGGGATAGTTGAAAATACATCGTCAGGATTGCGTCCGCGCAGGTCAATGGCTAAGATTTGATCATTCTCAGGCAGCCTAGCAATAGCCGCCTGCAGGTCTTGATAACCTAACACCGCTTCCATATTGTAGCGGTCGGTGCCGTAAATCATCTCCATGATGCGGTAGGTCAGATAAGTCGTAAAACCTTCATTTAACCACAGGTCACGCCAGGTAGCGTTGGTCACGGTATTGCCCGACCAGCTATGCGCAAGCTCATGCGCAATGAGTGACACTAAGCTTTTGTCTCCCGCAATGACGGTAGGGGTAATAAATGACAGGCGCGGGTTTTCCATGCCGCCAAAAGGAAAAGACGGTGGCAAAATAAGCAGGTCGTAACGGTCCCAGCTGTAGGCACCATATTTTTCTTCGGTAAGCTCAAGCATACTTTCGGTGTCTTCAAACTCTGCCGCAGCAGCCTGTAATATTGATGGCTCTGCATATACGCCGGTGCGCTCTCCCATGGGCATAAAGCGTAAATCGCCAACGGCTAGGGCAATTAAATAGGAAGGAATTGGCTGTGGCATAGTAAATTCATAAACGCCATCTCGCGGGGTATTAGGATCATTGGATGCGCTCATCACCGCAAGCAATTCTTTGGGAGTGCGAATAGTGGCGTTGTAAGTTACGCGCACTTGGGGAGAGTCTTGCAGTGGTATAAAGCTTCTTGCATGAATAGCCTGAGCTTGGGTAAATAGAAATGGGTGCTGTTTGCCGGCTGTTTGCGCAGGCGTAAGCCACTGCACGCCCGACGCGCTGGGTGAGGTTTGATAGTGAACAGTAACTTGTGTAGCCCGCTTGCCAACATCAATATGCAGCGCTGCGCCTAAATTTTCATCGGCTGGTTTTAACGTGTAATCGACTGGTTTGTCGTTTACAGTCACGTTTTTAATCGTCAGATCACGCGTGTCTAGAATGAGTTCGGTCGCTTTTTGCTCAACGCGTTCAAAGCTAAGCTGGGCGCGGCCTATAAGGCTTTTTTGGCTGAAGTCAGCGTTTAGATCAAGGTTTATGTGCTTAACTAGTATTTCACTAGGATTGCTAAACGAGTGGTAATCGGTACCCGATTCAATCGCGACGTCATCAGGTGCTGCTGAAGCTTCAGGTTCTTTTGGAGCGCTGCATGCGCTAAGTGCTAATGCCGAGGCAATAAGCGTAAGGCATAGCCAAATAGAGGTTTTCATTGTTTGTTCCTTATTATAATCAGCGCAATGCGCAAGTATGATATAGGAATACCATACTCGATAAGTCAGTTCTACACCATTTGTGTTTGGTTTAATAAGCCTCAATAGCAATAGGTAACCTAGTAAACCGCTTACCTATTGCCATTGAACCGGCTCCACCTGCAACCGTTGAAGTGCTAGAGCGCAAAACTTGGTAAGCAGTTTGTAAGGATTCGGTAAAACGTGCGACTATACATAGAATTAATAATAATAGCCTACTAGGCAATACTAGGATGTTTAAATGAAATACCGTTTGGCAATATTAGTTAGTGTTGTTTTGCTAATATCTTGCGGCAAAGCAGCTGATCCCGTGGTTCTTAAGCCAGTTCCTACAACAGTACCGCAGTGGACAAAAGAAGCCATATGGTATCAGATTATGGTTGACCGGTTTTATAATGCCGACTCAGGTAACGACCCTACAGCAGCGACGCTTGTCGGCAGTGCACCGGGCTATATTCCACCTACTTGGGAAATCACCCCGTGGACTCAAAACTGGTATTCACCAGACTCTTATTTTGAGGATATGTTTGGAAAAACAGACATCAATGGCGGTGTCATACACAGTTTCGATGCAAAAGTGGCTCTTAGGCGTTACGGAGGCGACTTACAAGGCGTGCTTGATAAGCTCGATTATTTGGAAAGCCTAGGAATAAACGCTATTTATTTTAGCCCTATAAACGATTCGCCCTGCGCTGATAAACGTCAGCCGCGCAGCTGGCGTCACATCGATGTTAACTTTGGTCCTGATCCTGCTGGTGATGTCGCGCTCATAGCTTCTGAAGACCCTAGTGATCCAAGTACTTGGCACATGACCAGCGCCGACACCTTGTTTTTAGAGCTTATAAAGCAAACAAAAGCGCGTAACATTCGTCTCATCTTGGACTATTCATGGGGCGCTCCTGGGCAACATTTTTGGGCTTGGCACGACGTTTTAGATAATCAGCAATCATCTCAATATATTGACTGGTTTGACATGAAAAGCCCTGATAACGTTGGCCGAATAGCAAGCGATATCACACCATTGCCTGCGCAAAAAAATGCAAGTGAGGCTACTTCAACACCCAGAAGCTTAGTCCAAGGTGATATTAAGAGTCAAGCGGCAAAAGCGCATATAATGGCTGTGACACGCCGGTGGCTTGACCCTAACAAAGACGGCGACTCCAGCGATGGAGTTGACGGCTTTATGTTAAGCGACGCCAATAATCTTCCCTTGGACTTTTGGCGTGACTATCGTATTTACGTTAAATCTATCAATCCACAAGCTTATTTAGTGGGTGATATTTCAACAGATAAAAACAGCGAAATGCGGTTTACTGCCGACCTTGCGCTGCAAGGTGATGTATTTGACGGCCTCATAGATAATGGCAGATACAAGGCTGCAAGTGACTATTTTTCAACGCCCGCTCAGGCGCAAAGGCCTTCACAATTTGTGTCTATATTACAGCAGGCCGAAAAAGGTCTTAATAGGGAGTATGTGTATTCGAGTATTAATATATCTGCTAGTCATGAAACACCGCGTCTTCTGAGCGCTTTACTGGCCAATAGTAGTGAAAAAACAAAAGGCAAGGACAGCAATAATAAAAACTATAATGCTCTTAAACCAGGCTTAAGTACTATCAACACGGCAAAATTGCTGTTAGTTTTTCAGTTTACTTGGTTTGGAGCGCCACAACTCTTGGCGGGAGACGAAATGGGTATGTGGGGCGATGAAAGCCCGCATCATCAAAAACCACTTATATGGCCAGAGTATTCGTTTGCTAATGAAAGCGAGCATCCCCTAGCTAGCATGGACCAAGTTAAGGAGGTGCAATTTAATCAAGATTTATTCGATTATTATCAATTTCTAGTGAAGTTAAGGCGCGCTAATCCAGTGTTATCTCAGGGAGCTATAGAGTTTTTTCAACAAGACGATAAAAAGCGCTTAATGTCTTACAGACGTTATAATGACGAGGGAGAGAGTGCTTATATTGTATTCAATACTGGGCCTAAGCGCCAACAAATCATATTACCAAGTGCGGTCGTAAACACCCAAAGTTGGCTGCTCTGGCATTCCAATGACAGCACTAATATTTTGCAAAGCGTACCCAGTGAGCAACTTTCTATAGATGCCGAATCTGCTATTGTCATTATTACTAAACACTAACAAAGAAGTGCACATTTTTTTAAGATCTTGTTTTTAAGATTATTATTTCGATGCGGTTAACAAAATACTGGCTCATGCTTAACATTTTTACAAAGCACTTTAGTCTAATAATCGTTTTTAAATAATTAAGCAGCCTGACTATGTTGTATTAGAACAGCATTAGACGAAATATTATGTAAAAACACCGCGGATTCACACTAATTTAGCTCAAACTCGTTCTTGTTATACTTTTTTCCTAAGCACTACTTCACCTTGACCTTTGCTTGCTTCCATTGATTTTGTAATTTGGGTCTGTGTGTTTTTAGCATTTAATTGCTTCAATGTCAGTCGGCTTAGGCTAAATGTAAAAAAGTTACACCTTTTGTGTGAAAATAGTGTACAAATTAAGCTGCAGTTTTGTCGTCATATTGTAGAACACGCAAGAATGATATAAATAAGATTTTAAAAATGCGTACCCAGAATACGCAGGGCTATTACTAAATAGCTGACTAAGGGAAAATAATAATATGCTAGCAAAAAGACCCGACGGTGAGGTTCAGCCCGGTTTTAAATGGGGACCGTTTACTATGCGGATACCGCTTATTCATCTGCGCTTTTCACTAGCTGACATGCTCCAAGGATTCGCGGTCGCAGGCGCGACAGGACTAGCCTTAGTGCCTTACTTTATGGCCTTGTTAGGCCTTAATTTTGAAGAAGCGGTGGTAATGGCGATGTTTCATAGCTTGCTCATATCGTTTTCTTGGATGTTTTTTGGGGATCCCTATGCGCCCGGCTGGCTAACGCCGGCCATACCATTTGTAGTCGCTTTTATAACCACACCGGCTTATTTAGGTGATCATGCATCTCAATTTCAAGCGATGACAGCGCTGTCGCTCAATTTTGCGTTCATTCTTATTTTTTTGGGGGTGACGGGGCTTGGAGAAAAGCTCATAAAAGTAGTGCCCAATGTGTTCAAAGGCGGCATTATTTTAGGGGCGGCGATTGCGGCGTTTATGCGCGTTACGTTAGAGGGCGATGTAGCAAACGTGTTTGAGTCGGCGCCTATAGCCGGCACGCTTGGTGTGGTAGTGTGTTTAGTATTTGCTTTTTCAAAACCGCTGCAGACATTGGCTATGGACCAAAAATGGTTTGCTAAAATTCTTGGTTTTGGCTTACTCCCTGGTTTCGTCGTTGCTGGCACAGTAGGCTACTTCACTGGTGAGTTTCAATATAATATACGGTGGGAAATTTTAGATGTGGGCGCTGCTACCGCTTCACTTTGGGAAAAGGCATCACCTTTTTCCATTGGATGGCCGCCTATCGACACGTTCTTAGCTTCATTTCCCTTAGCGTTAATTACCTATATTTTGTTTTTTGGTGATGTAGTAACGGGCAACGAAATGATTGAACAAGCGCAAAAAACAAGAACAGATGAAATACTAGAATTAAACGGCAGCCGCGCGCATATGGCAACTGGTTTACGAAATGCCATGATGGGAATAATCGCACCCTTCTTTGGCACTCAAGGTGTGCTATGGACCGGTATTCAGGTCGTTTTGTTGAAACGTTGGTCGCAAGGGCGCGACAAGGTCGACTCAATCTTTGACAGTATTGGTAGCTTTTATGCGTTTGGCCTGCCGTTCTTATTTATATTATTGCCACTGGTGACGCTGCTTGAGCCGCTCTTACCAGTGGCCTTAGCGGTAACACTTATACTTACCGCTTTTGCTTGTGCTACCTTAGCCTTGTCTTTAGTCAGTGACGCCACAGAGCGCGGCGCAATGGTAATTACCGCGATGGCCTTTAGTTTGTTTGAGCCATGGCTTGGCTTGCTGGTTGGCCTTATTACTATTGCTGCGCTGTGTGGGTTTAAGGTGTTTATGCCGGCAAAAGAAGCGCCCGAGACCAAATAGAGCATAGTTCCTAGCGCCCTATTGCTTTAAAAGATAAATGAAAAGCTTTTTAGCAATAGGGCGTATTTATTTCCATTACGCTCTATTTAACGAACAAGTAGCGTTCAATATTTATTGAAGAAGATGAGACTAGGTAAATCTCTCTCTTTGTATAGGAAAACATAGCTTATGAAATTACAAAAAATTCTGCTTATAATGTTAAGCGCAGTCACCATCGCCGCTTGCTCAAGTAATAATGCAGGTCTTGAAACGCCCTCATCAGACCTTTACTTAGCTACAGCAGAGGTAAGCGCAGCATCATCACAAATATATAAGGCAGGCTGGAGCGCACCCGCTAATTACGCGTACACAAACCAAAACACCCTAAAAATTATCTCGTGGAATGTTGAACACTTTGTTGATCAGCACAATGACCCTTACGTGAACAATAGCCGCGAAGACGATGCACAACATATGGGCAATAAGCGCGCCGACTTAGTTATAGCCTTACAGCAGGCAAATGCCGACATAGTGGTATTACAAGAGTTTGAAAGTGCAAAATTGCTCAGAGAAATTGCAAGTACCGATTTAGCTGACATGGGCTATCAGTTTTTTGCTGACGCGCCGTCCCACACTTGGTACATGAACGTGGTTATTATGAGTAAAGTGCCTTTGGGCGTGATGTATAACTACGGTAATTTGCACACCGAACTGGTTAATTGGCGCGACGAGGATGGCGAGCCTGCTACTCAAAGCCGGCTAAACACTCGCACGTGGGCAATCGAGGTATATCCATCGGATACTTATTCTTTTGTGCTAGGCGCGGTGCACTTAAAAGCAGGTAGAGACGAGCGAGATATTGCAACGCGCTTAGGTCAAATTAATATGCTAAAAGCCCAGTTTGAGCGATTTTTAAATGAAGATAACAATAGAAATATACTGCTAGTAGGCGATTTCAACGCGCTGCCCAACACCCTTGAGCTAAGCACATTGTTAGCAGGCACCAACGCGGGTAATACCTTTGTTGATCCCTTAGGCGCTAGCGATTTTACCCATCCAGCCATTGCGCCGGTTCGCAGGCTTGACTATGCCGTGATGAACCACAATATGCACGCTGAGATGGTGCCAAATTCGGCCAAAGTTATCACCTACTTTGACGCGCAGCGTCAAGATGACTTAGCTGACCATTTGCCCGTTGTGATCGAATTCTTTTTGCAGGATGCACCGGTTAAAAAACCTGCTATGTAATAATTGACGTATCATTTGCTTGCGCCACGGATCAAGCCAGGCATGTTTAATACCTTGCATGCCTACTAGTGCTAGCCAACAATGATAATAACCGCCGTGTAGGGCCTTATCATTAGGGCCTGTGATGTCACAAAGGTAGTTGCTTTAGGGGAATCTGACTGCCACATGGTAATTTTAGTTGAGGTCATAAAGCCAAAAGGTAATGGGACTTCGACGGTGTCAAAAGAAAAGTTAAACGCAACAAATGCGCGGGTATTTCCCAAGGTGCGCTGATATGCAAATAGAGAAAACTCTTCACTGGCCGTATAAATATCTATTTCGCCTTGCTTAAACACATCAAACTCATCGCCAAGTGCTATTAACGAATCTACATACTGTGACCACGTTTTGTTTTGCTGCAAATAGTCATTATCTTTTGGGGACAAATAGAGCTCACCTAAAGATGCGAACTGATGCGCAATAAACTGTTCATTTCGCTGCTGCTCAATTGCCAAACGCGCTTCATTCTCGATGCTACTGCCAAGTGATCGAGTCAGAACATTCTCTATTATTAAGGATTTTTGTGCAGCTAGACTGCCGTCATTAACCTTTGTTGCTTTACTTAAGTCATTGAGACTTTTTGCAAGCAGAGGAATTTGTGCAGGGGAGGTGTTAAAGAATAAATCGTAAGACTGGCCATACCAGCTTGGAAGAATATTAGGGTCATTGGGTAGATTATAATCACCAGATTGATTGTTTGGGGTACAGGCAATTATTAATAAAACCAACGAAAATACTATTAGCTTGATAAACTGAGGTATGAAGGTCATAAAACAACGCTGGCAAGAGAAAAAGATGAATACTAGTATTACGTGCGTGGCCTAAAATAGTTTTTTCATTGTTTTTCTCAATGGTGCTTATTTAGGTATCGCTTATACTGCCGCTAAGCATGGGTCCAATTTGATGACTCTGGCCATTAAAAGAACCAAATTCGCCGACTTTTCCAAAGCTGTTAAACATTTCTACGCTTAGGGTAAGTTTGTTGTCTATGCTTAACCGCCATCTGAATATAATTTTCACACAAGTGCTGCCAGACAAAATATCCGACAGCATACCAGATTATTTATACAACGAGTAAAGGGCTAATGCGCGCAAAGCCACTAAAGTAAGCCTTATTGTGTGGTAAGCCATGCAATAAGATTAACCATGTCGTTTATATCCATTTCTTGGGTGAACTTTACCTGATATTTTCCATTTACAATGAAGGTGGGTACGCTTTGTATATTCGAACGATATTGCGTGAATGTATCGCTGTGTTCTTGCACTAAGGCTGCCAGTTCTGGCGAGGCTTGGGCAGTTGCAAAGTCTTGCGCCGAGACTTGATTTGCTAAAAATAGTGGTTCTATGTCAGCTAAACCTGCAATCTCTTTTTTTTCAACGTGAATGTGGTCAAATATGGCACTGTTGATAACATCCTCTTTGCCCATATAGTCAGCAATTAACATTGCCTGACTGGCGCTTTGTTGAATCTCCTTCGAGGTAAAGCCCATAAAATCCACGTGTACCTTTTTAAACGCGGTTCCAGCATCGAGCTGGTCTTTTATAAGCGCTACTATGGGCTCAAAATTATGGCAGTGAGGGCACCAAAATGAGAAAAACTCTTGCACCTGAGGGGTTTCGCTGGCGGGTTGATCTAGCACAATATAGTGAATATTTTCAAGCCAAGGCGCTTGTGCTTGAGAAGACGCTTGTGTATCTATAGAGGGCTCGCTGGGTGCCTCAAGTGGCGTTTGACTTGGCTCTTTGGAACAAGAAGCCAGCATTAGAAGTAAAAGCAAGAAGAGAGACTTTTTCATACAAAGACCTTATTAAAAATGAATAGAATGTGTTTTTGGTTTGGGCTGTGGGTTTTGCAACTGGCGATTAGTATATCAAAAATTTTTACACTAAGGCTCAAGTTTATGGGCGCTTAGCTCTAGGCTATAGTGCAAGCGCTTGCTTTTATCATCGCTGCTGTTCTTACTCGCCGAGCAGCTCAACGTCGCAAGTAGCACTAGAGCAACGACACTGACGCTTCTTATTATCTGCATGCTTACTCCAAAATATAGCCACTGGAGCAGGTATTTAATCTAAAAACTTACCTTCACTTGTTGCCGTAAACATGGGATATGAAAACCAGTAATATCTGGAGGGCGCTGCAACGCTTGGCGCCGTGCAGTTAATGCGGGCACGGCCAGCAAGGCTTGTATGATTTACTTTTACAGTAAGGGTATTGCCGTTGCCCATAAATTTAAGTTTTTCGCCTTTAAAATAGCAGGCAAAAGCGCTTAGGCGAACGTCGGCACTAGTTACTTCTAGTATTAGCTCATCGATGACCGTGTTTGGCGTAAACTCAAATGTAGCAGGCACTATTAATTTAACCGGCATGGCTAAGCTGTCAAGTTTCACTTTTAAGGCGCTAATTTTGGCGTATATGCCAGCTGCAGGAAAACGAGGCAGCGCGCCAAAATCACTAAAGCGGCTCACCGCGCCAGACTGCTGACCAAAACCAATGTAACCTTGGACCTGCAGCTCTTGCTTTAGTGCATGGTTGAATTCACCGTAAGGATAGGCCAGCCATTTTTTACTATAGCCTAGTGTATCAAGCATTATTTGTTCAGCCTGATTCACATCTTGCATTACCCGTTCAAGCCATTGCGTTTGCGTCTCGCCAGGGTATTTTTCTAATAAGTGAGCATGGTCCAAAGTATGATTGGCAAAGGTGGCTAAGGGCTGCATTTGCTTTATTTGTGCCCATGTTAATTGATTTGCAAACTCTCCTATTATGGCGGGGTTAATAAATATAGTGTATGGGAACTTATGTTTAAGCAACACCGGATGTGCGTTTGTTAAAATATTAGTAAAACCGTCGTCAAAGGTAATTGCGACTGATTTTTTGGGCAAAGACTGTTTGTTTTGAATAGCGGAAATCGCCTCAGCAAGGTCTATAACCTTATAATTTTGCGCCAAAAACGCCATGTGCTCAGCAAACACTTCAGGTGTCACGCTAGTGCTTGCTGGCGTGTCGCTAGCAACATGATGATATTGCAAAATAACAAGATTAGCGTCTGCGGTAGAAAAAGTGCTGGCGGCTATTGCCTCCTGTGCTTTTACATCACCAATAGTGAAAAGTAAGCATTTTATGCAAAGCAATGTCAGTAAAGTTCGTATAAATAAAGTTATGCTCATGTCGTCTAGCCGGTTTAATAAGACCTGCGCACATATTATCACTTTTTGAAATCAAACTCACATTTGCACTTTGTTAAAGGTGGATGCTTACTGTGGTGATCGCATTTGTGTGTGGGCAAGAGTTTAGTAAGCTGTCAGTGTCAGCGCAGCAAATTTAGTAAGCGAATACTCAAGCACACCACTTGTCCTTGTTTGCCGTTAACAGATGTTGAATCGCGGGTGCATTTTGTTTATTATGCATGCACATTCACATCAAATAACAACGCACCGTATGGAAGCTCAACAGCAAGGATGGCAAGGCCGATTACAGGCATTAGGCCCGGGTATTTTAATGGCTACCGCTGCCATTGGTGGCTCCCATTTGGTGGCGTCTACGCAAGCCGGTGCGCTGTTTGGCTGGCAGCTTGTTTGGCTGATAGTACTGGTTAATATACTCAAATATCCATTTTTTCGGTTTGGCGTGCAGTACACCCTAGAGCGCAATGAAAGCTTACTTGAGGGCTATCAGCGAAAGGGCAAGGCCTATTTCTACAGTTTTATTGTGTTGATGATTATCGCTGCTGTGGTCAATACCGCCGGGGTGCTGTTACTCACCGCCAGCCTCTTGCAGTATGCGCTTCCAGGCAATGTGTCGATAACGTTATTATGCTGGGTGGTCTTGGCTGCCTGTTTGCTGATTTTGCTGCTGGGTCACTATCGAGCACTCGACGCGGTATCAAAAATAATCATGCTGGTGCTAACCGTTACCACCTTAATTGCCGTGGCGATTGCTTGGCAAAACGGTGCCCAAGCGCCACCTGACTACATTGGGCCGTCGCCATGGACCTTAGCGGGCATGGGGTTTTTAGTGGCCTTAATGGGCTGGATGCCTGCCCCTATCGAGATTTCAGCTATCAGCTCATTGTGGTTAAAAGAAAAGCAGCGCCATGTGCAAATAACGCGCTCCCAAGGTCTGTTCGATTTTAATCTTGGCTATTGGCTTACCGCTGGGCTAGCGCTGATGTTTTTATCTTTGGGTGCCTTAGTACAATATGGCAACGAGCAGCCCATTGCGGTGGCTGGAGGGGCGTTTGCGCAACAGCTCATGAATATGTATGTGAGCACTATTGGCAGCTGGTCGCGGCCGCTGGTTGCTCTGGTGGCTTTTTTATGTATGTTTGGAACCACTATTACGGTCCTAGATGGCTATGCGCGCAGCCTGCATGCGTCGTTTACCCAGCTCGGCTGGATTGCCTCTACCGCGCCGCTTAATTATTGGTTGCTGGTCCAAGCCGCATGCGGTATGGCGCTAATTTTATTTTTCAAATCAGCGCTGGCACCCATGCTCACCTTTGCTATGACCTTGGCCTTTTTAACCACGCCGGTATTTGCCTGGCTCAACTATAGCCTGATGCAAGGCACTAACGGCATTGCGCTGAGTTTGCCGCTGAAACTGCTTAGCTGGATAGGCTTATGTTATCTCACCGGCTTCGCCCTGTTATTTCTCGTCTTTATTTTTTAGACCTCACTTGGTTTGCTGGAAATTCTTGAGACTAATACACACTCATGAAAATAAAACAGTTCTTTAGTGTGGCTAAATCTCCTACAGTTTCATGGTTTAAATTTAGATAGGATATAGCGATGAATAATTTTATTGGCAAAGTAGTACTGATTACGGGAGCTGGCAATGGTATTGGGCGGGCTACGGCACTGGCTTTTGCGCAGCAAGGTGCAAATGTTGTGGTGGCTGACATTAGTCAAGCAGATGGTGAAGAGACGGTTTCTATGGTCAAACAAGCGGGCGGAATAGCGAGATTTATTTTTTGCGATGTAACCAAAAATGAAGACGTTAAAGCAATGGTTGAGGCTACTTTATACGCCTATGGAAAGTTAGACATTGCGTTTAACAATGCGGGTATTGAAATAGAACAGTGTAAGTTGGCAGATGGTGACGAGGCTATTTACGACAAAATAATGGACGTGAATGTGAAAGGGGTTTGGCGCTGCATGAAGTATCAAATTCCTGCTATGCTCAAGCAGGCTTCGTCGTCTATTGTGAATACCGCGTCGATTGCGGGTTTGGGCGCCGCGCCTAAAATGAGTGTGTATAGCGCCAGTAAGCATGCGGTAATCGGGCTTACGAAGTCAGCCGCGGTTGAATATGGTAAAAAGGGCCTGCGTGTGAATGCGGTATGCCCTGGGGTTATCAATACGAAAATGTATACTCGAGCCATACATATTGAGCCGCAAAAAGAGCAGTTTATCAAAAACCTTCATCCCGTTGGACGCATCGGCCAGCCTGAAGAAGTAGCCGCAGCCGTGCTGTATTTATGCTCAGACTTAGCCGGATTCACTACAGGCATTGCTTTACCAATTGACGGCGGCTCTACTGCTATTTAATAATAAACTTTTGAATTTACTTGCTTAGTGAGATCCCAGCGCTAATGACATTCGCGTCTTATATGTGATCAAATAATGTTGAATGCGGCTATAATAACGAGACATTTATTAAATAACATAGTGATGCGGAGCTGTGAATGGCCGATATGAATTTGTATGTGGTAGTGGCGATTACTATGCTACTAAGCACGGGGCTTGCGCTGTTGTTTTTTGGTGCGCTGTTAACAATTGCCGCTGCATTTGGTAATAAACGAACCACGTGGGGAATAATATGCGTACTGCTGCTGCCGCTTACGGGTGCCTATGTAATGCTGTATTGGGATGAAACCGCGTATTCACGTAAGTACTTACTACCAGGCGCTGCACTTGTAATTGTAGCCGCCGCTTGTTTTTATCTCCTTTAATTCGTGTTAGAGGCCATAATGTCTATATTTTCGCGCGCAGTGAAACTAACATTGAAACTAAGTATGCAGTTAACTTTCAGCTACGCTAGGCTTTTCGCGCTAAAAAAATAGTATGCCGGCTGCCCTTTCCTTTGCGTGCTCTAGCAATGCGAGTACTGACTTCATACCCCGCTTTCTTTAATCTAAGCGTAAATAAGTTATCTGGCTCAGCGGACCATGTTGCCAGCACCCCTTTAGGTAAAAGGGTTTGATAAATATCTTTAAGCCCAGTTAAGGAATATATCCAATCATTGTCGCGTTGAGTTAGGCCTTCAGGACCGTTGTCTACATCCAGTAAAATGGCGTTATAGGTAGGCGCGCGCGTGGCCAATAGTGTTTTAATATCCCCTATGTGCACCTTAGTGCGGGGATTATCAAGTGGATTTTTTGCACACCTCCCCAAAGGGCCCTTATTCCACTGAACTACCTCAGGTACCAGCTCCGCTACCGTCACGGTTGCGCTGTTGTTAGTGGCGCCAAGCGCGGCAGCTAAGGTGTACCCCATGCCTAATCCGCCCACTAATACATGCGCGTTTTTAGTAGTGCTTATATGAGCGCAGCCAAGTGTAGCCAGCTCTTGCTCTGAGTTGTACACGCGGCTGTTCATCAATTCTCCGCGTATACCGGATAGTTTTATCGAAAACTCTTCATCGCGCCTAGACAGGGTTAACTCGCCGCCATTGTTGGGTATAATGGCTTTACCCAGATACACCCAGGGGATCATAAGGCCGCCTTACAAGCTAATGTAACAACAATAGTATTGAGCATGTTGGCCTGCCTTTTATTACTTTTCACCAATCCACTGTACTCTGTATAAGTCTCTGCGCTTGTCTAAATAGTTACGTACTGAACCTTCGTTCTTAAGCTTCTCAAGCTTGTCTAAATCCAAATCGGCAATCAGCATCATTTCCGTATTAGGGGTTGTTTCAGACACAATAGCATCGTGTGGGAAGGCAAAGTCGGAAGGTGAAAAGACGGCGGTTTGTGCATACTGAATGTCGACATTGTCTACTTTAGGCAGGTTCCCTACGCTGCCCGCAATAGCAACGTAACACTCGTTTTCAATGGCGCGAGCTTGAGCACAGCGGCGTACACGCAAGTACCCATTTTTGGTGTCAGTCCAAAACGGTACACATAAAATTTGTATTTCTTCTTCTGACAAAATACGCGCAAGCTCTGGAAACTCAACGTCATAACATATTAAAATACCTATTTTGCCAAAATCAGTTTCAAACGCAGCGAGTTTGTCGCCGCCTTTCATCAGCCAGCCATTTTTTTCATAAGGCGTGGGATGCAGTTTATATTGGCTTTCAACACGGCCGTCTCGGTGACATAAGTAAGCGACGTTATACAGCTCATTATCTTCAATTAAGGGCATTGAACCGGCCACAATGTTAATGTTGTAGCTTACTGCCAGCTCCGATATTGCCGTTAACAGCTCTTCGGTGTACTCGGCTAAATGCCAAATAGCGTCTATGGGTGCGTCTGAATCGCTTAGACCCATAAGCGGTGCATTAAAAAACTCGGGCAGCACGGCTAAGTCGCATTTATAGTCAGACAGCGCGTCAATAAAGTACTCAACCTGCTGGAGCAGTTCAGCCACATCGTCAAAATAGCGCATTTGCCACTGCACCAATCCTAAGCGGGCACTTGAATATTTACTTGCTAATAAAGAGGGTTTTTCTGCGTCGTAGTACATGTTGTGCCACTGCAGTAAAGTAGCGTAGCCATGTGAGGCTTTATCTTCGGGTAAGTAAGCTTTTAGTATTTGCTTAACCACAAAACCGTTGCTCATTTGAAACGAGAGCGTTGGGTCGTGGAACTCTTTTTCTTTTACTTGCTCAATATATTCATACGGCGTCATCTTATCTGCGTATTGAGAATAGTTAGGAATACGCCCGCCCGCCATAATACTTTTTAAATTGAGGTTACGGCATAGCTCTTTGCGCGCCTCGTACAAGCGGCGACCTAAGCGCATGCCGCGATATTCTGGGTCTACGAAAAAATCTACCCCATACATTACGTCGCCTTTCGGATCGTGAGTAGTAATGTAGGCATCGCCAGTTATTTCTTCGTAGGTGTGTTTGTCACCAAATTTTTCGTAATCAACAATCACCGCAAAGGCGGCCGCGATGACTTTACCGTTGTCTACTATACAAATTTGTCCGTCGGCAAAGGTATTTATTTGTGCTTGATAGCGCTTTTTCGAAAGTGCCCCACCGTTGTTTTTATACACAATATTCATAAGCGCTTGAATATCTTCGAAGTCATCAAGGGTTAAATGCCGTAATTCAATATGTGTTCCGGTTTCTTCAATCGAGTTGGGTGAATTGTCGTCGTTCACAGGTGTCTCCGTAAATGGTGGCTGCTAGTTTTGTTAGCTAATAATATGGTCAAGGTTTAGCGGCAGTAGGTTCGATATGTAAGAGCTACATCACTATGAGCGCTGTTATGTGCCTGCAAGATAGAGCAGGTACATTAAAAAAGCAATGGGGTCACAGAAACTAAGAAACTAGAGAGGCCTGGTTAAATTAGTTTCTCTTGCTAACATCTGTTACATCCTCTATATTCGCGGCTTCACACAATGCCCAATTTTCTACCTAAGCACACCATGCACGCTACAACAAATGCAGCGCCAGCGACCTATATAAATAGCGCCAGCGACCTATATAAATGGGTAAGACAATGCAGCAATACTGTACATATTGTTTAGTAAAATTTGTTGATTAAGCAGCATATCCGCTTATTATATTTACTCTCACATTAGGAACGCTCGGAACAAAAATGTCTATCACATTAATAGTCAGTGACTACGGTCAGCAAATTTCTGGTGTGCAAGCACAAGTATTGAGTTTTGCAGAGTATTTAGCGCAGTACCCGAAGGCGAATGAGCAAAAGACGAGAGTCATAAACTTGTGCGATACAGAGCAGTATCTCAGTGAGGGATATTACTGTTCATTGCTGGCTCAGGCGCGCCAGCATGAAGTGTTACCCAGTGTCAGCACTATTGTCGATATTGGCTCACAGCTTCAAAACGGCGGCGAAATGCAGTTAATTTTGCCCAGCCATTTTAATAAAGCCTTAAATGCTGAGCTAAACGGGACAGGCTCTAGTGCTGAAACATTTGAACTGCCAATATACTGTGGCAATACCGCTTCAGTGAGCTTTACCCGCTTGGCGAATTATTTATTTATGCAGTGCCGACTGCCCTTGTTAACTGCTCGCTTTAGTAAAAGTGGTGATCTTTGGCGTGCATTTCTTAAAAAGAAATCTATCACTAGCTTGACTGAAGACCAATTTAGCGATTTTCATACGCAGCTTGAGAAGTTTACACAGCAAGTTTGGCGAAGCCGCACTAAAACCAAAAAGCACCGCTGGGATATGGCTATTCTGGTAAATTCAAAAGAAGAGACACCGCCAAGTGATAGCAAAGCCTTAAAGCTTTTTGTAAAGGCGGCATCGCAGCTTGGCATTAAAGCGGAATTAGTAGAATACGACAACTGCATTGATTATCGCAGCTTTGTTGCCCGTTTCGACGCGCTGTTTATTCGCGAAACAACCTCCATCAAAAGTCACACTTACGAATTAGCAAGAGCCGCTGAAAAAGAAGGTATTGTGGTAATAGATGACCCTAGTTCAATACTTCGCTGCTGCAATAAAGTGTTTTTGCATGATGCCTTTAGTTACCATAAAATACCGTCACCCAAAACGCGCTTTGTGACTAACTACACGCCAGAAACCTTAACAGATTTAGCCGATACCTTCGGTTTCCCGATGATTTTGAAACTGCCTGAAAGCGCCTTTTCACTGGGCGTATATAAGGTCAAAGACGAAGCCGCGCTGCTTGAAAAATTAAAAGAAATGATAAAAGTGTCAGCGCTAGTGCTGGTGCAAGAATATTTATTCACTGAATACGACTGGCGCATTGGCGTGTTGAATAACAAGCCTATTTTTGCCTGCCGCTATTTTATGGCGCCTAACCACTGGCAAATATACAACCATGCAAACAACAGTGAACCTGGTATGGCGCAAACCTTACCCACCTTTGAAGTGCCTAAAAATGTACTCAGCAGCGCCATAAAAGCCTGCCGCTTTATTGGCAATGGCTTATATGGCGTTGACATTAAAGAAGCCAACGGTAAAGCCTATGTTATTGAAGTAAATGACAACCCCAATATCGATACCGAGGTTGAAGACAAGTACGCCGGCAAAGAGCTGTACATGGAGATTATGCAAGAATTTGTGAATCGTTTAGAAGCCAGAGGGCGTAAGTAATGTCGTCAAATAGAGTTGGCGTAACGCGCATAGAAGCTGCTTTTAGGCAGGCGACCATGGTCGACGTCAACGCGCTAACAGAGCTTGAAAACACTTGTTTTCAGACCGACCGCCTGTCTAGGCGGCAGTTTAAATACTGGATAAAAGCGCAAAATAAAGTGCTACTGCTGGCAACCATAAACGACACTATTGTTGGCTATGGATTAGTTATTTTGCGTAAAGGCACTAGCCTAGCGCGACTTTATTCGCTAGCCTTATTAAGTGCGCACCGGGGTAAAGGCATTGCTGGGGCACTAATGCGTCTTTTAGAAGAAGCCTGCATCGAACACAAACGTGCTTATTTACGTTTAGAAGTATCTGAAAAAAACGCCGCCGCGATTTCACTGTATGCGTCTATGGATTATAAAAAATTCGGCTATTATCCGCATTATTACGAAGACGACTCAAACGCAGTGCGTATGCAAAAACCTATTATGCAAGGTCAGCAAAGCGCACGTTTGGCAGCCTACCCTTACTATGCACAATCGACAGAGTTTACCTGCGGGCCAGCATCGTTGTTAATGGCGATGGCGAAACTCGACAATAATATTGCCTTAGCGCAAAATGCAGAGCTTGACATATGGAGAACCGCGACCACCATATTTATGACCTCTGGGCACGGCGGTTGCCACCCTTTAGGCCTAGCTATAGCCGGGGTTAATAATGGCTTTAGCAGCGAAGTGTTTATAAATCAAGAGGTACCTTTGTTCTTAGCTGGTGTGCGCCAAGCGCATAAAAAAGATGTTATTGCACAGGTAGAGCACGATTTTGTCGATAAAGCGCAGCGAGCTGGTGTGAAGGTTAACTACAAAGATTACACCACCAACGATATAGCCGATGCACTTAACACCGGTGCTAGCGTAATGTGCTTGTTGAGTAGCTATCAGTTCGACGGTTTCAAAGGCCCGCATTGGGTCGCAGTTACGCATATAGATGAGGACTTTATGTACATTCACGACCCTGACATTGACTTTAAAGACGCTACTCAAATTAACGAAGGCGAAAACGACAGTAGTTATAGGCAGCACGTGCCGGTGAGCTTATTAAATTTTGAACGTTATACTCGATTCGGCAAAGCAAAGCTACGCACAGCACTTATACTGCGATTGACAAGCTCATCGTTAAACCAAAGCAGCACACTAAAATGTTAAGCTAAAAGAGCAAAAAAAATTTCCACATACACTAAGACCGAAGGCGCTTTGCACCCACGTTCTTATCAACTGCCTAAGTTCCCATTTGCAATTGGTGCAAATACTTTTTAACGGGTAACCCCGACCGCGGTATTTATTATCTTAGGTAGCCCTCAATGCCCCGTTCTAAATCTGCTTGCGAGATCCGTCCGGTATGACTGTAGACTAGCTTGCCGTTAACGTCGAAGAACAGTGTGACTGGCAGGCTGAAAAGTCCCTTGTTTGTGGCAATTTCGCCTTTAGTATCTATGAGTACGTGTTGAAAATTGATGCCTTCACGCTGCAGAAACTGTGCTACCGTCTGGCTTGCTTCGCGCTGATTTAGTGATATGAAGGTGACATCGTTATAGCGCTGCTCAGCTGCCATCAACACAGGCATTTCTTGTAGGCAAGGATCACAAGAAGTCGCCCACAAGTTGACAACAACTGGTTGCTGCTGACTAATCCCCCTTATTGTAATCTCTTGTCCATTTAGCTGCATAAAAGTGCTTTGCGGCAGCACGGTATGTGAACGCGCTAAGGTAATTACCAAGCTAAATACCGCATATGTGCCTAACATAGTAAACGTCCCGCTAAGGAGCGCTCTACGCTGTTTACCTTGGCGAAGCTTTACAAATAAAACAAGCGCAAAGCCAACGAAGGCGCCTGCATAATCAAGGTCGCCGTCGCGTATATCGAGCATGTGCCAAAGGCTGTTGTAGCTATCAAAAAAGCGCAGTACAAATACCAGCCTGCCAAGCACCAAACCCGCTAGAAGCATCGTTAGCATGACATCTGACGCACGGCCTTTATATTTTCTTGCCACTATAAGCGTTACTATAAAACCAATTATTACGCTAATTAACGCTAATACGGGTGATACAGATAACGCAAAAGGGCCAAAATTAGAGGAAGTCATTATTCGCCCATTACTGTGAGTGATGCACTTAAGTGTGGATCAGTGTGCCGGCTTGCACACAGCCGGCTCAATCCAACGCTAACAACTTGATTGCACAGATTCATTCAACTCTCCACATCAATGTTTTAATAACAATTTTAGTTTTGCTTGCTACATTAGCAAAGTTAAGCGTGCATAAATAAAGAATTGAATGCATTAAAACATAAATTTTGTTTTCGATTACTTAATGACATTCTTATTCTAGGCCTACTGCTGCCCTTAGATTTACTGCTAAACAGCAAAAAAAGCGCACTTTTCTATTGAAAGCCCTATCAGTTGAGCAAGTAGTAGTGGTCCGGTCCCAGTAATGCATAGTTTTTAATTCCTACAGATGGATACACTAATTTTCTTGGTGCTATTCAGGGCTTCAGCCCAAAGCGGCCAGTAGTCCCGATGCTGCAAAGCCTAAAAACGAGCTGCAACAGCTGGCTACATCAGCGAATAGTAAGCCGGTGGTCGTAAAGAAAAAGTAGCCCCTAGTAAGGTGGTGATTATTTCGTCCAATCTTCAATACTAAGACCCTTCACACGTGCAAACTCTTTGGTATTATTAGTGACTAATACGCAATCTACGGCGATCGCGTGACCTGCTATTGCGTTATCATTGGCACCGATGGTAGTGCCGCTGTCACTTAAGTGTTTTTTTATTTTTGTTGTGGCGTCAACCGCTTCTTTATCCCATGGTAAAACACTTTCAATCCGTGACATAAATTCATCCACGATGACATTGTGTTTGGGGGATAACTTTTTGCCAATAGCACCAAACCTCATTTCTGCATATGTAATAGCAGAAACTACAAGCCGGTCTTTGGCTTCGACATGTTTTTGCAATATTTTGAGTAACTCTAAAGGGCGTTCACGCATAATGAAAGAACAAATATTTGTATCTAACATGTATGTCTTTTTCAAAATGATACCCTACCGTCGGTAACTACATCGGTGCGCGCATCCATAAAATCATCGTCAGCTTTATCAACTAACGAGAAAGTCGACCATGATTTGCGTCTAGGCGTTAACACGATTGAATCACCGTTTCGAGTGATTTCAACTTCGTTTATCCCTTCGAATTCTAATTCCTTGGGTATCCTAACCGCTTGGCTTTTGCCATTTGTAAACAATGAAGCAGTTGCCATATTGTGTCGCCTATGTATAAGTCTAGTATATATTATTGTATGTTCAACCATGTATATGTCAGTTTTAAGTATGACAGCAGAAGTAAGATCGCACTTTCAAGGCCTTTGGGAAGCTCTTCGTATATCTTAAAAAGTTTTAAGCTGTTGATATATATATTTTCTAAATTTCAAGTTCTTCGTTAAACGAGCTTATATTGGCATATATCAATTAATAATAAGGAAGATCTTGTTTACCAACTTCCCAAATATTTAAAAATAGCAGACAAGATATATAAAGTCTTTTACTAAGCACTTATGATCGAAGCGACCTATACTTACATAAGAAGAGTGATATAACTCAGCGATAGCAATTATGAAGCCTACTTTAGAAAAGCACAAAATAGCGTCGCGTGCTAGACAGCGATTTTATAACATCAAAGTTATACTAAGACTTGGCTTTGTGTTAATGACAGCAACAATAGCAGGCACTGCGATGGCAAATTCTACATCAAGCCCACAAATAAAACTCAGCACCGCCGCTGAAGCCCAAAATTGGATAGTGGTAAACGACACCGTAATGGGCGGCCGTTCTCAAGCTAGCATAAAGCTAGGCGCTGATCACATGCGCTTTGATGGCGACTTGTCTATGCTAAACAACGGTGGTTTTGCTTCCATAAGACGGGTAGATGAGCCGATAAACTGGCAGGCCAGCACACCCATGCAAATTGTGGTGAAAGGCGACGGTCGCACGTATCAATTTCGCCTTCGCACTGACCGTTATATCGATGGCGTAGCCTACGTGGCGCCGTTTCAAACTGTAAAGGGTGAATGGCAAACGATTCGTTTCACCACTAATGACTTTACCCCGCAGTTCAGAGGCCGCTTAGTGCCGCGCGCACCAGCCCTCACTTTTGCCGACGTTACTCAGCTTGGATTTATGCTAGCTGATGGCGCACCGGGCGAGTTTGCGCTTGATATTAAGGAAATTTCCCAAGGTAGTGAAGGTAGCCAACATTCGCTATAGCGTGAGGAAATAAGGAAGTATTAACATGGATTGGAAAACATTTACTGCGCAATCTAGACAAGCGCAGGTTACCTTTTTAATGAAGCTGGCGGAAGTGTCACTCCGTGCGGCCGTGATTGAGTCTTTTAGAGCCTTGGAGTCGGGCTTGGAAAAAGCGTTTGTTATGGCTTACCCTGAGCTCAACGCAAGTGATTTTAGAAGCCCTGCACAAATGCAAAAACAAGCCTTCATTGCTAAAGTAGACACCTACTTCAACGAACAAGTGTCGGTGTTGTGCGCAAAATATATATCTTTAAAAGTATGGCTTGATGAACAAAATAAGGATCGTCAGTGCAGCAGGTAGGGTTCAACGCCATAAGACCCCTTTGGGTACTGGCTGTATTGTTATTTTTATACGGCTGCGCCGCCACGGGTGACAACGCTAAGGTGCTTAACTATACCAAGAGCGACACCGACTATTACGCCATTATTGATAAAATAAACAACCACCAAGCACACGCAGCTGATTATGACCGTATAATTCAGCTATACCCGCTGACGTCCTTGTACCGCCCTAGAAGTGATGACGAGCAGCGTTTTAAACTGCTGTCTCAAGCATATATGCAAAATGGCCAGTGGCAGCAGTGTTTGAATATAAACAATGAGCTGCTGGCAACAAATTATACCTCACTTACCGGGCACTATGGCGTGGCTATATGCGCCGCAGAATCGGGCAATATTGCGCTAGGCAGGTTTCATAATGCAATACTCGATAATTTTATTGAAGCTATTTGGCGCACCGGCAGCGGACAAAGCCCCGAGTCACCTTTTTACATTACCAGTGTGAGCGATATTTATGCCTTCATTCAACTGCATCAATTAGTCGCGGTGGGGCAGTCGCTTACGTATATCAATAACTTGCCCATTCAGGCTATTAGAGTGCAAAATCCTGAAACGAACCGCTCGCTTACTTGGTATTTTAATGTTACGCCGCAGTTTAGGCGCGGCGTAATAGATCAGTTAGAAAATACACCGTAATATACCGAAGTACACCGTAGTACACTGTAGGAAATACTCTCATGGAAACCTTTCTCACTGAACAATCTTCTCAACAGGACCCTGGTGAAAGAAGCGTTACAAAGTACGCAAACTTTACGCTTTATTTAAGTGATTAAAAAGCGACTGTTGTAGTGCTTCTTACTTTTTCATCTGCTGCGCTACATAGGCGCTAAAAGCTGGGCCGGCGGCTCTTTTATCCTTTGCGATCGCCTTAACTTCGGGCATGGCGTTAAGCGTTCTCATAAGCTCTTGGGCGCCTGGTGCTTCGGCTAATAAGTCTATGTTGTAGAGCTTTTTGGCGACACCTGATGCTAAATCGAGCGAATATAAAAAGAAAATATCGGCGGCGCTTAGCTTGTCTCCGGCTAAATAAGGGGAGAATGAGGCGGCGCGAGAAATTGCCTGCATACCGTTTAGTAAGGCGCGCTTAACTTCTGATTTCGTGATGTCGTCAACTTTTCCGCCAAAAAATGCTTCGCTATGGCAGCGTCTAGCCGGTAATTCAACATATAGCTCAACCATTTTCATTAGCTCGCGTATACGTGCTTTTTCATATGCGCTGCCATGTATTAGGGGCATCTGGGGTGAAACTTCTTCTAAGTAGTCAAAAATAACGTTAGTTTCTATTAGCATGCCATCGCTCGTTTGCAGTGCGGGCACTTTGCCGGTGGGCACTATCGCTAAATACTCTGGTGTTTGGTTGGGGTAAGTAGGAACCGCTTCATATTCAATGCCTTTTAAGGCCATGGCGAGTTTAATCATGTTGTAGTAGTTGCTTACGTCGAATCCGTATAATTTTAGCATTTTGTCTCCGCTTGTTTTATGAGGCTTGTTGTCATCATTTCTTGATAACGTAAACTTGTACGGTGCGATGAACTATTCAGGCTCATTTTTTGTTTTTATGGTTGCTTATAGGTCATTGTTCGAACTCTAATAAAACTTGCGAACCTTGGAATACCTCGCTTGGTATAGCCATGATAAGCAAAGGTAACGGTGCTGCCTATTGCCGGTGGTTTATTGCGCTGGGCATCGCTAAAGCCAGTGCCAATTTTAAAACGCACCGTGTGGCCGCTATCGTTTATGTGTTCAATTAGCATTGCGCCCATGCTGTCTGTGTACTTACCTTTACCATTTAAGTGCTCAAGCACTAGTCCCTCGGCGTCCATGTATTTTTTTAGTTTGAGCAAATTGCCGCTACGACCATTGGTAAATAGTGCGTCGGCCTTTTGCAACATAAGGCCTTCGCTACCGTTTTTTGTATATTTTGCTAACAAAGTCATTAAGGCCTGATTATTGTCAACTGTGAACTGCTTAACAGGCTGTATATGAGGAATATTCAATTCGTTTAGCATATCGGTATAATGCTGTGCTCGTTTTTGAAAACTATCGCGCTTATTGGGCGCATCAAACACCATATATTTTATATACTGCCACTGCTCATCAATTGGAATGTGTTTAGTCACGGCAGAAGCCACAAATTCAAACTCTTCGCGCTGATACCAAAGCTCACCGTCTAGCCACACATTTGGCAAGGCTTGTGTAAACCACGCTGGGGCATGTATTAAGTGTCCGTTTCGTGTGCGAAGCTCATTGTTTTTCCAGATAGCCCGAATGCCGTCGTATTTTTCACTGACCAAATAGGCATGAATGTTTTCACTTTCATAAACCTGCGCAAGCTGCACGCTTGTGGTTACTTGTCTTGCAAACGGTGACGGCGAAGTCGTTAATGGTGAAGCTGCTGATGAAAATGCCCACAGTGTTGTCGTGGTGCTAATATATAATGCTAAAAAGACGAAAAACGGCGACATAAAAAATGCGCGGCGCATGGCTTCATATTGTGTTGTTTTCATGACACGTCCTTGTGTTGGTGAGTTTCATATTTCAATCGATGCTTGCTGCAATATATATGCTTTTTCAAGGGGCAATCAATAGCGCAGATGAAAAACTAGCCAAACGGCCAGCAAACTTCAGGATGTGCTGACTTGACAAATATTACCTAGAAACTGCAAAAAGCCCTCTTAAAAAGAGGGCTTTTAAATACGCCTAACTCAGCGCTTAGCTAATTGAGTTTTCTACCACACTAGCGTTTAACAGTGTTGGAAATACCGTTACTTAAGATCCATACCTTGAATAATTTCGTGGGCAATTTCGGGGGTGGTTACTTCTGGCTTATCATGCAGGTCGGCTTTTAATTGGCCCTTTCTATGCTTAAGCGCTGCATCTAATTTTTTTCTCGCTTGGGTAATGGCGGGGTACATAACGCTGTGCTTGCCGGTTACACCAATTTTGGTGCCTTCATATTTTGTGGCAACTTCTGCGCTGTATTCACCGTGCTCTTTGGTTACAATAATGTCTATGGATATAAGAGTAGGAAAATGGCTAGCTATTTTTGAGAATTTCTCTTGAACGTCTTCTTGCACTTGCTCGGTGATATCGCAGTGATGACCTGAAACATTTACTTTCATAGGGTTTCCTTTTGGCTTCTGTTACGTTTTTGAATGCTCACTTATATACCTTGGGACATTGTGACCACAACACAAGGGATTTCTATATTTTAGTTACACAAAAATTACGTCCCATTCACACAATACATCAATGCGATGCGTCTTGACAACACGTGTATTGTCACAAATTATACAAATGTATAGTGGCTTATACTAATGTGCCAATGCCCGCCGCGCTTAAACCTGCCGAAACACCTGCAAACGCGGCTGCCATACCAATAAGCGGATTGTGGCCAAGGCCAGCGTATAATAGGCCTGCCAGCGGAATAAGCACCAAGTAGCCGGCGTCAGTCGCAATTGAGCTTAAAATACCAATTAACACTGGCAGTAAGGGCAGCCATGCTTGTGGAATACGACCGGCCGGCGCGTACTACAAAGCTACCTAAAGATTTTTTGTTTATGGGCATAGTGTTTTTCTTATTATGTGAATAGCATAATCGTTTCTTTATTAATCTGCTGGTTGGTCTATTTTCATATCTAGACAAATAAAGCCTTGTGTAAAATTTGATTACAGCGCCAATATAAGGTTTATAATATGAACATAAACGATGCCTACACGCTTGTAAATCTGCGATGAACCTTTGGCCTTGATGACCGCACTGTGCTGATACAGCCTGATTGTGTCGATTGCGTGAACAATCGACACTTATATCGCGCTCTGGTAATGTCAACTAAGCGAAAAGAAAGCTTAAATACTGCGCTTGTGCTACTTCAAGCATAGGCTACACTAGACTTATATTTTACGGCCTTTTTGTGTTTATGAATAAAGCAATGATGACTCTACCCTATTTAAGCCATTACCCACAAAGCGTTCAGCAGCAGGTCGCGAAGCTGGTTGAACATGATACTTTAGGAACGTGGCTACAGCATAAATACAGCGGCTTACACAAGGTTAGCAATGACGCCGAGCTGCGTGATTATGTGATGGCAATTAAAAATAAATACCTGAAAAAAACGCAGCCTCTAAGTAAGATAGCATACGACAATAAAATGCATGTTGTTAACCATGCCCTAGGCCTTCACACCTTTGTGTCGCGCGTGCAGGGCGCCAAATTAAAAAGCAAAAATGAGCTGCGCGTCAGTAGCTTATTCAAACAAACCCCATGCGCTTTTTTAAATATGATTGTGGTGCATGAGCTGGCGCACCTAAAAGAAAAAGAGCACAACAAAGCGTTTTATAAATTGTGTGAGCATATGCTGCCGAGTTATCATCAAGTAGAATTTGACGTAAGAGTGTACTTGACTGAATTTGACCGCAGTGGCAATGTTTTTTTAAGCGAACAGAGGTGATAAGTGGATTATAAATTTTTTCGAGATGTAAGCGGTAAGCCTACAGCAGAATGTGAAGAAGAGGCAGCCACCTTTGGTGACTGGCTGAGCAATGAGCTTAGCGGCGATGACAGCGCAGTTGCCGACGTGCTTGTGATAATCGAACAGTTGCAAACACAAGCCATTAAAACACATAAAATTAAAGGGCACGATTACACCCTTGTGCTTGATCAAGACGAAGCTGAACTGCATCGTCATTTAGGCTATTGGGATGAAGATACGCCCTTGCCCGAAGGCACCGAGCTTGATTTGCAAGATGATGTGGGCTGTGGATTGCAAGACTTGAAAGAGCTCCTGCTCGACTGGCAAGACTTTGTGAAGGATACTAAGCTGTTGTCTGAAATGGACTAGTTAACCCTTACTTAGTGCCTAAGCGTATAAGGGGTTAATTGGAAAAAGGTGATAATTATACGATCATCGCCTTTTTATGTTCTGCTGATCCTGTAAATTGAGTTCTATTATTATAGCGCTGTTGATACTTGTTGAGATGCCTTTCATAAGTAAACTTAGCATCGCTAGCGCTTTCTGACCGCCTTGTACTGGCTTGAGCAGTAACCGCGGCTAACATCTTTGCTGCGCAGTTTTAAATGTTTGGTTTTGCGGCCTGATACGCGCGCCCGCCAGTTGTTGAAGGTTTTGCGTTTTATGCTAGCGCGCATAAGTGAAATGACCTCTGGCTCTGATAGACCATACAGTCGCTCTATCGCTTCAAATGGAGTGCGGTCTTCCCATGCCATTTCAATGACGCGTGACTTGTCTTCTTCAGATAGGGTGATGGTTTGTGTCATAATCCTTGCGTTCATTTCCTGTTATTTTATTTTTTACGTGTTTTATGTAAAAAAGTTTAGCGTTTAGGCAACATCGCTATTTAAGGCGTCTTTGAGCTCTTGTAAATAGGGCTCAAAGTTTTTCCATTGTGCAAGTCCGCTGGTATAGATGGGTTGCCTGACT
The DNA here is from genome assembly GCF_001756615.1 of Glaciecola punicea. NCBI lineage: Bacteria > Pseudomonadati > Pseudomonadota > Gammaproteobacteria > Alteromonadales > Alteromonadaceae > Glaciecola > Glaciecola punicea. The sequence goes on from NZ_LZXY01000006.1 coordinate 114,083, forward strand.
TGCTGGGCACTTGGCGTTTTAACCGCGCGCTTGTTTTTATGGAAGTCAATGCAGGCTTGTTCAAACTCTAGGCCGCAGAAGTCGAGCATTCTGCGTATTTGAGTGTCGGTGTTGGCCACTATGTCTTCATGATTAACCAATAATATTTCACCCGGGAATAGCTGCTGCCAGTGGTCCATTAACGTGACATAATTTTTATAATATAACGCAATGTCGGTCAACGAATAGCTGAATTCTTGGCCTTCGCCGAATAGTTGTTTAAAGCCACTAAAACAGCAGGCCATGGGATCGCGTCTTGCGTCAATTATTTTGGCATTGGGCAAAATGAGTTTTATCAGGCCAATGTGCATGTAGTTGTTAGGCATTTTATCAATAAAATAGGTGCCGCCTTGTCGATACACTTGGGTGTCGTTTATGAACTTTTCCCCAAAGCGAGCAAAATAGTCGTTGTTAATGCTGCCTAAATTAAAGGGATAGCTGGGCTTGTTGCCCTGTTTCTTACTCAAGTTTGCCGCTAAGCCCATTATTTCATGTAGCTCCATGGTGCCGTCTACAGTGGAGTGCGAGGCAAGTATTTGTTCTAATAAGGTCGAGCCTGCACGGGGCAAGCCCACGATAAATATAGGCGCGGCGCTACTGTGGCCTTTGTCTTTGAGCTGTCTGATTAATTCAGGCGTGAAGGCATTTATTTGCGATTTTACAAACGATCTGTGACTTTCATGTGAATACGCAAGGGTTGAGCGCTGAAGTTTGTTGCCAATGGCATAGTGAGTAAATGCGTCTTTATACTTGTTTGCGCTAGTAGAACCGTTTGCCCCTTGGTCTTCATAGGCTTTGCCAAGCGCAAAATGCAGGTGAATTTTGTCTTTTACGCTAATATCTTGCTGCTGGGTGCCGCTTAGCATGGTATCAATTTCGGTGGTGGTAAAGGCGTAAGTTTTGGTGTTGGCCAAGCTCCAATAGGCATCTCCGCAGTATGGGTCTGCGCTGTATGCCTGTTGATACGCGGTTACCGAGGCCTTTATGTCGCCTTGGTTTTTATATGCATGCCCTAGAAGCAAATATATATTGGCTTGGGTGTGGCCATTGGCAACGGTGTCTGTGTAAATAGTGATAGCAGCGCTTATATCGCCAACGCCAACTAAGGCGGTTGCTTTGGCGAGTTGATAAAACGTGTTTTGTGGGTCTTGCTCGGTAAGGGTATTGGCAAGTGCGAGGGCTTTGGCAAATTTGCCTAATTTGCTGTAAATCTTAAACAACTGATATTTGACCTCTGGCTTTTCGGGGGCTAATTCTACGGCTGTCTCTAAGATAAATTCCGCTTCTGATGTGGCTTTTAAAGCAAGCGCAATGTCGGCCAGAAGTTGTAAGCCTGTTATAGAATGTTTGTTTTTTTGCAAATATTGCCGGCACATAATGTCGGCTTGAGTAATTTTGCCATCGTAGAGCAAGTCAGTGGCCGCCAAAATAGGCTTGGGCAGCGCGCTTAACTGCTTTATTTGGCTTTGGCATAGCTTTGTGGCGCTGCTTTGGTTGGCCTGTTGATAAATAGGTAACAAGGCCTGCCATGCCGATAACAGCGCGGGGTTAATTTTGGTGGCTTTGTAAAAATGAATGCTGGCTTGTTTGCCTTGCTTAAGTGCGCGGTAGTTATAACCTAGCTCTTGAAACGCCCTAGAATGCTCAGGGGTAATGACCAGCAGCGTGTTAAGTGCTTCAATGGCGCTTTCATGGCTTTGTTGTAAACGGTAGCCAACGGCTAGCAAATACCAGCACATTGTGCGTGTTTCTTGATCAGTGCTTTTGGCTAATAAGGCCTTAGCGTCTAATTCTGCTTGAGCAAAGTTACCTTGTTGAATATTTTGTTGGATAGCACCTAATGCTTGCGTTGAGGTATTTGCGTTTGCTTGGGTTTCAGTTTGTGGCGTGTTAATTGATGACATAGTATTAGGTGGCTACCTTAGTTTTTTAACGCTGCGACGTTACGGTGTCTATGAATGTATAAATATACATGAAGAAGTTGATGATCATAAGTATCTTTCATATATAAAAAGCCCCTAAAAAGGGGCTTTCTGGGGTTTTACTAAGTAATTGATACGTCGTTTACACTACCTAGGTAAATACTAGGAGTGCGGGCAACGGTGTTCAACTCTTTAGAAAAAGTCGTACGAGAATCTTACACCGATAGTACGTGGACGGTTGGTGACCACCTTAGGTGTAAACTGCTGATTATCGATATGTAGCACAGCGTTTTCATCAAACAGGTTGTCGATAAATAGCTCAGCTTTCCATTCGTCGTTAGTAATACCGTAAGCTATATTGGCTAACACGTAGCTGTCTTGAATGTAACGTCCGCCTTTGAAGGCATCGCCGTTGGCGTCAGTGTAGTTAACGCCTGCAAACACGGGTGCTTCTTGTTGAATACTTAGGCCAGAGCCGGTGCCATAGACAAGTTCGGTTGTTTCTTCAAGAACGAAGGCATCCATGGTCATGCTAGCAATACGGTCACCGGTATATACCAAGGAGCCATTTATGTAACTTGTTAAGCCGTTTTCCAGCTCCATGAAGTAGCGCGCTCTTATATTACCTGAGAACGATGCTGAATACGGTAGTTCAGCGCCTACAGGAGGCGCAATGCCGTCTAGCTCTGAGTTTATACGTGTTAATTCAGTGTCTAATAGACTAAACGAGGCGTCTAATATTAGATTGTCAGTGGCTAGCCACGTCATGTCACCGTCTATGCCCATAATCTCTGCATCGCCGACGTTATCGGTGAATACTAAGAAACTAATATTGGTGGGGTCAAACCGTGAGGTTTGTAGGTCGGTAATCTCTGAATAAAAGGCTGTTGCGTTCATACGGAATACGCCGTCAAAGAAGTCGCCTTTCATGCCTACTTCGTAGTTTTGCAAGGTGTCGGTAGTTGAATATACCGGTATGCGGAAGCCCTCAAATGCGCCTGTTTGTGAAGTCGATTTGCCGCCGCCAACACGGTTTGTGACTGGTGGCCTGAAACCTTCGCTTATTGTGGCAAAGAACAATAGATCGCTGGTTGCTTTCCAGTCTATTGAGGCTTTGAAAATGGTATCGTCTACGGTAAGTACGCCGTCGTCATCTAGTAATGACACATCTAACTGGCCGCTGGCTATAGCGGCGTTAACGGCTGCTGGATCTTCGCCAACCGCAATAAGTTCATCCGGGTCAAGTGAACCAAATGCGCGTAGTCTTCGTGATACATCAACGGTCGTGGTGGAGCCTTTATAGTCGTCTTTGATTTCGTACCAGCGAGCGCCTAAAGTAACCGTTAAATCTTCGGTTATATCGTACTCAGCTTGACCAAATAAAGCGATTTGATCAATACCGTGGCTTACATCATTTACGAAGCCTACTTCTGATTCAAATGGACCGCCGTTGCTGTTGATGCCTTCTTTACCTACTGTTTCACGTGCTAAATCAGTGAATTTCTCGGTGTTGGGTATTTTGAACCTACCCACGGTGTTTAATTCTTGTGAATCGTAGAATATGCCTGCGGTGATGCGCCAGTCTCTTGCTGCGTCAGTGTTCACACGAAATTCATGCGTTATACGTGAGGTATCGGTTTCTTCTTTATAAAACTTGGTCGGATCTAAGCATTTGTCATCAGCCTGATCGGCGTTGTTATAGCTACACACGTAGTAGGCTGAGAATAGGCCGCCGTTGGTGTAGCCGGTGTAATCTACCAATGAATCAATATCTCGGTTTAATAATCCACCTGTATAAACTAGTTCAAGCTCATTTAAACGACCGTTTAGTGTCCATGTAGTTAAGCCAAAGGTATCGGTGTTCTCTTCTGGTTGGAAGCGGTTAACGCTTGATGTGCCCTGCAGATTAGGATCGTAGGCAAACACGCCTTCGGTTTCAAGTTGCTGGGCAGTGTGCTGAACTAACACATCCCAATCGCTACTAAATTCATGCGCAATACCAAAACGTACGCCTGAGTATATTGCATCGTTGAAGTCGTCTTCAACTAGTGCATCGTTTTGAGGTACAACAACCGGGGTGTTGGCTGGGTCGGCTAAGGCGCCGCCTGAAATTCTACTGATAACAACGGAACTGCCTCTGTAGCCACCTTGGTCTGGGTCGTTAAGCACGTTGTCTATCCAACCGCCTTGTCTGTCGTTATAAGCGGTTATTCGTACTGCGGTGTTGTCAAACGGTACAAAGTTTAAGAACGCTTCAACTGAGTTGCTCATTTCACCGCCTTTAGTGAAACTAGTGCCAAAATCGAGGCCGCCTGCGAAACCTGCAAAATCAGGCTTTTTAGTGATCATACGCACGGTGCCAGACTGTGAGCTGGCGCCAAACAAGGTCCCTTGTGGACCGGGCAACACTTCAACGCGTGAAATGTCTGCAGCATATATGTCAAGGTTTCGACCTTGCATAGACACTGGCTGTTCGTCTAAATAAAACGCTACTGATGGCTGCAAAGCTTGTACGGTAGACACCGCAATGTTAGTTTGTGACGTTGCCGCGCCGCGGATGTATATTTCGTTTTGACCAGGGCCTGTGCCTTGAAACACTACGTTAGGTAGAAATTCGACGTAGTCTTGAAAGTTGTCAACGCCTAAGTTTTCAAGAGCATCGCCGCTTAGGGCGCTTACCGTTACGGGTACATCTTGAATAGATTCTGCGCGTTTAGTGGCAGTAACCTCTATGGTTTCAATAACGCGTTTGGGTTGTGCTGTGTCGGCAGTTTGCGCTGTTGCAATGGATGATACGCCTAATGCAGTTATGATTGCATAGCTTAATTTATTGATTTTCAATAGCTTCCCCTAATTAATTAACGAATAACGTACAATCAATGCATAATAGTTAGTGTGCTAAATATTACAATTATACGCTTCTGCTACGTAGTGTAGCACATACTTATGTATGGTATGACACATAAACTGCATAAATAATGTAATTATTCATTTGTGGACTAATTATTTGGTGTTTATTTAATTTTTTATTAAAATAATCGTGTTTAATACTACGCAATGTACTAAAATCGAACTTGGTTTTAATAAAGGATCACCCCGTGAATAAAGATGCACCAGGTAAGCTAAATAAAGCAGTATTCTATCCAGCGTCGGGGCTCGTTATAAGTTTGCTGTTGTTCACACTTGTTTTCCCTCAGATTTCTGGCTTGTTTTTTAATAACTTACAAACGACTATTGTCGACAACGGTAGCTGGTTTTATGTGTTCGTGGTGGCCGTTGTGCTCGTTTTTACGCTTTACCTTGGGCTGTCGCGTTTTGGTAATGTAAAACTAGGCCCCGATCATTCTGTGCCTGATTACCCATACTTAAGCTGGCTTTCAATGCTGTTTGCCGCAGGCATGGGTATTGGGCTCATGTTTTATGGGGTTGCAGAGCCTTTAATGCATTATTTGGCGCCGCCCACGATGGAAACTGGCACTATACAGGCGGCCCAAGAGGCAATGAAAATGACCTTTTTTCACTGGGGCTTGCATGCGTGGGCTATTTATACAATCGTCGCGCTAATTCTGGCGTACTTTAGTTTTAGGCACGATTTGCCGCTTACTCTTCGTTCAGGGCTTTATCCGCTTATTGGCGATAAAATTTACGGCTGGCGCGGTGATTTAGTGGACGTTTTTGCAGTAACGGGTACGCTTTTTGGTGTCGCTACTTCACTGGGCTTAGGGGTATTGCAAATAAGTGCAGGCTTGAATTATTTATTTGGGTTTTCAACTACCACCATCGCGCAAGTATGTCTTATTATTGGCATAACCTCACTTGCGGTGCTGTCGGTGTGCAGCGGGCTTGATAAAGGGATAAAATTACTCTCTGAGTTCAATATGACGCTGGCGGTGGGTTTGTTGTTGTTAGTATTAGTGCTGGGGCCTACCGTGTTTTTGCTGCAAGCGCTTATGCAAAACACCGGTGCTTATTTGTCGGATATTGTGCGCAACACCTTTAATTTATTCGCTTATCAGAAAACCGATTGGATTGGTGGTTGGACCATCTTTTATTGGGGTTGGTGGCTAGCGTGGGCGCCTTTTGTTGGCTTGTTTATTGCGCGAATTTCACGCGGTCGTACTATTCGCGAGTTCATTTTAGGGGTAATGATAGTGCCAACTATTTTCACCTTAATATGGATGACGATATTTGGTAACACTGCGATAGACATGGTGTTAAACCAAGGCAATGAAATGCTAGGCACCTTGGCCAATGACAACACCCCAGTGGCGCTGTTTTTGTTTTTAGAGCAGTTCCCCTGGTCGAATTTGCTGTCGGGTATGGCGGTATTAATGATAGTCGTCTTTTTTGTCACCTCATGCGACTCGGGCGCAATGGTAATTGATATGTTGTGCAGCCATGGCAACAATAATACACCTTTGTGGCAGCGAATATACTGGACAGCAGGCGTGGGGGTTATAGCAGCGGTGCTGCTACTATCAGATGGGATTAGTGCACTTCAAACCATGACCATTGCCAGTGCGCTACCCTTTGCTGTTGTACTGCTTATTGCAATGGTAGGGCTAATGAAAGCTTTGCGTGTAGAATCGTACAAAAAAGAGAGTCAGTTACTTGGGCAACCGCCCATGCAAGGCACAGGTAATTTGGGAGATTGGCGAGAGCGCCTAAAAAGCGTAGTGGATTTTCCAAATAAACAGCGCGTCAGTCGCTTTATTACCGAGGTAGGCCTGCCTGCATTTGGTGCGGTAAAAGCTGAACTTAAAAATCTTGAAATTGACGCAGCTGTCGAGCAGAATAGCCGCGGAATTATGATTAGTGTTGACCAAGGGGATGATCAAAGCTTCAGCTATGCGATAGAGCCTAAGCGCCATTTGCAGCCTGAGTTTTCCCATGACAACGTGCATAATGACGATAACGACAGCGTGTATTATCGCGCTGAGGTCCATCTTAACGAAGGTGGTCAAGATTATTGCGTAATGGGCTGGTCAAAAACTGCGCTTATTAATGATGTGGTTGATCAGTATCACAAACATTTGTACTTTTTGCATTTAATGCGCTAAGGATTAAAAGAAATATGAAGAAAGATGAAGAGTTATTGGTTGCCCTGCGCAGAATTATTCGCGCTATTGATATGCGCTCGCGTCAGTTGAATAAACAAGTTGGTATGACAGGCCCGCAGTTGTTAATACTACACAAGGTAGGCAAACAAAGCGGTGTAATGGTGCGCGAGATTGCCGAAGATATTAATTTAAGCTCAGCGACTGTCACCAGTATTCTTGATCGCATGGAAGATAATAACCTCGTGAGACGCATTCGCAGAACGCAAGACAAGCGCAAAGTTGGTGTGTTTTTAACAGAGGCCGGTGAAAAAGCATTTGAAACCGCGCCTATGCCCTTTCAAGAGCATTTTACAAATCGTTTTAACAGTCTAGAAAAGTGGGAGCAAAGTCAAATGGTGGCGACGTTGCAGCGCATTGCTTCAATGATGGACGCGCAAGATGTAGATGCTTCGCCAATGCTTGAGCTTGGCAGTATTTTAGATCGTTAAGGTGTGTTAAAAAAGTGTAAAAGGGTCAGGTCCAATTACATTTTTTTTCCACTCATCACTTCCAATAATTGTGCATTAGTCGGATACTTTTCGAGTAACTCAAACAATTTAGCGGCGCCGTCATATGCCTTGAGGCCGGTCAGTCCTCTGCGCAGCGTTCTAACATTCTCGATGTCTTTGGCGCTTATAAGAAGTTCTTCACGGCGCGTACTGCTTTTAGCAATATCTAAAGCGGGGAAGATACGCTTGTCGGCGATGTCGCGCGATAACACAATTTCCATGTTGCCGGTGCCTTTAAATTCTTCGAATATAATTTGGTCCATGCGGCTTCCAGTGTCAGCCAGTATGGTGGCTAAAATGGTCAATGATCCACCGTTTTCAATCTTTCTGGCAGCGCCGAACAGTTTCCTTGGAATCTCCATTGCTTTAGCGTCAAGACCGCCCGACATGGTGCGGCCGCTGTTTTTTGTGCGCGCATTATGTACCCGTGTAAGCCGGGTAAGTGAATCTATCACTATCATCACATCATGACCTTCGCCCGCTTCACGCTGCGCTTTTTGAATGAGCTTGTTGGCTACCCGTACATGGTGTTCATAGCTCTCATCGGTAGATGATGCGTGTACCTGCGCTTGCACGCTGCGGGTGAAGTCGGTGACCTCTTCTGGCCGTTCATCAATTAATAAAGCGTACAGTTTTATTGCAGGATAAGCGCAGCCCACGGCTTGGCAAATGTGTTTTAAAATGGTGGTTTTGCCACAGCCTGGTGGTGCCACAATAAGGCCGCGCTGGCCCATGCCAATGGGCGTAATTAAATCCATCGCTCGCATTGACAGCTGCGATGAACCTAATTCTAGATGAATACATTGAGTAGGGTTTACCGCCACACCGTCTAAAAATCGCTTTAATGGATCGCTTTGTGGCTCCCTGCGAGCTACTTTCTTAGCGGTCTTATCTGTTTCTGGTTTGAGCTCTTTCTTTTTTGGCAGGTTCAAAGATAATATTTTTTTTGTCATGGTATCGCTTTTTAGCTGTGGTGCACTAAATTTTTTAGATGCGTGTAATGGGAACAGCCCAATAAACATTATACAGGCTCATTAGGCATATTTCACGAAAGTCATTCATTGTTTCAGTAATAAGCTTCGTTAGGCAAAACCTGTGTTGCTGTGTAAGCACAAGCTACTTGTTTTTCACCATTTCTAGTTACACAATAGACCAAATTGTGATAACAATCTTTGCGGCTGCACTAAAAATGATAAAAAAAGAATTCGCGATACCTCACACGCTCATTTTACTACTGTGCATGATGTTTGTCGCCTATATTGCGACTTGGCTAATTCCTCAAGGTTTCTTTGAAACCGTCATTTTAGACAATGGACGAAGTGCGGTAGTGGCCGGCACTTATGCATTGGCCGATGAGCAAATTAGGCTCACGCCGATGGACTTTTTAGTGGCCATTCCGCGTGCTCTTGCGGCGGCGCAAGATATCATATTCTTTGTATTTATTGTCGGCGGTGTGCTCTCTATCGCGCGCGCTACCGGTACCATAGATGCTCTCATCGGCAGTTTGTTAGAACGTTTTGGCCATAAGCCTCATTTGCTAATATTTATGGTGGTGTTTTGTTTCGCGCTGGCCTCTGGTGCTATTGGAACGGCAGGTGAATATATTCCATTCGTGCTTATTTTAGTGGGCCTGTGTAAAGCGATGCGTCTTGATGCCATGACCGCTGTGGGCATGGTGGTCACCGGTTATGGCATAGGCTATGGGGTGTCGGCTTTCAGTCCTTTCACCGTTATGGTTGCGCAGCAGGTAGCTGGTATACCCTTGTATTCGGGCATTGAATTGAGGTTAGCGATATTTGTGCCCTTTGTATTAATCGGGTTTCATCATGTATGGCGCTATGCAAAAATGGTGCAAGATGATCCAAGCAAATCTTACACTGCTGGTTTGCCCTGCCCTCTAGAGAATAGCGAATCGGGCAACTATCCAGGCTTAAACTTTCGCCATAAATTAATATTATTTGGCTTAGTGGCAAGTATTGTAATTGCCGTGTGGGGAATTTCGCAAAGAGGCTGGTATCTTTACGAGCTAGGTGCGGTGTTTATTTTGTGGGGAATATTAACCGCGATAGTTGGCCAGTTAAGCGCCGACCTTGCGGCAACCAAATTTATAGAAGGGGTGCAAGAGCTTGCCACAACGGCGATATTAATAGGGGTTGCACGCGGCATTGCGCTGATTATGGAAGATGGTCAAATACTCCATACTTTGGTGCACGGCATGTCTATGCCCTTGTCGCATTTAGGCGCAGAATTTGCCGCGGTGGGTATGTTTATCATGCAGTCCTTGCTCAACCTATTTATACCTTCTGGCAGTGGCCAAGCTTACGTTACCATGCCTTTGATGGCGCCGGTGGGCGACATTATAGGCGTGAATAGACAAATTGTGGTGCTTGCCTATCAGTTTGGCGATGGTTTCTCGAATATGATTATTCCAACTAACGCTGTCTTAATGGGCATTATTGGGATGGCCGGGGTGCCTTATCATCTGTGGTTTAAATTTTGTTACCCGCTTATTTTGAAGTTGATGCTTGCGGCGTCTGTCGTGTTGGTGTTTGCGGTTATATTTGATTATGGGGCTGATGTGCAGCCAGCTGCTGTGAATGCTGTGAATGCTGTGAATTTGCTGATTGGACCTGACCCCATTAGTTCTTGGTCTTAGTGAGGCTGTGGGGTCAATGTAATACCTTATCTTCTAGCCTCGTTGACTAACTTTAACAGTTCACTCGCCGCGACTGCGTCAGACAGAGCGCGGTGATGGCGCTGCATGCCAATATCAAAATGCCTGGTTAAATTGGCCAGCGAGTAGCTAGGCAAACCTTTGTAGTGGGTTCGCATTTGCTGGACGGTGCACAATTTTGGGCGTTTGTAGTGGCGATTTATGCGGGCAAACTCTTCTCTTATAAATCCGTAGTCGAAATTGACATTGTGAGCAACAAATATGCAGTTTTCTGTGAAAGCTTCGAGTTCATCTGCAATATCGGCAAACAACGGAGCGTCGGCAACCATGTCGTTAGTGATGCCGGTAAGTGAGGTGATCATTGATGGTATACGCCGCTGCGGATTTATGAGGCTTTGCCATTGATCAACTATCTCGCCGTTAACCATTTTCACCATGCCTATTTCAGTGATTTTATGTGTGCCCGCGCGCCCGCCGGTGGTTTCTATATCGATAACCGCATAGGCTTGCATAGGATCCAAGGTCCAGCCCACGGTGGTGATGCCTACATCAATGCCGAATCCGCGCAGGCTTTGTAACTGCATAAGCTGATTGCGGCGCAAAGTGTCGCCTTGCGCTTTAACTTCTTCAAACCTAAGCTTATTGTTTTCAAGCACCATAATGTCAGGGTAGCCGTCGTTGTATAATTGCCAGTCAGAGCACATCGCGCGCAGTTGTCCTTTAAGGCCATTAAGCGGCAGATGTTCAATGACTACTGTTAGCTTATCGAGCATGTTCGTGTGCCAATTCACTATGCCTTGGCTTTTACTGTAATGGGCGGTGGCGCTTTTTGTTACCTGTAGCAACAAGTCTTTACATGAGGAAAACGAGGCAAGTCTTGACGCAATTTGTTTGCCGGCAACCGCTATGAAATTATGGTGTTTAAGGCATACTGGAAGGTAATCAAAAGGGGTCGCTAAGCCCAAGCCTTCTAGCTCGAAAAGCTCATGCCAGAAGCACAAACCAAATAAGTTTTTCCACACACTGTTTTCGGTTCGCCATGCCTGTATGTCGCGTGCGTGATAGTAAGCAATTACACCGTACTCAACACTTCCTTTATAGCTTTCATCAAGCAGTAGATGCCTATTATTTTCGCGCAGCATGTCAGTTAAGATGCTGGTGCGTTTTTTATGGTATTTACGGGCTAAAAAATCTTCGGCAAATTGCAGCAGTTTGTCTGTGCTTGGGTCGTCTACTATGGCATTGAGCTTTGCTTCAACGGCGTCTTTGAAGCCTAACTTATAGGCTTGCCTGCACCAAAACTCCTGCGCGAGTGGCGCTTGCAGATCTTGCGCGATGCTGAGCGCGGCAACGGGGTTAACCGTCAGCATAGATTTTGCCATCACATATCCAAGCTTTTGTGACACAAGAACGGCTTGAGGGCCATTGGCTTTTGGTAAGGTGGCCATGAAACTGACAATGTCACGTTCACTTTCATAAGTATGCTTTTTGGCAAATTCATATGCTTGGGTGAGTGCAAAGCAGCTGTACGCACTCGCATAATCAGCGAAGCGAGACTGCATTTGCGCCTGTTCGTCTCGGGTTCGCATTAGGCCTAAATCGCGCATAGAAAATTGATTCAGTTTGCCATTGATGTGGCCAAAGTATAAAAATAAAAAATAATCGACAAATGCGTCGGTTGTGCGCATTATATAGTCTTTAGCGACGCCGCTAGTGACTATTTTATGCGGGCATAAACGCTGGCAGTGTCGAGTAAAACTGGCTTTGTTTGCGCTTTTGATGAGTTTAGGAGAATCTGCAGCAGCGACTTCTTCATATAGTGCAGCTAATTCAGGTTTTGTTAATACCTCAAGCAGGTTTAAAACGTTTTCTACGCTTACGTTTTTTACAAAGCCTGAGGACACTAAATCAACCAAAACTTCTGAGGCCAAGGGAATTTCAGGAAAAGAGAGGGAACTGCGTTTTATGACCGGATATTTTCGGTTAATCAAGCGAACCGTTAAACACTGTGCTAAATGCGCAGATTGTGAGTATTTTTGCAGAAACTCAAGATCAAATTCGCTGAGTAAATGCGCGCTGGGCCCTTTTACAAAATCGAGAAATTCAGAAAAGTGAGTATGATAGTAAAATGTAGGTAAGTCGCGAAATGCCATAAAATCTTGCCGTTAATGGAGACTAGAAGGTGAGTAAAGAACAAGGAAATTAACTTGCAAAGTAGGCTCTTTAATTACTGGTTTAATATACAGTATTACGTGGGCACAGGTAAACCGTTTTTTTTAAGCCTTAAACGTAATAATCCAGACGCTACCTTTTGGCGTAAACAATACACAATTGATGTAAAGTAATAATAGAAGGCGTGAGAATTTATGAGTTTATCCCGAGCCGAACGCTTTGAGTGTCCCTACTGCATGACCATCAACGACATCGAAATAGATGAAGCCAACGATATTGGACAGCAGCAAATTGTTGATTGCCAAATATGCTGCGCGCCCATAGAGGTACTTATCATAGACAATGGCTTTGGCCTAGAGATTATTGCGAAACGAGACGACGAGTAATGACTAATAGAGTATTTACACAACGCGACATAATGCAGTTGCCGCAGCGAGAGCGTGCGAATTTCATCAACTCACTGTCAGGTTTCAAAAGCGCTAATTTAGTTGGCACGCAAAGCAAGGAAGGTCTTAATAATTTGTGTTTGGTGAGTTCGGTGTTTCATGTAGGCGCGCATCCTCCGCTTGTAGGTATGTTAATGCGTCCACACACGGTGAGGCGAGATACGCTTCAAAATATCAAAGACACAGGCGTTTACACCCTGAACCATGTCCATGTTAGTTTTGCCGACAAGGCACATCAGTGCAGTGCGAACTACCCCGGTGATACCAGCGAATTTGAAGCTGTTGGTTTAACGCCGAAAATGTCAAGTGTAGTGAAGGCACCGTTTGTGGCAGAGTCGATAATAAGCATGGCGCTTGAAGTTGAGCAAATTAATGTGATTGAATTAAATCAGACCGAACTTGTTATTGGACGTGTTGTTGAGGTTGTATTGGCTGACAATATTTTGCTTAATGACGGCTATGTTGATATTGAAAAAGCGGGGTCAGTGGCAATATCTTGTTTAGACAGTTATCACAAAACAGCGAGATTAGATCGTTACAGTTACGCGAAACCTGAGCAAGCGTTAAGCTCTATATGGCTAAATGATGATCCCAAATCTTGAGCAACTGCTGCTTGTATGTGGTATTTCGCTTGCAGGGGTAGGGCTAATAGTGTGGCTAATACTCAAAATACCGGTAGAGCCTGAGACTGACGATGAAGATAATGATGAAGATGAACGGATTAATTAAGTCCCTTGCAAGAGCAGTTTTAGGCCTTTCTGTTCACTTTTGTTAACACAGCACAATAAAACTAAATAAACACCTTTACAATCCGTTCTATTTCCACCACAGTATAGATTACACAACCCAAAAGGCCTGCGATTTTTCGCGGGCCTTACTTGTTTCTGGGAACATGTAAAAAAGAATTGTTCTCATTAGCGTTTTGTAAAAGGAAATATAATATGAAACCAGTAAATCGTCGTAACTTCTTAAAATTAACTGGCTCTGGCTTAATCGGCCTAACTCTTGGTGGCGTTGCACTTAGAGTTAATGCACAAGAAAAATTATCGCCTGACGACGCCACTGCCAAAGCGCTTCAATATGTACATGAATCTCCTGTTGAAGGTAAATACTGCGACAACTGTATGTATGTTCAAGGTGAAGATGGCGCAGAATGGCGTCCGTGTGCAATTTTCCCAGGTAAAGTCGTAGCCGCTAAAGGCTATTGCTCTGCTTGGTTGACAAAAGGCTAAGCCCTTACTACAAGCGCGCAGAAACTTAAAAAGCCGGTACCGTCGTTGTTCCGGCTTTTTTACGTCTAGGGCTTCCCCTAATACATTGATCACTAATCTATACTTTAGACATTAATATTAATAGTCTATACGCGCATGTATTAGACGCACGTGAGTAATAATGAACGAAAATTCTATTATTTGAAATACCGCCCTTTCTTCGCCTGTGCAGACTATTACTTGCGCTAGTAAGCTATCTGTATGAGCTTGGGATGGTATTAAGCAACAATCAACTTGACGCGCTATAATTTAGGGTAATCGTTTTATTCCACCTAAGGTGATTGACCTGTATGAGATTTATACTAGTGTTAGCAAAGACCGGCTATATAATGCAGGCCTAAGAGTTCTTAAACCGGCACTAGCGTCGCAGTTTGCGCCCAATATGGCTCAAATTGTTTAGAAAGGGTCACAGGGAAATTGATTTCCCGTCGATTTTCCTCTGACCCATTGATTTTCTTTGTTAGTATACGGATGTTTATAAACGTAAACATAAAGGATAGTAAATGGATGCCTTAAGAAGCCAATTCAAAGATTCGGCTTTGCTGTGGTTGCAGACCTACGTGCCGGGTGAGGCAGCGCTGTATGTCAATTTTATAGCCTTAGCATGGATATTGTTTGTGGCGGTGCTGCTGCATATTTCATTGCGCATGATATCTTCTAGATTGGTCGCAAAGTTTGAAGAAAGGCGTCGCTCGCGCACCCAACTTACTGCTTTGTCGCATAAGTTACTGCGGCGCATATCGTTTATTATTCAAACTGCGGTGGTACTGCTTCAGGCCAGTGTATGGTTTGAAGAGGGATCATCTGCACTTCGCGTCATAAGTGTAATAGGAGACCAGTTTATTGTAGTGTTCGCCTTGCTGGCATTTTTTACGCTACTCAATATTTTCCAAGCCTTTAATGACTCGCGCACAAGGCGCACTCAGTTCCCGCTGAAGGGTTTATTGCAAACCGTTAAACTAATTGCCAGCGTGCTAACTGGCATACTGCTGGTGTCCCTACTCATGGATAAGTCGCCTTTAATACTCTTAAGTGGTTTGGGTGCGGTATCTGCAATTTTGCTATTGGTATTTAAGGATCCCATACTCGGTTTAGTTGCTGGTATTCAGCTGTCAGCTAATAATATGTTGTCGGTGGGTGATTGGCTTGAAATGCCAAAATATGGCGCCAACGGAGACGTGGTCGATATTGCGCTTACTACAGTAAAAGTGCGCAACTGGGACAAAACAATTACCACCATTCCCACCTATGCGCTTATATCAGATTCATTTAAAAACTGGCGTGGAATGACCGAAGTAGGCGGGCGGCGTATTAAGCGTTGCGTATACTTGCAAATGAGCAGTATCGGATTTTTAGACGAAAATACGCTTAATCGCCTGTATAAAGCTGAGCTGTTAACCCCTTACCTAGAAGAAAAGTTAGCGCAAATTAAAGAAATCAATAGCAGCTTAAACACGGATATGTCAATACTGTTGAACGGCCGCAGACTGACCAATATAGGTACGTTTAGGCAGTATTTGTTGTCATATTTAAAAACGCATCGTCATATTCGTCAAGACATGACCTTAATGGTGCGCCAACTCCAGTCATCTAATTTGGGTTTACCCATTGAGATTTATGCGTTTACAAATACGACAGTATGGAATGAATATGAGAATATCCAGTCGGACATATTTGACCATGTGTTAGCGGCACTGCATGAATTTGGGCTACAGATACATGAAGATCCTACCGGCCAAGATGTGCGTTTTTTGCAAAGCGCGTTTAAGATTGAGCCGGCCAAGATTGACACTGCCAAGTCAGATTGAGTTCAAAATTAAGCACGCTCGCTGATAAAAGCGCGGGGTTTGAAAGCGAGCAAATTAGGTTTAGCCGAAATCGTTGGGGCAAAGGAAGGGGGTAGGACGTAACTTGAACAAATAATTGAATGATAATGATTGTCATTCAATCTATTTGATGTATAGTTCTACTCTTGAAGTTTGTGCTCCTAGAGCTTTTTAGTGTGTGTTGAGGCGGGCTGTGTGGGCCCGCTTTTTTATGTCATTAATATGTGTGCTAGTTTGACCATTTTATCTGAAATTCTATTTCTTCCTCTGAATCATCTCTCTCATGCTCAATGCTATATACCGCCCTCACTGGAACATAGATTCTTTCACCGGCTATCTGAATATCAAAGCGTTCGCCCGATTCTAAGGCATCCGCTAGGCGTCTCAACTTTGAAATAAATTCCGCTGTTGTATATTCTTTTTCTATATCTCTTTCGTTCTTCATAAATTTTATCCTTTTGAACACGGTAGTTATCTTAAAAAGCGGTGAGCATCGGTACGTTTAGCGGCGATTTTAATCTTAGCTTTTTGCAAGCAACAAGGATTCAGGATACCAACGACTGCGCTAATCACCCTTTTCAGGCCACAATAATAAATACCTATTAGGTTCGCGTATTGGATCATTTCGTACTAAAAGCAGTAAGGTATATTTCAATTAAAATATCAGCATAAACAATGTCCCGCCTGTGTCACTGTTGCCTACTTTAACCGCACCGCCGTTGTTGAAAAGGCAGAGAATTTTTCATATATCTAGTACGGCGACAATGATGTCTAATGCAAATGTAAAGTAACTAAAATAGCGACTATTGTCGCCATTATTTAAGCCTAGATGGGCCTTTAATAAAATGAAAAACGGATAGTATTTAATTGTGGTGACCTGGCGGTTTCTGTGTTGCTTACAAATGTTAACGTGAGCTTTGCGACGAATTTTAATACGCTTATTTATGCTCGCTTTAGCAAAGTTGCTTAACAAACTACACCGTTAACTCAGGCTTATGAGCCGCATAGTAAGTATCGCTATGATTTGAAAACGATATACAATCATTGCTTTGAGTCGTTATATTGTGATTGAATATTAGTGAACTGACGTCGTAATAAGTACTGCAACAAAACGGGTAAAGTATGAAATACAATCACATTCCAAGAGAGCGTTTAGGGTTTTTCCCAACACCGCTGGTTGAACTTAGTAAATTGAGTAAAAAGCTTAATGGCCCTAGAATATTCATGAAGCGAGATGACAACACCGGTCTTGCAATGGGGGGTAATAAGACAAGAAAGCTTGAGTTTATTTTGGGAGACGCGCTGGCTCATGGCGCAAACACAATTGTTACAGCAGGTGCGGCGCAGTCAAATCACTGCCGGCAAACAGCCGCCGCCGCGGCTAGTTTAGGGCTTGAATGTCATTTGGTGTTAGGCGGAAAAGAACCTGCTCATGTAAATGGTAATTTATTGCTCGACAAAATTTTTGGCTGCCATATTCATTGGGCAGGACAAAATCGCAAAGGGGAAGACATTCCTACTATTGTTGAGCAACTGAAAAGAGACGGCAAAAAGCCCTATGTTGTGCCTTACGGTGGCTCAAATGCGCTGGGGGCTGTAGCCTTTGTAGAGGCTTTTGCTGAGTTACAGGCTCAGTGTAAAGACTTAAGGCTATCATTCACGCATATCGTTTTTGCTTCGAGCTCTGGCGGCACCCATGCTGGTTTAATGCTGGGAAATAAGCTTTTCAAATCGCCTTGCCAAATAGTGGGGATAAATATTGATAAAGATGAAGCGGGTGAGGCTTCCTTTCATCAAACCATCGTATCTCTTGCAAGCAGTGCAGCGAGGCTAATAGGCGAAGACTGTACGTTTTCAGACTCGGATTTAACGCTTAATCTTGATTACGTAGGGGAAGGCTATGGTGTGATGGGCGCCTTAGAAAATGAAGCTATTTCGATGACTGCGCAAACACAAGGGATATTATTAGATCCGGTTTATACGGGTAAAGCGATGGGTGGCTTAATTGATATGATCCGTGCTGGCCAATTTAAGCCAAGCGACAGGGTTTTGTTTTGGCATACCGGCGGAGCACCTGCTTTATTTGCTTATTCGAGTGCGTTAGATTTAGCGCAAAAATAGTAGTACGCTTGGATAGGAATTTCGAACGTTTTGCGCTTACGCTGCGATCGCTTACGCTGCGATCGCTGAAGCGGTAATTGCGCTGGGTAAGAAGAGCTTAGGCTTACAAGTGCTTGCCCAGGCAGCGGAAACCTTAAAGCAAGCGCAGATACTAAAGACCTTACAGTGCGATACCCCGCAGGGTTTTACTGTAGTGGGCCGGTAGCGTTTGAACAGGCGTTGCTTCACGCTATGATTTTTGTTGAGTAGCTCTAACGCTCAACAGGGGCATCGTTGATTTTTGGCGTGCCATCGTCGTTAAATTCAGAAACTGCTTCATTAGAGGACGCCCAGCGCTCTTTTTCTTTATCTGTTGCTTTGGGTGAAAATAGTCCCGTGAACGCGTAAAAAATACCAATTAAGGGCGCCGTCCAGCAGGCAAATGCGAGCGGTATATACAAAAGGTTCTCCAAATTGCCATCTACAATACCAAGACCGAGTGTTGAAATCACAAACGCGCCACCTGCATTCCACGGAATTAATGGCGACATTAGGGTGCCGCCTTCTTCAATTGCACGCGATAAATTTAAGGTTGAATACCCCATACCACGGTAGACTGGTGAATACATTCTTCCTGGCAAAGCGACCGATAGATAAGGGTCACCCGCGACTATATTCGTGGCAAAAGCAGTGCCAACCGCAGCTGTTTGAATGCCAGCAAAGCTAGTTACTTTGCTCTTTATTTTATTAATAATTGACTTTAAACACCCTGTTTTTTCAAGTGCACCGCCATAGCCTAGCGCAATCAATATCAATGAAATTGTCCACATCATTGATTGAATACCCCCACGATTCAGCAAACTGTCAATCTCTTGGATGCCGGTACTAATTGAATAACCATTGTTGGCATAATCAAAGATTGACTGCAGGCTTTGCCCCTGCAAAATCATCGCGGTTGCGCCACCCACAACCACGCCAGCAAATAGTGAGGGAATGGGTGGATATTGCTTTATAGCCAAGCCCATGACCACCACAGTCGGCAATAGCACCCATCCTGAAATATAAAAATTTTCATTTAAGGCACTAGTAATACCCTCAACTTGCTCAAACGAAACGCTTTGGGTGTCTATCACGAAAAATCCGACGAGCAGATAAATGACGAGGGCGATTAGCATAGCGGGGATTGTTGTTGGCATCATATTCTTTATATGGGAAAAAACGTCTGTGCCGGTAACCGCAGGTGCTAAATTGGTTGTATCGGAGAGTGGCGAAATTTTATCACCAAAAAACGCGCCAGAAACTACAGCGCCGGCCGTCCAATACATAGGAATGTCAAAGCCTTCTCCAATACCCATCAGGGCTAAGCCAACGGTTCCTATACTCCCCCAACTGGTGCCAAGAGAAACAGATATCAGCGCACAAATAACCATAGCAGACGGCAAGAATATTTCAGGTGAAAGTATCTTTAAGCCATAATAAATAATACTGGGGACGGTGCCGCTGGCAATCCAAACACCTATAATCATGCCAACTATGATTAACACAGATACTGATGGCAAAGCCACGTGAATAACGTGAAAAATCCCTTTCTTAATATCGTCCCATTGCAAGCCTAACTTAATGCCAACGATGCTAGTAATGGCTAAACCGATGGCAAGTGGAATGTGTGGTTCAAAAACGCCGAAGTAAAAAATTTGAGTGCCAAGAATGAAAAGCGTTAACACGATAGGCGTCAAGGCAAGCGCAAAGCTTGGTGTTTCATAGTCTGTTTTTTTCATTCAAATGCCTCATGGCTTTTTACGATTTTGGGACCTTTTCTTGGTTGAGGTCAACAATGACGATATCAGCGCCATCTTTTGCTAAGCCAAACGCAATAGCTCTTCCAGCACCTTTGGCAGCGCCAGCGGCTAATGCGGTTTTACCTTGTAATGACATACGTGTTCCCTCTTCGTTGCTGGATTAAAAAGGTCGCTGTACCGATTTGGGTCTTAATTTACTTCCGAAGTTACTTCGATATCAATGTTGTTGCGGGTGGCTTTAGAGTAGGGGCAGACTTCGTGTGCCTTTTCGACCACTTTTTGGAAGGCATCGGTTGACAAATCTGTACTGTTTGCGATGACGTGAATTTTAATCGCTAGTTTGTAATCGTGATTATCGCCCTGCAGCAAATCTACTGTCGTTTCAGTAATTGAAGCAAAGCTGACGCCTTCCATTTTTTTAACCACGCCTAGCGCACTATCAAAACAAGCGCCATAGCCCATGGCTAGCAGTTGTTCAGGATTGTTTCCTGTTTTATTGCCGCCAGGTGGTGACATGCTGACCTCAAGGTCGCTGTCGCTTAAGGTAGCCGTGCCGACACGGCCGCCTGTAATGGTAGATTTAGTAGAATATAGAGATTTCATAGTGGATCCTTTATCGTTGATTTATAAGTGACGGGGCAAACTTAATACGTTTTCGGAATGATTAAGAAACGACTGATTCACTAGGCAATCTAATTGCTTGTGAACCCAAGCCATTTAAGTGTGAAATTTTTTCACTACCTTGGTAACTTTGTAACAGTATAGAAATGCCTTTGTAACCTTTTAGTCTTTCTCTAATATTAGCAGTGAAGGATGTTAACTGATTGAATAAAAATGATTCTTTCGCCATATTTACATGCCTTTTTCATTTGAATAGTGTTCAATTGTAAGATTTCTACTTTTACTTACTTCAAGTTTTAGGCCATGTTTACAATCTGATACTTACATCATATATATCGCAGTTTATATATTTTAAGGACGACTAATAATTGAAGCGATGATTTTATTTTTACTATTTTCCTGCCAGCTTTCAATCGTTTAGTGCGTTTACCACCATAAAAATTTACAATGCCTAGCAATGCCGTTCAAACGGAATCTATCGTTATTAGGATATCCCACAGATGAAGCAAGATGTGCAAGTGTTAGCTGATTTAAAGCGTCTGCGTAGCGGCGAGCGTCTTTGGCTAGCCGTGTTTTTGGTAATCATACTTATCAGCACTTTGTGGTTTAGTATTGAAGGTACCGACTGGCAAAATACGCATTCTATACTGCTTAATTGGCTGGTAAGTCCGATAAGCGCTATTAGCGGTGTATTGTGCGTGGTGATGGTGGCCAAAGGCCTATTATCTAACTGGATTTGGGGACTTATTAGTGCGCTTTGCTATGGGCTAATTGCGTGGACCTCAGGTTACTATGGTGATTGGCTGCTAAATTGGTTTTATTTCCTACCGGCTCAGATTTTTATTTACCTTAGCTGGAAAAATCAGATGAGCAGCGATACTAACATCGTCAATATGCGTAGGCTTGGTTGGCACTGGCTATGGGTAGTTGCCTTAGTGCTGCTGGGCATTGGATTGGGTGCATTGCTATTGATGCAGGTCGATGGCTTTGTCAGCGAAGCACTGAAACGCAATTCAATGGTGTATGGCAGTTTGCAGCAGCTAACCGGCAGCAATTGGAGTGGACCCCTGCTAGACAGTTCAACTGTGATGCTTCAAATCACTGCCCAGTTGTTGATGATCCGTATGTTTACCGCACAGTGGGCTTTCTGGCTATTAACCAATGTGTTAAGCATTTTTGCATGGTCAATGGTGCTTATTACCGAGCCTAGCTCAGCGCCCTACGCTGTGCCAACCTTATTTATGTGGCTGGCATTTTTAATAAATTCAGTGTACGGTGCGGTCAATTGGCATTATGGAGCGAAAGCAGCGCAATGAAAGTTGGTTTATTTCCGGGTAAGTTTCTACCGCCCCATCGCGGGCACATTACGGCGATATTGCGTGCTCACGCCCTGTGCGACAAACTATATGTCGTGATCAGCGAGCGCAGTGCTGAAGATACGGCACTGTGTGACGATGCAAACTTACCGCATATTGCTGGCGTGTTGCGACAACGCTGGCTATCACAAGAGCTACAGGGCTTGGGTATCGAGGTCATACTGCAAAATGATGGCAATACGCCTCCTTTTCCGCAGGGCTGGCCCGACTATTCCGCACTGCTCAAGCAAAATACACCTGAACCGTTCAACCTCATCTTCGGTGGAGAGGAGAGCTATCGTGATGGCTATAACCAGTATTTTCCGGGTACTGACTACATATTATTAGACCCTCAGCGCACCCAATGGCCCATTAGTGGCACCGCCATTCGTCACAAGCCATACCTACACTGGGACTATATTGCCGGCGCTGCTCGCCCGTTTTTTGCCCGCAAAGTGCTGATCACCGGGCCAGAATCCTGCGGAAAAACAACGCTAACGCGCAAGCTGGCAAAAGTCTATTGCACTTCATGGTCTGAGGAGCTTGGCCGCGATTATCAAGAGGACGTGATTGGCGGCAACGGCGATTTATTTGATTTAGAAGATTTTAATCGCATAGCGCACTTGCAATATGAGCAGGATCTTGTGGCCTTGCGCAGTGCCAACAAGGTCTGTTTTTTTGACACCGATGCTGTGGTAACGGCGTTTTTTAGTGAAGTGTTTCTGGGTGAGGTTGCCACTCGCGTGCACAGCTTTATTAATCCAAACAAATACGATTTAATCATTGCGCTTAAGCCTACAGTGCCATGGATAGCGGACGGTATAAGGGAGTTGGGCACGCAAGCTGAGCGCGATCACAGCTTTGATAAACTTATGCAGCTGTATCAAAGCTGTGGTTTTGATGCTAATAAGGTTTTGATCATCGATTCGCCGGACTACTATCAGCGGCTAGAAGCCTGTATTACGGCAGTAGATAAACTGCTATAGCGCTGCGATGCCCAGTGCTGAAGCCCACTTGCTAAACACCGCAACTGAATCTAAAAATCAATCGCCAAAACCACTTTACCCTGGGTCTTGCGTTGTTCATTTTCGTCTTGAGCCTTTGCCGCTTCTTTTACAGAACGAATATTAATCGTTGGTGTTTTTACTTTTTTAGCATCAATTAATTGCGCGATTACTGTTAACTCTGCACCAGAAGGTTCGACGAAGACAAAAGTTGCTTGAACACCAAGATCACGAGCTTTGTTTTCATCAGGTGGCTGTACGATACTTACTAGGCGGCCGCCTTTTTTTATCGTAAGCCATGCTTCGTCAAGTGAGTCTCCCCCAGAAGCATCAAACACTACGTCAACGCCTTGGGGAGCTATTTTTCTAACCGATTCCACAACATTGCCTTTGGTATAATCAATCGTATGATCCGCACCTAGAGTTTTTAGGTAGTCGTGGTTCTTAGAGCTTGCCGTGGTAATTACAGTGGCGCCTTGGACCTTGGCGAATTGAATTGCTAAGCTACCGACGCCACCTGCTCCCGCAGTAATAAAGACAGTTTCACCCTTTTTTAAGTCTGCTGTATTAAAAAGGCTTTGGTATGCGGTCAGGCCCACTAGGGGGATCGCTGCTGCTGCTGAGAGTTGTAGTGTACTGGGCTTCAATGCCACTGCGCTCTCTGATAGATTGATAAACTCCGCGTATGTACCATCATGGACCTCTGCTTTTCTAGCGTAGGCATAAACTTCGTCTCCCACTTTAAAAGAACTAATAGCGCTGCCGACTGCAGTAACTTTGCCAGCCACATCCCAGCCTGGGACTATGGGCAGTTTGTGAGACAGCATTTCCACAAGGTGTCCGGCTCTAATTTTTGCATCTACAGGGTTTACAGAAGTAAATGCGATGGCTACTGTGACTTCGTCATTATTAAGATCGGGAAGTGTTATGTCGGAAGTATTAAGAACCGATGAATCACCAAATTTGTCGAAAATTATTGCTTTCATTTTTTCTCCATTTTTTTAGTACCCTTGCCTTTGCAAGGGGCGATGTTGTTAAGATAGCCACTGTGTGGCATTAATCAAACAAATTATAGTAACAATTGGTATCAAAAATATTAATATCAATACTAAAGACCTGAATTTAGAGTATAGGATGAATTAACACTATACCCTTCGTTACAGCTGTCTTGTGGCATGGATTGATATTTGCTAAAGGAAGTTTGTGGTGATATTTGTGTAAATGGCAGCCGTTAATAACGTATGTTAGTAATCCTTTGGTACTGAAATCCTGCAAATACCAAGCGCTAACATGAGCGCCATTTAGCAGCGCCCATGTTAGCGAGGGCTTTGCCCCATCGTATCGGCCGCCTGTGTTAAAACGCAATGTGTCTAACAATAAAAGTGTATCATCTCAAATAACGGCAGACCGAGCATGTTTGCTTTAGTTTCTAAACTAAAAATGTCTAAGCAATTACAAGGAGCTTAACCAGATTATGACATTAAAAGCGATTTTATGGGATATGGATGGCACTTTAATTGACAGTGAACCTGCTCACCAAAAGGCCTTTCTCAAGGCTTTAGACTCACTCGGTGTGAGCGTGGGGTTTGGCACTCAAAAAGAAATGTTGGGGCTTAGTTCTGTTGAAGTACACCAAAGGGTGGTAGAGCTGACTGGGCTTAACATTACGCTAGCACAGTGGCGAGCTGAGAAATGGCGGCACTATCAATACTGTTCAAGAAATATTACCCCACTGAAAAATAGTCAAGCCATTCTTGATGCTTTTAGTGCAAAAGCGATTCCAATGGCCTTAGTATCTAACTCAAGTCGCGACGAGCTTGAGTTGAATCTTGAAGTGACGAATTTACAAAATTATTTTCAATTTATCATTAGCCGTGACGATGTAGAAAATGGTAAACCTTCACCCGAAGGCTATTTAGCAGCGGCAAAAGCACTATCAATCAAAGCCAATGAGTGCCTAGTAATTGAGGACAGTTTAACGGGTGTTAAAGCCGGTTTAGCAGCGAAAATGACAACACTGTTTCATCCAGAGTCCGATAGTTTGGCGCCGCTATGTCCTGAAGGTGCAATATTGTTAAGGCCAGACAAAGATTTGAATGAATGGCTATTAACGGCCTTTAACTACCCAGATGAAAATAGAAAACGATGACTAGCAGCTTATGCATAACGTCAACTCATAGTTTACTTTTCTTTATGTACATACCCCATTGTCGCTGTTAACGCCTCTAAAGCGAGTATTAGCACTAGCACCTAATACCCTCTTTACGACTCTGGCCGTAAATAACGTACCAAATCAACGCTAGTTTTGCATTAGTAAGTGTTTCTTTTGTTCTTGAAAGATAGTTGCTTGTCAAAAAATAAATACCCTACTGTGTGGCGAGCAGTATTGCATCCCCATTTATTTGCACACGCAATCTGTCCACCCAATTAAACTAGCCGATTGGCAATGTTCAGGGCTCTGTGGGCTTACAACACCATAGCGTGATTTTCTTAAATCCACGCCACGCTGCCATAAGCTTACAATGAAGGGTGTGAATATGATTGCCAATATAGAAAAACAGCCATTGCAGCCCAAGTAAAAAAGATAACGATCTAATTAGTTACGTTAATGGTCATTCCTATAGCGTAGAATAAAATATTATCTATTAAAGAAGTAAAAAGCTGGTATTAAAGTCACACTCTTTAATAGTATGTTTCTACTATCAGATACATGTATGTTCGGCTTAGGCGCGCTGAAAGACGACATGTACATCGTAAATGGTGGTCCTACGCTATTGGCTGATGGTAAAAACTCCGAAAAAGTGTGGGCAGTTCAAGGCTGGGTTCCTATAGCAAAAAATGAAGGAACAGAATCATTAGATATAAGAGATGAAGCAACCTTAACGAATAAGGTTAAACGCAGTAATAGGTCTAAATTTTATGAGAGTTGGATAAATCAACGCCATCCACGCACAGCGCCAGGGGTAACTGGAAACGGGGTATTGGTAATCGCGGTGATTTATGGCCGAAACCCAAAAGTAAGTGCTGGTGCCTCTATACCTGAGATGGCAGATGTTATGCAATCGTTAGGTGCTATAGATGCTGTAAATTTAGACGGCGGGGGATCAAGTGCTATGTATGTTGGGGGCAAAGTTACGGGAATACCATCCGACGAAAGTGGTGAGCGTGAGGTTGCTGACGCTCTTATTTTCGTTTTAGGCAATAAGGAATAAAAGTGTCTTAACAAAAAAATGATACAGATTCACTCGACAAAGCTATATTTCTAGGAATCGATGGCGGCGGTTGTAAATGTAAAGCCGTGTTAATGGATCATAATGATAATATTTTAGGCATTGGCGTTTCAGGCTCAGGCAATCCGGTGTATGGCGTGGTAGAAGCATAAAATTCTATCGTTGAATCAGCAACGATAGCGCTTAAACAGGCGCAATCTAAATATAAAGACTTCTGCTATTACATTTGGGAAATGTAATAGCAGGAATTGGATTAGCAGGTGCCAACGTTCTTTAAATGCACAAAGAAATGACACAGTGGAGCTCACCTTTTAAATCTAAATATATTACAACAGATTTACTCATAGCGTGTTTAGGCGCGCATAATGGCAGCGACGGAGCGGTGATGATTTCAGGCACAGGCTCATGTGGATATTCATATGTTAATGGTAACTCGCTAATTATTGGGGCACATGGTTTCCCCCAGGGTGACAAAGGCAGTGGTGCTTGGTTTGGTCTGAAGGCAGTTGAGGCTTCTCTTTTATCCCTAGAAAAAATCGGATCAAGAACAGCCATTCTAGACTTTCTATTTAAAGCGTTACAAGTTAACAACGCTGAGGAAATTGTGGGTTTAGTTGCATCTAAGCCATCTTCAACATTTGCATCAGTAGCGAACATAGTTTTTCTTGCCGCAGAAGAAAAAGACAATGTAGCTTTGGCTATTTTGAATGAAGGGGCACAATACATTAACGATATGGCAAGGCTACTAGATAAGTCTAGCCCGCCCAGAATTTCGCTGATTGGAGGATTAGCTGAATCAATTGCACCTTACTTAAATATTGGCTTACAGCAGCGCTTAGTTGGGGCATTGTCGCCTCCTGAGGTTGGTGGAGTCCTTTTTGCAAGACAGCAAATTTCTATAGATAAGTAGACATTCAACGTAAATAATATTGAGGAATAGATAATTTTATGACTAGCACCATAATGGAAAGTGAAGCAAGACAATCTCCAATAGTGATTCAAAAGCAGCTTGAACTAAACGGCACAATAGTAAAGGAGATTGCTCGTAAACTTGTATTTTTAAACCCCAAAATGGTCATGATTATTGGTAGAGGCTCTTCTGATCATGCTGGCGTCTTTGCTAAATATTTAATTGAAATAGAATTGAACATCCCAACATGTTCAGCAGCACCTTCTGTCTCCAGTATCTACAAAAAACAATTAAAGTTAGATTCAGCTCTCGTTATCGTCATATCTCAGTCTGGTAGAAGCCCCGATATCATTGAACAGGCGAAGATGGCGAAATCTGGTGGTGCATATTGCATTGCAATTGTGAATGATGAAACGTCCCCACTCAAAGATATTGTAGACCAAGTTTTACCCATTCGTGCAGGAAAAGAAGTATCAGTAGCCGCAACAAAAAGCTATTTAGCTACATTATCAGCTCTGGTTCATTTAATAGCCGTGTGGTCGAAAAATAGGGCACTCTATGCATCTCTAAAAGAACTTCCTACTGTTTTGCAAAAGGTCACTGCTAATGAAATTCAATTGCTACCAAGCGATTTTGAACATATCGACAACATGGTAGTCCTGAGTCGCGGTATTAGTTTTGGAATTGCAAAAGAAATTGCGTTAAAACTTAAGGAGGTGTGCAGTATTCATGCTGAAGCTTTTAGCAGTGCTGAGTTTCTTCACGGGCCAATTACTTTGGTCGAGAAAGGACTACATATTTTAAACTGTGACGTTAAAGATGAGTGCGAGGAGTCTCATCGTGAACAAATTAATGGAATTATTGAGAGAAACGGACAAATTGTTCTTCTAGATCAAGCTGGATTGAAAACACATCCTAGATTAGCACCGCTCTTAATTTTACTACGCTTCTACATCGATATAGCGAATGTTTCTGTGGCTCTTGGACTCAATCCTGATGCGCCTAAAGGTCTAAAAAAAGTCACACAAACACTCTGAATTCAAAAAATCGCATAAGAGTGTGTGCACAACGACTTTTTGATGGGGCTCAATACCATTACTGTGTTGTCATGACGGTACACAATGGCCAAATTACCTCTATCGTGAGTGATAACTCGAATTACGACGTATTTCTTGATGGTTTGTTCTTGATGGTTTGCTTGTCCCAGGTTTTGTCGATCTCCAAGTAAACGGTGGCGGTTCTATTTTATTTAATGCCAGTCCAACATTGAGCAGTCTTAAAAAAATAGTATCTACACACTCAATGTTCGGCACCACTGCAATGTTACCGTAGTGGTCAAGTCTTTTTGGCCACAGGTTTAGAATATTTCCAGTATCTCATTTCCGATTCATTTGGCGTTAAATCACCGTTCACGTTGATTGTCGCTTAATACATTGGTGCATTATCCCAACAATTACCGCGTCTGCTCATACTTTGAGTTAACCGATATCGCCAAAGATGTTGCCTAAATTGACGGCTTGTATAATGACTTCCCTGATCGCTATGGAACATGATATTTTTAGGTCTGCCGCGACTTTCAAAGGCCATTGTTAAGGCTTGGCAGGTTAAATTACTATCGGGCGAATGACTCATGGCCCAGCCAACTGGTTTTCGTGCAAACAAATCTAACACTACCGCTAAGTATGCCCATCGAGTGCCTGTCCAAATGTACGTCACATCGCCACACCACGCTTGGTCAGGCTCAATAACAAAACTGCCTATCCAACGTGTTGGGAATAGCCACGTGCTCCTGAGTGGCTTTCTTATAAGCATGTTGGGGAACTTGGCAACTCACCAAACTGAGCTTTTTCATTATATTGCCAGCCCGATAACGCGTTAATGGAAAACCATTATTTGTTGCCATGACTGCCACCGTTCTTGCACCTGCTGAGCCATTGCTTTGCCGATGCACTTCTTTCACTTGGCAATGCAGTTTAGCTTGCGTGGGTGAAAGCCGCTTATCACGCTAATGCAAGTATTTATATGTGCTGCGGTGAACTCCAAATACTTCACACAGCAACTTTATTGGGTAACGGCGTTTATCGCTCTGACTCAGTTCCTCGACTAGCGAGAGTTGTTCATGGAGTCCGACATCAACAGAGCGGTAGCCTTTTTTAATATTTCCTTCTCTAACTCAGCACGCGCAAGACGCTTCTTCAAATCACGAATTTCTATCTGCTCAGGTGCTATTGGTAATTGCTTTACCCTAATACCTTTTAGCTCTTGTTTGAGCTGACTTACCCATTTGTTAATAGTGGAAGGAGCAACACTCATTGCCCCTGCTGCTTCTTCCTAGCTGTAATTTTGGTCAACAACTAATTGCGCCGTTTCCAACCTAAACTCAGGGCTATGAGTTGGTCGTTTCTTTGTCTTCATTTTTGTCACCTAATCTTGCTATGCAAATAGCATAACATTTCTAGTTAGGTGGCCAAATTAACTATGCCACTACACTGCTATTTGTTGCCTCTAATTAAAAATTATAGACGACAAGCATGGTGACACAGGGTGACTTCGGGTTAGTATACTACTACATTTTTATCGGAGGGTTGAGTATGGGTTATTGGTATTTGGCAATAGCGATTGGTGCTGAAGTGATAGCAACATTAGCACTTAAAGCATCAAATGGTTTTGCTAATTCAATCTCAAGTATTATTTGTGTGATTGGTTACGCAGTCTCATTTTATTTCTTGTCTTTGGTACTAAAAACGGTTTCAGTCGGTATCGCATATGCTATTTGGGCTGGTATGGGCATTTTTTTAATTACTTCAATTAGTGCAGTTATGTATAAGCAAATACCAGATTTAGCTGCATTTATAGGTATGCTCTTAATTTTATCTGGTGTTGTAATTATTAGCGTATTTTCAAAAACTGTGAGTCATTAAACATATTACAAATAAAGACAGGTCCGGAGTATAAGGCACTCATCAAGCAAGTGTTTTATACTCTAGAAGTACATAATATGAATAACTATTACATAGTCGAGTGCTGGTAACTGATCAACCATAGTTAATTTGATGCTTATTAGTCGCTAGGTGCTAACTAGTTTTATCCGTTACTGTTGCGAGTTTTTCCTCCTTCTCCGACCCTGCTTCTAATAGAGGGGCTCTGCACGACATCTTCAGTTCATTCTAAACCGCTATAGATTATTACTCTTGTGATGTCTCTAATATTGTCGGAACACTGCCATTATGATACCGACTGAAAATATCAGCAAATCTTAAAATAGGCCGTTTCATTACCTTATCAAATAATATATATCTTAATCCAAACTGACATTTTTCAGGGAATGTAAACGTTTCAATACAGCTATTTTTATTTGAAGCTAAAAATATTAATAATGCGAATGAGTCGCATTCCTTTCCGTCTTTTATTATGTATAATGCCCCTCTTAAATTAATGTATTAATGGGTCTTGTTTGACTATAAGGCATGGAGAAGAAAATTGAAATTAAAGTTAACAGCAATTGCAACGGCAGTAATAATGAGCAATATTGCATATGCTCAGAGTCAAAAAGACGTAGAAGTGATTGCGGTAAAAGGACAATACCTTTCTATTAATGAGTCAAACTCAATCAAAACGCCTACGCCAATTATTGACGTTCCGCAAAGCTTATCTATTTTTACGGCAGATCAAATAACTGAACGCGGGATCACCAGCGTTGGGCAAATGATTGATTACACGCCGGGCGTAAACAATTCTCAAGGTGAAGGTCATCGTGATTCAATCGTGTTTCGTGGAAACCGGTCAACAGCAGATTTTTACATAGATGGTAACCGAGACGACGTCCAATACTATCGCGCGCTTTATAACGTAGAACAAGTTGAAATATTACGCGGCCCAAATGCGCTGTTGTTTGGCCGTGGTGGCACGGGCGGCATTCTAAACCGTGTATCAAAAAAGGCACAAGTGGGCGAGCAGTTTAATGCTTATAAAGCGTCATTGAACACATTTGGCGGATTTAACCTTGAACTTGATTCTAATATTGATACGGGCGATACATCTTCAATCCGCATAAATGCGATGTATGAGAGTGTAGAAAATCACCGCGATTTTTATGACGGCGAGCGATACGGTTTTAATCCAACTGCACACATAGAACTAAGCGACGACACCACGGTTGACCTCTCTTATGAGTATATTAATCACCAGCGATTTATAGATCGCGGAATACCCACTGGAAGCGACGGAAGACCTGTAGAAGCTTTAAAAGATGTGGTATTTGCTGATCCTGAAAATAACTATCATGAATTAGAGGCCCATATTTACAAAGCCAACCTAGCGCATCAGTTTACCGATAGTATTAAAGGTAATTTCAGCGCATTTTACGCCGACTATGATAAGGCTTACGCGAATTTTTATGCTAGCGGCTATGACCAAAACACTAACGTTGTTGAGTTAGACGGCTATATTGACAACACTGTGCGCGATAATCTAATATTATCAAGTAACATGGTTGCCGAGTTTCAAACCGAAAGTTTTGGACACACATTGATTGTGGGTGCTGATTTCATTCAAACAAACTCAGACCAAAACCGCTTCAACCCTGTGTTTAGTACGACAATGGATGATCGTGAGTTTTTTGTTGCAAATAAGCCCATTTCTTTAAACGGTTTCGCTGGAGTTAATGCAAGTGGCGAGAGTTTCACTACCGGATTTACTGACTTAAATGATGATACTCGAGTAGGCCTAGATGTATTCTCGCTATATATTCAAGATGAAATTGAAATTTCTGAACACCTAGATATTATCATTGGTGCGCGTTTCGACAGCTTTGACATAGAAGTACTTAATGCAAACCCAAGTGCAATTGAGACACGCTCACGCAAAGATGAACAAGTTTCACCGCGCGCAGGCATTATTTATAAACCTCAAGAAAACGTATCAATCTATGCTAGCTATAGCGAATCATTTTTACCTCGCAGTGGCGAGCAATTTGCAAATATTAATGGTAATAATAATCAACTCGACCCTGATACTTTCGCCAACCAAGAGATAGGAATAAAGTGGGACTTTGCCGACGGTCTCAGTTTAACGGCTGCGTTATTTGAGAATGAACAAAGCTCGCCTCAAGTCGCAGATAACGACCCAGCAACCCTAGACGTAATTGACTCTGAAATATCAGGTTTTGAACTGCAACTCGCTGGACAAGTTACCGATGCATGGTCTGTGTCGTTTAACTACAGTAATCTAGACGGAGAAATAGTCGACCGCAACGGTGGCACAGGACGGTCACCTCGAGAAGTGCCAGAGAGTAATATCTCTATTTGGAATACTTATCAAATTAGTGATGTTATGGGTCTCGGCTTAGGCGCAACTTACCAAGATGAGAGTTTTATCAACAATTCGAACACGGCAACCTTGCCAAGTTATACACGGGTTGATGCATCCGCTTATTATGATGTAAGTGACGCTATGCGTATTCAACTGAATATAGAAAACTTAACAGACGAGTTGTATTACCCTAATGCACACTCTACTCATCAAGCGACAGTTGCCGCCCCTTTAAATGCTAGATTATCAATAATCGGGGGGTTCTAAAGAGTTGAACAGGGCCACATTTTGTGGTCCTGTTCAACTAAATTGGCTTCGATATATATTTATCGACTGGTCTTAAGGGATGATTTTGTTGTGGGCGTCGTTCAAACCCCGTCTTCTTAAATCCAATTTTGTGTCGCATTATATTGTCTTCGATAATTCATCGAGAGCATTATGCGAGCACAGCGCCGAACAAAAGATGAATGGCTTAATAACCCGAATCCTGTTTAAGGAAATTGAATTAAATGCCTGTTCCAGTGCCCGATTTTTCAAGCAAGATTAAACAAATCTAAAAAGGAATAGGTATGAAAACTAGTCGAGTTATATGGAGATGTCGATTATTTTTCCAAAATATTTATCATCTAGTGGCAGAAGCAATTACTGGAAGATGGCACTCAGAACACAATTTCCAATGCAAAATGGTAATAAGCGCTGTTTACCGCCATTTTTAAACTGCGGTAAATACCAGCGCACCTTCGCTGGCGCTAACAGCAATATCTGAGCACAAGCGCATCGCACTTTGATCCATATTCTGTGCCATCATCATCTAATGTCACCGGCAATGTAAAACAGACTAGCCCAATGCGGGGACGTTCAAATGTTCACGTTCAGTCGGAACGCCACTTTTCAAGGCTGTTCACCATTAGCGGAATACGCAAATTACATAAATTATATTTATTAACGGCATGCTTTTGGTGTTTTTCCTGTCCAGCGTTTAAATGCGTTAATAAAGCTTGCGGACTCGCTATATCCCAAGCGTATTGAGATTTGCTCAATACTTAAACTTGTCGTCAGCAAATAATGAAGTGCCTTTTTATTTAGTTCTTCATTTACTAATTGTTGAAAAGTAATGCCCTGCTGTTTTAATTTACGTCGCATTGTACGAGCAGTGAGAAAGTGCATCTTAGCTATGACTTCTAAACTAGGAATTTCATTTTCCACAGCTTGAATGTTTTGTCTTATTTTTCCTGCGAAATTTTCATGTCCGAAGAGCGTAATTTCTTTTATTTTACACTGCTCTTCTAACAATTCACGCGTGAGGGCGCTTGCTAGTGGTAACTGTAAGTCTAGATATCTCTCGTCACACAATATTTCATTATAAGGCATTGAAAAATGCACTATACATTCATATAGGCTTTGATAATGCTCAACACTTGTTGGACATGGAAAATCAAAATGTATGGTTTTAGGTTTTTGCCCAATGATAGATCGGGGAAACATATCTCGAGTCGATAGAAACGCGAATGAAAAGTCTCTTTCTAAATAAAAGCGTCTTAAATCGCCTAATTCGAATTGGTCGCTAAACCTCAATATTGCGTTTCCATCTTTCTTAAAGAAATTAATATCAAAATGGATATGAGAAAGACGAATGTATTTAAGAAAAAACACAATGGCGTCATTCACAGTTTCGCTTAAACCGGCAGCTAAACCAATCAAACCATAGGCGTTAAGTCGGTAATATTGGCCTGCTTTAAATCCTAATTCCTTGTCTAACAATGTGTTCACTAATTCTCGCGTAAAAACCACCTCTTGTTGAAAAGATATCGTCGCATTTGGGTCGCTTAGCAATTGTGCCGCAATATTCGCTTTTGCAAGCATTTGGTCAGCTTGATGACCATTGTTCTGTAATAATTTGACCAACAATGAGATACCGATGATCGATTGAGGAGCATTAGCATCAGCAATAGCAATTAGCTTTGAATTCATCCAGTGATATGTCCTAAATTATTAGTAATACACCCTATTAAAGCATAAAAATAAAGTTGAATTCAGTTTAATATTAAGTGATAAGTAACAAAAATTAACGAGGTATTATATGAAGAGCTGGAATGGTTGGGGTGATGAGAAAAACAATTTTGAGTTTGGATTATCTAAAGATTCTCAAAACTATATTGCAAATATATTGGGAGAAAGTACAGTATTACCTCAAATAACCTTGGATGATGCCATTGCAAAAGTGCCACAATCCAGAGCGCCACAGCATAAACTAATTAACACAGATGCAGAAGTTCGATTACGCCATTGCCGTGGGCAAAGTATTCCGGATTGGCTAGCAACTCATAGTGGTGATTTTGGAACGTTTCCTGACGGTGTAGCATTTCCTAGCACCACTATCGAAGTACAAGAACTTTTACAATTTGCAAAACAAGAAGATCTCATAATTATTCCTTACGGTGGTGGCACATCTGTATGCGGCCATATAAATCCAGAAGAAAATGAACGCCCGATTATTACTGTGGCTTTAACTAAAATGAATAACCTGATTGCTTTGGATCAAAACAGTCAGATTGCCACCTTCGGTGCTGGGACGCTTGGTCCTGATGTCGAGAAACAACTTTCACTGCATGGATATACATTAGGCCATTTCCCCCAGTCTTGGGAGTTATCGACTATAGGTGGCTGGGTAGCCAGTCGTTCTAGTGGTCAACAATCATTGCGTTATGGACGTATAGAGAAGATGTTTGCTGGCGGGAAAATAGAGACGTTACAAGGGACACTAGAGGTTCCGACGTTCCCTGCGTCATCTGCCGGACCTGATGTGCGTGAAATGATTTTAGGTAGCGAAGGGCGAATAGGGATAATAACTGAAGTTAAAGTGCGAGTAACGAAGATAGCTGAGCAAGAAAATTTCTATGTTGCATTTTTCCCTAGCTGGCTAATAGGCATGATGGCTACGCGAAAAATTGTGCAGCAAGGAACACAACTTTCTATGATGCGTTTAAGTAATCCAGTCGAAACAGCATCGCATTTAAAACTCGGAGGTAATGAAACTTCGGTTAAGTACCTAGAGACGTATTTAAGTATTCGAGGAATTCCTAAGACTAATGAACCTCAAAAAACCATGTTTACTTTTGGTATTACCGGAAGCAAAGCACAATGTAAGTCTGCTTTAAAGATCACTAAGCAATTTATCAGTGAACACAAAGGCATATATATTGGCACCGCTTTAGGGAAACATTGGGAACACAGCCGCTTTCGCAGTCCATATTTGCGCCAAGGTTTTTGGGATGTCGGGATAATGGTGGATACGATGGAAACATGCCTTGATTGGTCCGTAGTTCCCGAAGCCTCAAAAGATATCGAATTAAGTATTGCTAACGCATTAAAATGCGAACTTAATTTAACTCCAAACAACAATGAAAAAGTTCATGTTTTTACTCACTTGTCTCATTTCTATGGTCAAGGTTGTAGTGTTTACACTACCTATCTTTTTCGTATGGATAAAGATTACGATAAAACAATGCAGCGCTGGCTTAAATTAAAAGCGGCTGGCGCAGAAGCTATCATAAGACATGGCGGAACGATTAGTCATCAACATGGCGTTGGAAAAGATCATGCCCCCTACTTGCTTGCAGAAAAGGGAGAACTGGGGATGAAAGCGATTAAAGGACTATGTCACGTGTTTGATCCTGAGCAGCGAATGAATCCGGGAACATTGGTTTAGGAATATGATTAATATGTTAAAGAGTCAAACATCATTTACAAATCGTGTTGATTTATTATCTCAACTAACCAAAAACGCGAATGCTGACTCAGAACAAAAATGGGACGTTATTGTCGTTGGTGGTGGTATTGTTGGGGCTGGAATATTGCAGGAAGCGACTCGTCGAGGCTTGAGTGCACTATTAATTGAACAACAGGATTTTGCTTGGGGCACATCGAGTCGTTCTTCGAAAATGGTACATGGAGGCCTTCGATACATAGCTCAAGGTGACGTTAAATTAACTAAACACTCCCTGCAAGAGCGTGAACTTTTATTAAAACAAGCTCCCGGTCTTATTAATCGAATGGGTTACTACTTTGTTGTAAGAAAATCACAATTTCCCGGTCGGTTTATTATGGGAACTCTGCTGAGTATTTACGACTGGCTTGCTGGTATCAAAGACCATAAGTTTTTGAACCTTCAAGAAACTATTAAAAAATTCCCCGGATTAAGGACCGACAAGCTCAAAGGAACTTGTTATTACACGGATACGGTTGTTGATGATTCTCGATTAGTGATGCGTGTTTTGCAAGAAGCAGTTCAAGCTGGTGCTCATGTCCTAAATTATACTAAAGCGAAAACGTTGTTAACGGATCCAAACACAGCTCGAGTTATTGGTGTAATAATTGAAGATACATCCCAAGATTTAAATGATATTACCGATTCAAAATCAAATGAATCATTAACACTAAAATCATCAGTTGTTATAAATGCAACAGGAGCATGGGCAGACAGGTTGCGCAATGAAGTCGTTAATGAACAACGAGTAAGACCATTACGAGGCAGCCATTTGGTGATTACTGAGGGAACAATCTGCCTTGATGGCGCATTAACGTTGCTTCATCCAAAAGATAACCGCCCAGTTTTTATTTATCCTTGGGAAGGGGTCACTGTTATTGGCACAACCGACCTAGACCATACTGAAAATTTAGACAATGAGGCGAAAATTAGTCAAATAGAAGTTGATTATTTGCTGGAAGCATTCAATCAAACCTTTCCAGATAAAGAAATTAGCGCTCAAGATATAATATCAACATGGTCTGGAGTCAGGCCTGTTATTGCTTCAGATAATAATTTTTCGAAAAATGCTTCAAAAGAAGCTCGCACTCACAGCATCTGGGCTGATAATGCGCTAATCACTGCAAGCGGTGGGAAGTTGACCACTTTT
Source organism: Glaciecola punicea (assembly GCF_001756615.1). Taxonomy (NCBI): domain Bacteria; kingdom Pseudomonadati; phylum Pseudomonadota; class Gammaproteobacteria; order Alteromonadales; family Alteromonadaceae; genus Glaciecola; species Glaciecola punicea. The sequence goes on from NZ_LZXY01000006.1 coordinate 151,286, forward strand.
CGTTTGACTGCAATTGAGGCAGTTAATGCCGCGATACCATGGTTAGAGCCTGATCAAAAAAATAAATATAGTCAGGAGGGCCATAACGATGATGTGTTTACAAATAGTCCATCTGAACAACTTTTTTTAAATCACCCAAACATTCATAATTATAAAAAATCATGGTTACAACGTCTAACCGGCAGATATGGTAATAATGCTGCCTTGATACTTCAGCAAGTAAACGAAAAAGAAAACCTAATAATAGGTAATACACAATTTTGTTTCGCTGAATGTCGTTGGGCGATTAAAAACGAGGCCGTCATTCACCTTGATGATTTATTACTAAGACGAACTCGTTTGGGGTTACTGTTGAAAAATGGAGCGGAGGAATTATTTCCTGCACTCTATTGTATTTTTCAACAAGAACTGGGTTGGGAAGAGGTGAAATGGCAAGATGAAGTCATGCGCTATAACGAGATTTGGAAAGAATTCTATTACCTACCAAAAACGACTCTTATGTCTAGTAAGCAAGATTGAAATTTATGTTAAAGAAAATAAACAACCAGTCAAACGAAGAAAAATACTTATTAGCACTTGATAACGGAACACAGAGCGTTCGGGCATTGCTATTTGACTTGAACGGTCATTTAGTTGCAAAAAGTAAGGTTGATATCGAACCTTACTTTTCAAAAAAACCAGGTTGGGCAGAACAAGATCCTGACTACTATTGGCAGATGTTAGCAAAATCATGCAATAATTTATGGCCTGAACTTGAATTATTAAAAATAAAAAAATCGCAAATAAAAGGAGTGTCACTGACTTGTCAACGAGCCACTGTTGTTAATTTGGATAAAAAAGGTCGCCCCCTAAGACCGGCATTTGTTTGGTTAGATCAACGAGAGCAAAGTAAACTAGATAAGATGAGTTGGTATTGGCGTGTACTATTTACATTGATAGGTGAAAGAAAAAATATTTATTATTTTAGAAGCCAAGCCGAAGCAAGTTGGATTAAGCATCAGCAACCTGAAATTTGGGAAAAAACAGACAAATTCATGTTTCTTTCTGGCTTTCATAGCTTTAAATTAACCGGAAAATATGTTGATTCAATATCAAGCCAAGTAGGATATTTCCCCTTCGACTTTAAACATCATACATGGGCGAAACCGCTAGCTTGGATATGGCAGGCACTCCCGATTAAAAAAGAGATGCTGCCAGAACTGATTCCCTGCGGGAGCGAGTTAGGCCGGATATCTCAAATGGCTGCAAATGATACCGGTATTCCTGTGGGACTGCCATTAATATCTGCAGGGTCGGATAAAGCTTGTGAAGTTCTTGGGTCTGGCTGCTTAACTCCACAAACAGCAAGTTTAAGCTACGGCACGACGGCAACCTTTAACATAACAAACAGTCACTATGTTGAGGCCGTTAACGGGTTACCAGCCTATCCTGCAGCAATACCAAATAACTATAACATCGAATTCATTGTCCAACGGGGCTATTGGATGGTTAGCTGGTTTAAACGGGAGTTTGGCTTAAAGGAACAACAAATTGCTGAAGAGGAAGGAATTATCGTTGAGAGTCTATTTGACGATTTATTAAAGCAAGTCCCAGCTGGTTCAATGGGGCTTGTGCTTCAACCATACTGGAACCCTGGGTTACGGATACCAGGACCAGAGGCAAAAGGAGCTATGATTGGTTTTGGTGATGTGCATACCCGAGCACATATATACAGATCGATCATCGAAGGTATAGGCTTTGCTCTGCGCGAGGGTAAGGAGTTGTCGGAAAAAAAATATAAAGTAAAAATTACTAAATTAATGGTCTCCGGTGGTGGGTCACAAAGTGATCAAGCAATGCAGATTACAGCAGACATTTTTGGCATGCCCGTGCAGCGACCGCATACATTTGAGACATCAGGGTTAGGCGCGGCAATTAATGCTGCGGTTGGTGTCGGCCTATATGATGACTACGAAAGCGCTGTTGCAAAAATGTCCCACGGCGGCGATGTATTCACGCCAATAGAAGAAAACAAAAAAATATACAATGAACTTTACTTGGACGTTTACAAAAAAATGTATTCCAAGCTTCGCCCATTATACAAGTCCATTTGTAAAATAACTGGCTACCCAAAGTAACCCTTTAGATTCAGAATTATAAACAAAAATGAACTGTCGTAATAAGTTAAAAGCATTACATAAACAGTAAAGTAAAATGGACGACTCAATAATATAGTAAAAAGTAGAAAATGTCACACAGCCCGAATTCAATAAAGTTCCAAATAAAAAATAATAATTAAGGATGCAATATGTCATATAACAAAAAAAAACGTCAATACAGCAAAATCTCGCTCGCGTTATTTACGGTTCTTAGTTCTTCAGTGTCTGCGCAAGATTCAGTAGCGACAATTAAAACTGATAACACACTGGAAGTGATCGAAGTGACCGCGCAAAAAAGGTTACAGAATGCTAAGGACGTGCCTATTTCTATGAGTGCCTTAGGACAAAAGAAGTTGATCGAAGCTAATATAACTAACGCACAAGAATTATCGTCTTTCATTTCAAATTTTTCTGTAAGCCAAACCGGACAAGGTTATAACGTGATTATGCGAGGTCTAGGTTCAGGGCCTAACCAAGGGTTCGAGCAAACTGTTGGTACCTTCGTCGATGGCGTATATCGTGGCCGTGGTCACTTGATGCGCAGTGCCTTTCTGGATGTAGAACGAATAGAGGTTTTACGTGGGCCACAGAGTGCCTTATTTGGTAAAAACACGACCGCAGGTGCGTTAAACTTAACCAATGTAAAGCCGACAGAAGATTTACAAGGTTATATAAATACGAGTTACGATTTTGATTTTGAAACAACTACAATAGAAACAGCTGTTTCTAATTCACTAGGTGAAAGTCTACAAGGACGTGTAGCCCTAAAGTACATTGATGGTGGCGGTTATCTGGATAATATGATTACCGATAATATGGAAGTTAATCATGAAACTTTTTTAGGGCGTGTTTCTCTAGCATGGCAGCCAGTAGACAATCTCAATATAAACTTATCTCTGCAACACGATCAAGATGACTTACTTGGTTATGCACCTACACAAGTCTTTGTCGAACCGGCAGTTGCTAATAGTGGTGCCCCCGTTCTAAATGCGATAAGGGATTATACCTTCGATAATAGGACAGCTAAAACGAATCCGGCCGCTGGTGAGAAAGAACAAGCCGAGTTTAATGCTTCTCATGCAACCCTTAACATTGAGTATGATATGGGTGATACCTTATTGTCTTCAACTACTGGCTTTCAAAGTTATACGCTAGACGGCTCTAATGATCCTGATAACAGTCCATTAATGCTTTTATATCGTTTAAAAAATTATGAAAAATTTGAACAACTGAGTCAAGAAATTCGTCTTACCTCAAGTTTTAGCGGTAATTTTAACTATATTGCTGGTATTTATTATCAAACTACCGATCTTAATTTTCTAGAAGAGACCCGAGTATATCCACTAAATATAATCGGCTATCGAGATTTTAGAGTTGATTCGGATACTATGGCGATTTTTGGTCAGTTTGATTATAAAATATCAGAAAGATGGGAGGCGACATTAGGTTTACGCTATTCCAATGAAACCAAGGATGGTTACCGCAAAGTGGTTGCAATGGACCCTGCAACTCGTACGCCTATTGTAGATCTTCCGCTAGTGAAAGCACCTGCAATTGCTGGAAACTTCCCCAATGGTTTACCAGGCTCTATATTCTCTGCTGTAGTTTTGGGAGGTCAGAATATTTTTGATCACGAGATATCAAATGACCGCGATGAAGGTCATTTCACTCCTTCAATAAATATAAAATATAAAATGAAAGAGGCAATGTTTTATGCTTCCGTTGCTACAGGAGCAAAAGCAGGTGGTTTTGATTCGCGTGCAAACAATCCAGATGATTTCGAATTCGAAGATGAATCAGTTATTGCATACGAATTAGGTACTAAGTTGACTTTATTGGATGGAACAGCAGATATTAACATTGCTGTGTTTAATATGGTCTTTGATGACTTACAAACCTCAGTTTATGATGGTAGTACGGGCTTTTTCGTTCTAAATGGTGGTCAAGCAACATCTCGCGGAATCGAACTTGATGGTCGCTGGGCATTTGCTGACGACTGGATGCTCACTAGTAGTTTAGGTTATTTAGACTTTACGTGGGATAAATTTACCGGTGCAAAATGCTTTAAAAGTGCCGCAAAAACGTCTAATAATATTGAAGCTGGTGGCGCGTCATGTGATTTATCGGGTGAAACCAATGCATACGCGCCTAAAATCTCTGGCAGCATCGGCCTAGAGTACAATGTCGAACTAAACGATTCATTAGAACTAAAAATCGCGGTAGATTCTCTGCATAAATCGGACTACTACACTAATCCTGATTTAAATCCTTTTACTAGGCAAGAAGACTTCACTAAGTTTAACGCTCGTATCTCCTTGGTAGACATCAATGGCAAATGGCAAGTCGCTCTGCTAGGTAAAAACTTAACCAACGAAATAACTAAAAGTAATTCTGTCGATATGGCCTTGATGCCAGCAGGTTTTTATAACGTTTGGACTGAACAAGGCAGAAGCATATCATTGCAATTAAATTATAATTTCGAGTAACATAAAATAAGCCGAGTTTAGCCCTCTTCAGTGGTTCTATTGCAACGTGCAGAGATAAAGTCTCTTTCGTTAATATGGTTTGTGGGGAAAAAGCGCAAGAGCAAATAAGGAACACCTTCTGATTAGGTGTTTCTTTTTATTGACTCCAGATAATTATTGCGAATATGAGCGCAGCTTGACTGAAATAGTTAGAGTCCGGGCAAAATAAAACAATCCGAATATACTCTATATTGTCTAGTAACCGTCCGAGCAATTACGCCTAGCGTAACCCATCTATAATTCAGACACTAAGGTTTTGATAACACCGAGACCTTAGATGACAATACGTACAAAAGATGAATGGCAAGCCATAATGGATGCCAAAGCAGTATCGCCCCCATCCAACGTTGACTTCTGTCGCCAGCCAAAACATTCCCATACAAACCTTTTATTACCAGCGACATGCCAGGGTCCGTTCCAAAGCTCACAATAAAAAACGACTGTTAGCTACCGCTAAGGTTGAGCCAAAGCTGATAAAAGCAAAGCTTATCAGCGCACCCACCTCAGTTGTCGTGCAAACGCATCATGCCCAAGTATCGCTTTCATCGCAATGCGACCCTCTTTGGCTAGCGGCTTTATTAAAAGGCTTAGCCGCATGAGGATGTTCGTGGAGCAGCAGCTCGATGCGTCAGTATTATCGGGTGCGCTGTTTGTGTTTACCAACAAGGGCCGCAACAAAATAAAGGTGTTGTATTGGGATAGCACCGGGTTTGCCCTGTGGCATAAACGCCTTGAAAAAGACATGTTCAAATGGCCAAAGTCAACGGCGGCGAGCGTTATGCCCAATGAGCAGCCGTTGCAAAGCTTGCTTGGCGGCTTTGCCATTGAAGGGCATAAACCCTTGTTTTATACAAGCGTTGGCTTATAACATTCGATCATAAGTACGGATTATTGATCACCATTTAATCTACCTAAAAACAACCGCTTAGCCTTTTATTACTGTAAAATATGAGCGATGAAAACGACAGCAGAACAGCGCATAAAAGATATGCGACTGCTGCCAAGGCGAATTGCATCGTATCGGCACAGATGTCACCGAAAAGCTCGAGTTCATACCGGCCAGCGCCAGAGTCATTGAGCATCACCGTCCTAAGTATGGTTGCCGGTTGTGTGAGAAACAAGGCACGTCAAACCCTATCAAACAAGCGCCTGTACCTAACAGCGTAATGCCTAAAAGCTATGCGACACCTAACTTAGTCAGCCAAATAATCACGCGTAAATATCAATTCGGTTTACCGCTTTATCGTCAAGAGCAAATCTTTGCGCAAATTGAGATTGAACTGAGTCGAAAAACGATGTCTGACTGGGTGATTAAGATAGCCGCGACCTTGAGCCAATTATTATATGAGCCTTGGCACAACATATTACTTGGGCAAGGTGTGATGCGGGCCGATGAGACACCGCTTAAAGTCATTACGGATGACAATCTAAAATCGCAGATGTGGGTGTATAACTCAGGGGCCGATTCACCCAAAGGGAATATAAAAGAGGATGACACGCGCAATATTGAGCTCTACGAGTATCAGCCTACGCGGCGCGGGCAGTGCCCCATAGACTTCTTGCGGGGTTACGACGGCTACTTACAAGTAGATGGTCACCCTTCATATCATGCCACACAAGCCAGACTCGTAGGGTGCATGGCACATGCGCGGCGTAAGTTTATTGAGGCTCAAAAGCACCAAGTTAACGGCAGTAAGAAGGTGACGAAAGCGGATTTGGCGATTAACCATATTCAAAAGCTGTACCTTGTGGAAACCCTAATTAAAGACATGACGGTTGAGCAGCGCTATGCCGTTAGGCAAGAAAAAAGTAAGCCTTTACTCGACCAGTTCAAAACCTTGCTAGACAAATCGGCTGTGCAAGTGACGCCTGATAGTGGCACCGGTAAAGCCGTTAAATACGCTCTGAATCAGTGGGGAAAACTCATTCGTTATACACAAGATGGTCGTCTAAATATTGATAATAATAGAAGTAAGCGGGCAGTAAAATCGTTCGTGATTGGGCGAAAAAATTGGTTATTTAGTCAAACCGCGACCGGCGCAAACGCCAGCGTGGTTTTGTATAGCGTCATTGAGACCGCTAAGGCTAACGGACTAGTCCCCTTCGATTATCTTATGCATGTGCTAGAAAAATCTGTTGAGCCGGCTTGTAACGTAGAAAGTCTAATGCCATGGAATGTTACGTTAGACTAGGTGTAATTGGTCGGACGCTTACCAATTAGCTTCTCTATGTAGGTCGAGAGTAAAGGCGATGCATCCGTAACACAGTAGAGTGAATGTTATAAACTTAATAATCGAGTAATGAACCAAAATCCAGCGATACCACCTATTCCTAAGGCAAGGAAAAATTGGCAATGTTTTATTATTCTTGTTGGGCTCAATCTAGCTAGTAAAATCAATGAACCTATAAATAATAACTGGCCTAACTCTACACCAAGGTTAAACCCTAACACAGCTTGAAAAACCCTTGTTTGGGGAAAGCTTAAATCTAGCAGCACACTGGCAAAACCGAAGCCATGCAATAGACCAAATAGACTGGTAATTATAAACGGATGTTCTTTGGTAAAAGATATGTAGTTACTATCCCTCAAAATCTTAATTATTTCTCGGGCTAAAAATACAATACTTAAGGCGATACTGGTTTCCACTGCAATTATTGGGAGCGTAAATATGCCCAAAACTGAAGTCACCAAGGTTACTGAATGAGCCAAAGTAAAACCAGTAATTACAAATATTAAATTCTTATTAATTCCGATTAAAAGCATCAACAGTAGTACAAAACAAAGATGGTCCCAGCCAACTAGAATATGTTTTATACCCAAAAGCGTATAATCAACAAACACGTTAGTGCTGCGTTTGACTAGTATAATTAATGGGCTGTCACTGCTGGCTTTCTGAATGGTTTCCACTTTTTCGAGACTTGTATATTTGATTACTATTGCATAATCATTGCCACTTAAAAATTGTAAATCTAGAGATTTGCCGCCTAATGTCGTTTCACAAACAAGACGATACTGCTGGTTCTTTGTGTTTAAGCTATTTAGATTAATTGTGAGGTTAGCAACACAATCATTTGGAAAGACAGTCGTAAGTGGAATATCTTCGCGAGTAATAACCGGTAATTTGGTCACAACATCATATGTATATGGTTTTGAATGAGATGTTTCTGTTATATCAATTAATCCTAACCTGATGTCATCAGCTTTCGAAGTGCCTATTATAAGTAAAGCAAAAAAACATACAAACAGCCTTTGCACTAATTAATATCCTGTATATCAATATTATAATTATGCTTAAGTTTCTCGAATAATAAAGCCTCATTTTTCTCCGCTTCATCACTTGTAAAATCAAGCACCACTTTGGAACTAACCTCCTCGAACTGAGGCATCGTTTGTGCGTAAATATTACTTACATAAATAACAATGCGTGAATCTGACTCTGTAATAACGGGTAGCCAGCTAGGCGACAAGACATCCTCTAGAGGCCTTATCCAATGTTCAGGCAGACGCTGTTTTAATTCAGTTAGAGTTATATTGTTAATAGATTGATTAAATCCCGAAATGGCTAACAGTCCCTGTTCTTCAGCATCAGTAAATGTTAAGTCTTTGAGGACAATTGATAGCTTTGACTCTTCGTAGTCCCATGTTGTCTCGGACAACTTTCCAATTGATATATCATAACGCTTTGCTCGTATATACTTTTTTTGATTATCATTAAAATATTCAATTAAGGTGTTTCTATTTGAAGATGCCTGCTCAATTAATGAGTCTGATAAAAAAAGGATTTTTTGATAAAGCCAAAAGCGAATATTTGAATCATTTTGATCAAGCCCCATCTTTATTGCCTGTGCCGCAAACACTTCCTCCTTAATCCGTTGTTGAATAAGCGTATCTAATTCATGATCACTGGGTTCTCTAAAGTAAGCCTTCTCCCATTTTGACGAAAGCATTTTGATGTCAGCCTGACTGATAATAATCTTAGGAACTTGCTGATTACTTAATGCATAATCAACAATAAATATAAGAAGAGTAATGCCAGCAAAATAGAGCAAGGGCTCTCTTAAAATACGTTGTAGCGTCAATTTAAATCGCCTCAATTAACCCATATTGCCGAGCTGTATGCTCTCTCTGTAACGATCATGTCGACATTGGCCGGAAATGTTTGAGCATATTTTTTCGCATCAAACGCAGTCCATCTAGGGGTAGGAATTTCCAATATACGAGTGTAGTAAAACGATTTTTGATTAGCTTGATACGTTGGGTCTTTCCATGTAATTAAAAACTCTTCACTCCCTATTGTGTTTGTGTATGTTGCATTGGCTATATCAACAGTATTTCCTACTTCATTAAGCTTACCATTAGCATCAAGCTTGCGGTCTCCAGACCATGCAACATTAAATACTTTTTCGTGTAATTCTCCGTCTTTATCAACCCAGCCTTTTATAATCTGCGCTCTGTCTAAATTCGCTCCCATCGGATCTTTTATGGCATTTATGAGGAAAGTTGGTGATTTTATTGTTTGCTTGTTTTCATCGAGAAGTAACGTGCCCCCCATCGGTACACCCTTCATATATGCCGTTTTTATCCAACTGTGAGATGATAAAAGTGCATCATCATAGGCCCAGCTAGCAAACATACGTAATTGAATTCTCGGTCCGGTTGTCGCATAGGTTTCTTTTCGTTGCATTGCATCAAATATTCCTTCACGAGTATTCTGTGAAGCCCAAACTGCAGCTAAGCCAGCAGATGCCATTTTCCAACCAGGGTTTATAAGGACCCCATTCTGGCTTTTACTAACCGGCCGTTCCCAGCGCTTAGAACTAGGCTCAGATGAGCTGTGTTTACCATAGAATTCACTTTCATCGCCAGCAACAATACCAGTGTGAGAATCTGAGCTGCCGATTACGCCAAATTTATATGGGTTTGCGCCAGTTTTTTTGTCAAGTGCCAAACCTCTTTTTAAAGCATCACGCACGTAGCTGCCCGGTAATTGGCTATTAGTTGTTTTAGTAACCATGCTCAAATTAGCCACATCCCATGTTTCGTAATCTGCGAATTCATCGTTAGGAGAAAGAAACGGATGGGTTTCAGAATCACCTTTGATTTGTGTTATTTCGACCAAAGGTTCCCAGCGCGCTCGCAACTCATTATATTCTTTGTCCAAGGGTGCGTCATTCAGTTTGGTAAAGGCAAACATTAGCCCACCACTTAAATTTGGATTATGCGGAATAGCTAACACACTGCCCTTAGTGCGTTTTTCATATGCTGCAAGCGCCTCCCATAATTGTTCTGGGTTGTGAGCCGTTCTGTTGCTATCTATTGGTAGTGTTTGCGATACCTTATCAATGCCATCACGGTAAATGACCACTCTATGCAAATTATTCCCTTTTTTCATTGCACTCCATTCAAAGCCATGCATGACAGTAAACTTACCTGGCTCGTTGTGACCCTCACTAACTTTTAAATACTGTTCCCAAGCATTCTTTGTAAATTCGGGATTATCCAAAATAATTTTTGGTAAGGTGCCTCCGCCCTGTGCAACAATAATTTCGCGTATCGCTATGAAGGCTTGTTTACGGTCGGTATTCAGCATTTTTGACCAACGTGCAACGATCGGATCTTCTGTAAATAATTTATTCCCCGAATATATCTCGTCCATGATAGCGAATCCTTCAGCATGATCAGCAATCACAATAAAGTCGAGGGGGCGGTTAAGTTTGACCTGTTGCCCTGTCGAAGACTCGATAGTCTCTCCTTTGGCAATGCGGTAAGCATCATCGGGGCTTAGCGTATTACCATATCCTCTAGCATCACCGGATATGCGCGTATGTAGATGAGTATCGCCCCAAAAAACTTTTGTTGGCGTCTCAGTAGCCAAGTAATGTTGAGCGTCATTAGTTTGTGCAGTTACCTCACTGGATATAGTAATTGTTGTGACAATCGCTACAATGCTGAAGAGCAACACATCTACTTTACGAGCACTAACTTTTCTAGCTAACTTAATAAATTTAATTCCCATATAAATCACCGAATCCTAATTAATTATGTGTGAAGATGGTTAATCAGCCAATATTAAATCTGCCATTTTCTCTGCAATGGCGATTGTCGGTGCATTTGTATTGCCACTTATTAATGTGGGCATTACCGACGCATCAATAACTCTCAATGCGGCAATGCCATGTACCTTCAACTCAGCGTCCACTACAGCAAGTTCGTCATGACCCATTTTACACGTGCCAACGGGATGATAAACCAGACCGAGGCGTTCTTTCACTTTAGCAAAAATATCATCATCGGACTCATTTTCAGACCCAGGATACATCTCATCTATCCTGTACTCATCAAATGCAGGAGCGGCCATGATTTTCCTTAATTGGCGCATACCATCAATAATGACTTGACGGTCTTTGCCTTGTTCATCGGAAAAAAAATTAAAATCGATAATCGGTTCATCTAAGTAGTTATTGGATTTTAGCTGAATGTTGCCTCGGCTCTCGGGGCGCAACACGCATACATGACAAGAGTAACCGTGGCCGCTCATGAGCCTTAAATCTCGTCCGTTGTCGTCAAACAATAAAGGACCCATGTGTAATTGAATATCCGGTCGGGTAAGTCCGCCTGAGGATTTTAAAAAAGCACCAGCCTCCAGCATACTATTGGCTAATTTACCTTTCTTTTTAAAGATATATTCAAATATGTCGGGAATCATTTTTAACATACTCAGTGGTGACGTAGTAAAGCCATCACGTTTTTTACTGCGCACTAAGATACAGGCATCAACATGCTCCTGAAGGTTCTTACCTACTCCGGGCAGGTGCTTTGCAACAGAAATATTGTGTTTAGCCAATTGCGCTTCATCGCCAATACCTGACAGCATCAGAATTTGAGGCGACTGTATGGAGCCTGCACTTAGAATAGTTTCTTTATTAGCCATTATGATGTGCGTTTTGCCACTGATGTCTACTTCAACACCAATAGCTTTATTGTCTTTGATTAAAATGCGTTTGACTCGAGCGCCCGTTTTCACGTCTAAATTAGGTCGAGACATGGCAGGGAGCAGATAACCCCTTGCCGCGCTGCAACGCTTTCCGTTTTTTATAGTGCACTGATAATAGCCGATCCCTTCTTGGTCTTCACCATTGAAATCGTTTGTGTATTTAAATCCTGCTTGCTTACCCGCTTCAATAAAACATTTACTAATCTCATAATTAATCGGGCGAGAAGAGACATTTAATGGCCCGCCTTGACCGTGCAACTCATCGGTTAAATCCTCATTGTGCTCTGATTTTTTAAAGTAGGGTAATAAGTCACCAAATGACCAGCCGTCATTGCCTAACGCAGCCCAATGGTTATAATCTTCTGCTTGTCCACGAACATATAGCATGGCATTGGTTGCTGAACTACCACCAAGTCCTCTCCCGCGAGGAATAAACATCGCGTCACCTTTCCTAATGTCAGCCTTTTTCTGGGCATTGAAACTCCAGTTGTATTTCTTTAGGAACATAAACGCGGCAAATGCCCCGGGTGTGTCGACTAAAAAACTGTTGTTATCAGAGCCAGCTTCCAACAGGCAAACGCTATGTTGGCCGCTTTGGGTGAGTCTATTTGCTAATACACACCCAGCAGAGCCGGCACCAATTATTATGTAATCAAAATTCATGAGTCTTCTCCAAGGCTAATCAATTATTTGCGTTTCACTATCGTGAACTCAGAATTGCTAATTTACGATCTGTAATTCATGGTTACTAATCCATAATCGCTAATTCAGGATCATTAATGGTTTTGTATTAAATCAAATCGTTTATTTACGTAATTCACGGCGCAAAATTTTCCCTACAGCAGATTTTGGTAGCTCCTGCATAATGACTACCTTTTTAGGCACTTTGTATCCGGTTAAGTAGTCTCGGCAATAATGAATTAATTCTGCCTCGGTAAGGTCTTTTTGTAGCGTAATATAGGCACACACCCTCTCTCCTGAGTGTTCACAAAGCTCACCTATAACGGCTGCCTCAAGCACGTTTGGGTGCTGAGTAATAATTTGTTCAACTTCGTTAGGATAGACATTAAATCCAGACACAATAATCATATCTTTGAGGCGGTCAACAATCTTGATGTGCCCCGTTGCTAAGGCTAGCCCGATATCGCCGGTTTTAAAAAAACCATCTGAAGTCATGGACTTTGCAGTTTCGTCTAGCCGTTGCCAATACCCTTGCATTATTTGCGGGCCACGAGCGACTAACTCGCCCTCTTCACCTTGGACAACTTCAGTGCCCTGCGCATTAATAAATTTAATAGTCGTATCGGGCAACGGTAACCCCACCGTGCCCATGAGTTCTCTGCCCGGTTCGTTCATACAAAGTACGGGTGAAGTTTCTGATAAACCATAGCCCTCTGCGATAGAACAACCCGTCACCTTCATCCATAACTCAGCTGCTGAGGTTGTTAGCGCCGTGCCGCCTGAAATAGTTATCTTCAATCTAGAAAAATCTAATTTGTGAAACTCGGGTTGACCACACAAACCGATGAATAAAGTATTCAAACCTGCAAACCCAGTAAATCTGAAGGGTTTAATGGCATTAATAAATCCACTAAGATCACGTGGGTTGGGGATCAATATATTCAGGCTACCGCTACAAGTAAGCACCACCATATTAATTGTGAATGCATATATATGATAAAGTGGCAGTGGGCATACGAAAATTTCGCTATCGACTTCTGGATCAAAGCCCAGTCGCGGAGATACCTGTTGAGCGTTGCTAATAATATTGGCATTCGTCAACATCGCACCCTTCGAAACCCCGGTAGTCCCCCCGGTATATTGCAAAACACAAACATCGTCTAATGACTGGTTTTTACGAGGTACCAGTTTGGAGTTGCCGTGCGCGTTTAAAATATTCAGTAGTTGATGAGTACCCTCTGGTGTTGTTGGCTGTTGATCGGTTGACAATAGGTCAGCGGCCTGTGTCAAAATAACTTGTCGAATGTCGGTTTGGGATTGAATTTCAGCCAATTTAGGATATAAATCAGCCAATATAATAATCGCTTTTGCACCTGAATCTTTGAATTGGTGCTGCATCTCACGGGTAGTATAGAGCGGGTTGGTATTGACCAACACCAGACCAGCTCTCAATGCTGCATAGGCAGCGATAGGATACTGAATAAGGTTGGGTAATTGAATAGCAATTCTATCGCCCGTTTGTAGTCCTGAGCGTTGCTGTAGCCAAACCGCTAAAACATAAGACTGGCGTTCAATTTCAGCGAAGGTGAGGGTTTGTCCTAAACAATGAAAAGCGGGTTTGTCTGAATATTTTATCAGCGTTTGTTCAATTAAATCGGCCAAGCTATTAATGGTTGCCATTTTTTTTCCTGTGCGTTTTATCGAATAAAGAATTTATACACTAAATTATGTATTGTTTTGCCGTAGGGCGGAAACAGTAGCGAGGCAAAGGATATTTTACCTCGTGTCAATATCGACTTAGCGTGTGAAAAGCGAATAAACCCCTCCTCGCCATGATAATTTCCCATGCCTGAGGCGCCTACTCCACCGAATGGCAAGTCATCAATAGCAACATGGAATGCTGCGTCGTTAATACATACGCCACCGGTGATAGTTTCTTGCAAGATTTTATGTTGAATATGTTTATCAAAGCTGTAGATGTATAAAGCTAGTGGGCGCGGGCGTTCATTGATATAGCCAATAGCCTCATTAATGTCTTTGTATTCTATAATGGGTAACAGTGGGCCGAATATTTCCTCTTGCATAATTTGCATGTCATCAGTCACGTTCGTAACAATGGTCAACGGTATTTTTCGCTGGGATGCATCGGTTTTCTCAACGGCTAACGGAATAATAGTTGCCCCTTTTTTTAGCGCATCATCTAACAATTTTTGAATTCGGTCATATTGGCGTTGATTAATAATACTGGTATAATCAGAATTTTCTTGTACACAAGGAAACATTAAGTTGAAGCGCGATTTTAACGCTTCAACCAAATTGTCTACCTTGCCCTGTGGGCAGAAAATGTAATCTGGCGCAACACATGTTTGACCGCAATTGACTGTTTTACCAAAAATGAAGCGCTCAACTGCTATTGATAACTTCATATCCTCACCAATAATAGCTGGCGATTTACCACCAAGCTCTAAAGTAACAGGCACCAGGTTTTGGGCTGCCGCTTGCATTACTAGCTTGCCTATTTTTGTCGAACCAGTAAAGAACAAGTGATTAAATTGCATGTTAGAAAAAGCTTTTGCCACATTAGCCTCACCGCCAATAACAGCAACTTCTTCAACAGCAAACTCGTTAGCAAGTAAATTTGCGAGCAATTCATTGGTGTTTGGCGTAAATTCAGACATTTTCAGCATGGCACGATTACCGGCAGCAAGCGCAGTGGTTAGAGGTCCCATAGATAAAAACAAGGGATAATTCCACGGCACAATAATGCCAATAACACCTAATGGCTGACACACTACTTGTCCAGACGCGGGTTGAAAAAGAATGCCTATATGTTTGCGTTTCGGTTTCATCCACTTTTTTAGTTGCTTAATACTGTAATTGATACCTGAAACAGTGGTCAGTATATCTCCGATTAACGAGTCATCAGCGCTACGTTGACCAAAATCCAAACGCAAAGCTTCTATCAGTGCGTTCTGATTGTTGAGAACGAGACTTTTTAGCTTTTTTAGTTTGTCTATACGCGTTGCATAATCAGCAAAAGGCTGAGCGCTAAATGCCAGATGTTGTTTTTCAAGAATGGGTGTTAGTGCTTCAATTTGATTAATCAGATTAGACACAGCCGGACTCCTTTATTCTGTTTTGTTACAGTTTCGCGTTTAGACATAGCCATCTAGCGTTGCTAATAATTTATTTTAACTGTAATTTTATAGATTACATTCCGAATAACATGACTTTTTACGTCATATAAAATGCTTTTTACGATTCTATGATTAGAGTAAGCCTAACTCTATTGGATTTCTGTGCTTCGGTAGATCCCGTCAAAATTAACTTCGTTTTTTCCTATTTACAGTTCATTCCGGTTTGACTTGTTATATTAATAGCGGTAAGGCTCTACATGTTTTTAAGGCGAGTAAAGCGTTTTCTTGGGGAGTGAATATTGCGAAAATCTTTTGGAGAGACTTCGTTTAAACGTTTAAAAGCTCTAGAAAACTCGCTGTAATTTGAGAATCCCAATAAATCTGATACGCGACTTAGGCTTAAAGTAGAATCAATTAAATACTGGTACGCAAGCTTATTTCGGACATTATCAACAATATGCCTGAATGATGTGTCTTGTTCTTTCAGATAGCGTTGTAAATTCCGAACGCTTAACGACATATGTTGGGCAACTTCATCAATACTCATCAGGGCCACTGCAATATTTTGACGAATGATGGTTTCAACAAAATTTGGCATTTCATCAACATAACCTATATTATTTAAGTCTAATTGAGTGCTTAATATAGCTAAGATTTGAGGGTCGGCCTCGTCAATAACTCTATCTAAAATGCGAGCATCAAATATAACACCGTTGAATGTGCTATTAAAAAGTGGGGTTAGCCCTAAATAATTTTTATAACGTTTTTTATCAGCAGGTGCCGCATGCTGCAAATGAATTGACTTTATATTTATTTTAGAAGAAGTTAATGTTTTAAGTAAATTAATGCCAAATGCCAAGGACACATCCAGTGCTTGAATAGCACTAGTTTTTACGTCGATGTTAATCGCATAAGAAAGCGTGACTGACTTTTTTGAAATAGACAAGCCTACATCAGCCGAAGTTTGGTGCACATGAAAAAACCGCCGCAAGTTGATCAACGAATCACCCACGGTTCTGCAATTTTTTAACAAATAGCCCATTGAACCAAACATACTAAAACCTTGCCTACAACCCAGATGTAATCCAAATGCCTCTTGGTTCAATGACTCAGACGCAAGATTCATTAATCGAATAAAGTCATAATAACGATATAGCATTTCTGGTTCGTTGAGTAATTTTGGCGACAGATCGATTTGTTGCAGAAGCGCTATAGGGTCGCCTCCAAATTCCTCTACCACTTGCTCAAAATGAGTTAATGATGCTGCACGGACAAGATCTAACATTGACGTCAAAAGCCTCGTTGCTGTCGTGAAAAGTAATGGGTTAACAAACTCAGATACTATAATGTCTGGATGTTAACTAATTGTAAAGTATCTTTGTTTTTACTCTGCTCAACAAATCATGTACTTTATCGCTAAATTACGGCAAAAAGTGGATGTAGTAACCTTAAACACATTTCTTCGTGTTAATAATTACCAATTTATGCTCTGGAGTTTAGCTAATACGGAGTGGTCCTCTTTTAAAAATATTCTACTAAAAACCACTATCCACTTAGTCATTATGCCGAGCATAAAGTCGGCTATATGCCATTTTCAATGAAAATTACTTATTGAGGAATTATTAGAAGGTTTAACGCAGTAGATCAGTGCCTCTGTTGCTGCAGATGTCATATTAACCGTAAGTTCACATTCTAAAGCTATTGTCCGATTTTGTGAGTATTTTGACTTATTCAGACAGTGTAACTTGCAACTGTTGCGCTATAGTATCGTACCTTAATTTAAATAAGTTATTAGTAATGAGTCAACCGGTCACTTCATTCAAAACTCTTAGTCGCACTTTAATGTGTGCATTAGGTTTAAGTTTGGTTTTAGTCGGCTCGACTCGCTATATTAACTGGCCGTTTCTTCCCGCTGGGACACTGCTTACTGTCAATCAGGTTTCTATATCAGTAGAAGCTCTGCAAGCAGTCCTTGAACGCAGTACTGGCCTGTCTCTCGAAAATCTTAGTGACAGCCAATACCAAGGTTTAATACAACGTTTAATTGACGATGAGCTAATTATACAGCGAGCGGAAGAACTCGATATACCAACGGAAGACCCCGGCATTAGCAAGTTGTTAATTCGTGCTGTTGTTGACAACATCGTTAATGACTTTCTCTCATCTCCGGTAGACGAAGAGGATCTAATTGCATTCTATGCCAACAACAAACCCGTTTTTCAACAAACCAGTAGAATTAAGCTCGTCGTTGCTCAGTTTGGAATGGCCAAAACTGCGGCCAGTGCTCGCACGGCAATCTTGACCGGCGAGTCTTTTATCGATGTTGTTGCTCGTTTTAAGCAAGCCAGTATTGTTAACATGCCGGCGGCATCATTACCGGAGCATATGATCCGTCGTTATTTGAGTTCAACAATTGCTGACCTCGCTCTAAAATTAGCTCCCAATGAGATTTCTCAACCCATCTTGTATCAAGACCTTTATTACATTGTTCAGGTGCTTAACATCAGCCCAGCAGCGTTGCCTCCTTATCACATCATCAGAAAGGCGGTTGAGAGTGAATTCTATAGCCGAGGCCGGCAGCAAGCTCTAGACACAGCATTACAAGATATGCGTCAAGAGGCTTCCATTGTTGTTAATCAAAAGTTGCTTGAGGACCTGGGCATCCCAAAGGATGCTAAATGGTGAGTTCAATTAATAAGCCACGCGCAGTCAAGCGATCTCTAACGATGATTGCAATAGGCACTCTTATTGGTCTTATTGTCAGTCTTTCAAATGCGATACTACCTATGGTCAAGGACACATTTGACGCAGATATAATTGTCCGAGTTAACGACCGTTTTATTCGCACAGCTGATTACCAGCGTGCTATAGATTTATTTTCCGCCGAACAACGCGGTGATTCCACTCCTATGGACCGTCAACTTATACTTAACAAGCTCATTGATGAACAATTATTGGTGCAGCATGCCCTAAAGTCTGGTTTATTACGCTCAGATCCTGATATTCGCCAACGCACTCTACAAACACTATTAGACACCATTAATACCACTAGTTCTGACTCTGAAACTGTGGGTCAAATACAAATTTATCTTGAGCAGTTACGTCAGTCAGCAACGATTGAGCGGCATAGCCAGAAGCGCCCTGCATCGGTTAGTACCGTTAGAGAGACTAAATGATGCGCTTACCTCGGTCCACTCCATGGCTATTGATTGCAGTGCTATTCACACTTGCCGCGGCGCCCTCAGTTAACGCTCATAACCGCAGTCAGTCTTTCTCGCAGTGGACGATTTCTGACTCTGTCATCAGTACGGTATTCACGACTAAGGCGAGAGAGGTTACACGATTACAGACAAGTTCGTCGGAGCGGTTGGATATCCTGCTATCTGATCATATTGCCGCCACGGTGATGGTCTTCCAGAACGAAATTGAATGTCCTGTCATCTCTCCGGCAATTTCTGTACCTGCAAAGTCCGGCTTTATTAGCGCTACTTTGGTTTTTGATTGCCCCTCGATATCTGACCCTATCAGCTTAAAAGTCGATAGTTTCTTTACTATTGCCAGCTCGCATGTGCACTACGCTAGAGTGGGAGTGAATGGTCAACCGGCGCTAGAATATTTGTTCACTGACAGTAACCGCCAACGCTTAGTGATTAAAAAGTCAGACTCAGACTCAGTTTCCAGTCTTTACGCCACTATTAGCCAGTATACAGCACTGGGTATACAGCACATTTTTGGTGGACTTGACCACATTGCTTTTTTGATAGCCCTGCTCCTTTTAATCACGAACTTGAAACAAGTTGTTTGGCTAATTTCTGGCTTTACAGTAGGGCATAGTATAACTCTCAGCGCTTCCGTTATGGGGTGGGTTGCGCCTGATATTCCTGCAATAGAAGCACTAATTGGCTTTACCATTGCCATTGTTGCCGCCGAAAACATTGGTATCATGACGGGTAAAACACGCAAGATTGGGTCATTAGCTATGCTAGCCTTAGTTTTTATTACCGCACTCAACTTCATCTTTTCTGTTGGCCTGCCGTTCCTATCTATGCTTGGGTTAGCACTATTTACCTATGCCTATTTAAGTACTGATAACAGAACTACACCTCTGTCCAGTCGACCTTGGCTTGCAATTGCCTTTGGCCTTATTCATGGGTTTGGTTTTGCTAGCGCAATGACAGAGATTGGTTTGCCTAGCGAGAGACTATTGCCAGCTTTACTCGGCTTTAATGCAGGTATTGAGATAGGTCAGCTGGTGATCGTTTTCGGTCTTTGGTTGTTGGCGCTCGTGGTCAGAAAAAAAATATCGTGGTTAAGTCCCAGACTCGTTGTGGATTTATTATCTGCATCACTGTGTGGTCTCGGTATTTATTGGTTTATCAGTCGCAGTTATGAAATTTTGTAAACTATAACAGGGGGGTTTTAAAACATGATAAAGAAAGTAGCTATTGTCACCGGATTAATGGTCATTGCAGTCACATTAGTCCTTACTAATAATGTGCCAGATGGAGTATATAAATTTTTTCCAGGATATTTCGAGGATCACGACAAAGCTTGGTCACAGACACCTCTAAGCCCCACCTCAATCACACCTCTGCGTCTACCTAATAGCGTTATTGAAGCTCGAGCGACAAGTCAGCAGGCCAATACTACTATGCTTGGTTACGCAGCTGACAAACAGATTCTATTTGGTGACACCCATGTGCATACGACTAATTCTGCCGATGCCTTCATGTACAGCTTACCTATGATGCATGGTGCGTCTGGAGCCTTTCCGCCGGCTTTTGCCTGTGACTACGCACGGTTCGTTTCGCAGCTCGATTTTTACTTTTTAACCGATCATGCTGAAAGTTTTACCCGCAACCAATGGCTGGACGGCATCGAGTCTGTTCGCCAATGTAATCGGACCGCAGGTGATCCGACAAACCCAGACATCGTGGCCTTCGTTGGATGGGAGTGGACGCAGGTCGGCACTGTCGCTGAAAATCATTTTGGTCACCACAACGTTCTATTTAAGGACGATGATCCTGCAAAACTTCCAATGCGTCCTATTGCCTCAGTTGGTGTTGGCGTAGCCACTATTGCTGCTCGTTCAAATGACGGCAAGCAATCGGCAATTCTTGGACTGTTAGACCCTAGACATAAGGAATACTATGCCTCCTATAACACATGGGTAGGACGCATGGCGGCGACGCCCGCTTGTGACCCTTCGATCGCGAGTCCGGATCTTCCGGCAAATTGTTATGAAAGTGCTGCCACCCCCGGCGAATTATTTAGTCGGCTAGATCAATGGGGATTTGATACAATTGTCGTCCCCCACGGAACTAGCTGGGGATTTTATACTCCTCCAAATGCAAATTGGAAGCATCAATTAACGGCAGAAAATAGTGACTCAGACAAAACGCGATTAATTGAAGTGTACTCAGGACACGGAAATTCTGAGGTGTTTAGAGATTTCACAGTAAGGACTATCGATGCAGATGGGCATTGGTCCTGTCCAGAACCACAGGAAAACTACTTACCTGCCTGTTGGCAAGCCGGTGAAATTATTCGTGATCGATGTTTAGCCGCCCATGAGACTGATGAAGTTTGTAACGAGCGCGCTAGAGATGCAAGATTTAATTTTGTTCAAGTAGATACCATTTTTGGATTTATGACTGTGCCTGGAAGTACTCCGGAGGAGTGGCTTGATGCAGGCCAAATGAGAGATGGATTTTTACCCGCCTTTAACTATAAACCACGCAAATCAGTCCAGTACGGCTTAGCGCTTCAGAATCTTGATGACCCTACTGAACCGTTGGGTTATCGCTGGGGGTTTATCGCTTCTACTGATACTCATTCTGCAAGAGCGGGACATGGATTTAAGCAAACTAAGCGCCTTCAGACGACTGATTCAACTGGAGTTCGAGACTCATTTTGGGGAGCCATTTTTGCCAGCACAGCTGTTGTGCCAGATGCCGCTCCAGTATCTTTGAGAGCAGACCAGATTGATCCGGTAAGCGCAAAAATATTTGCTTCAGAATTTGAACGCTCAACTTCTTTTCTGAGCACTGGCGGTTTGGCCGCAGTGCATGCCGATGGTCGTGATAGAGATGCTATTTGGAATGCCATGAAACGTCGTGAAGTCTACGGTACTAGTGGCCATCGTATGTTGCTCTGGTTTGATTTAATCAATGCACCTGAAAATGCGCCCAGCCCAATGGGTAGTGTTGTCAAAATGACTGATAATCCGCGATTTAAGGCTAGAGTCGTTGGTTCATTTAAGCAACTGCCTGGTTGTCCAGACTATGTGGTTGAAGCATTGGATTCAAGGCGATTAGAAAAAATGTCACTTGGCGAATGTTACTACCCGTCTGATGACCGTTATCTCATCGAACGTATCGAAATTATTAAGATTCGTCCGCAGATAACTATTGGTGAAGCCGTTGCGCCTTTGATCGAAGACCCTTGGCGCCAATTTGAATGCACTCCCTCAGCCAAGGGTTGCGTTATTGAGTTTGAAGATGCTGATTTTGCTGCAGAAGGGCGTAATGCTCTCTATTACATAAGAGCGATAGAGGAGCCTATAGAAACTATTAACGGAGGTAATTTACGAACCAAATTTAATGCCGATGGCGAGAGCGAGAGCACCGATCCCTGTTTCGGTGATTTCCGAACTGCTGAAAGCGACCAGTGCAAAAAATTAGTAGGTCAGCAGGCGTGGTCATCACCTATATTTGTAGACTATAAATAAATTAGAATTACGAAGAGAAGAGCATTATGACGAATAAAACTGCACTTGTAACTGGTGCTTCAGATGGCATCGGATTGGATTTCTGTACCCTTTTAGCAAAGCGTAATTATAATCTTATTTTAGTGGCTCGCCGAGAAGACAAATTAAATATAGTAGCGAAAACACTAACTGAGACTTATGGTATTCAGTGCTCGGTCATGGTCGCTGACCTCTCTGAACCAAAGGCAGCACAGACTTTATTTGGTCGCGTAAGAGAAAAGGGATTCGAGGTTGATTTTCTAATTAACAATGCCGGTCTGTTGCACAACGGGTTTTTTAATCAATTAGACCTCGGCGAGCAAGAAAAAATGATGACTGTAAACATGCTCGCGCTGACTGCATTAACTCATCTCTTTGCCAATGATATGGCTAGCCGTCAAGCGGGTCATATTCTAAATCTATCGTCGTTGGCTGCTTGGATGCCAATTCCGAACCAAAATGTCTATGCGGCGAGTAAAGCGTATGTGCTGTCGTTTACTCAAGCCTTATCGGATGAAATGCTTGCTGCTAAAAGTGGTGTCATTGTCTCCGCACTCTGTCCTGGCTTCACAGCCACTAAAATGATGGATAATCCTGCGCAGGGTGAAACATTGCGTATTGCACCTAAGATGATGATGGCTTCCGCTGTGGTTGCAGAATTAGGTATCAACGGTTGCCTCGCAGGTAAGACAACCATCGTTCCAGGACTGTCTAATAAAATTACTGCTGCCATTACCCATCTATTTCCAAAGATGCTAATAGCCAAATTTGTCGGAAAATTCTACCGCAATAATATGGGGTAGATTACTACCGGCCATTCACTTTTACTAAGAGGCTTTCATGAATCAGAATAGAATAAAAAAAGTATTGATTACTGGTGCAAGCGGTTTTATTGGCAATACACTAATGCGACACTATCAAGATCTGGGGACCGCTGTTATTGGCGTTGATCTTCAAGGCAATGGCCATGATATTGTCGAGGGTGATATCGCTCAGCCTGAGAGTATTAAACATCTGCTTGGAGAATGCGACGTTATTGTTCATACCGCTGCCCTCGTTTCCAATGCGATGCAGGACTGTGACATGTGGCGTGTGAATGTATTGGCTACGCGCAACTTGATTGCAGCGGCCAAAAAATATAACGTTCGTCGGTTCGTCCAAATTTCTTCAATAGTTGCCTATGGTAATGCAGCAGAAGGCGAAATTGACGAAGACTATCCCGTCCATGCCGATGGTGGCAGCTATGTGTTGACCAAATTAGCATCCGAGCATGCTGTGTTAGCTGCTCAGGCTAATGGTGATATTGAAGTTGTAATTATCCGTCCTGGTGACGTCTACGGTCCGGGTAGTCGTCCTTGGATTATTGCGCCTCTGGAAGCCATTGCTAAAAACCAATTTATGCTTCCCGCAAAAGGAGCTGGTTTTTTTCGACCTGTCTACATTGACGACCTAATTAGAGGCATCGTCTTGGCCGCAGCTAATCCGCTAGCAGCCGGCGAAATTTTTAATCTTTCCTGTGAGGGCTATATAACGACGAAAGAGTATTTTGCTCCGCTTTATCATTGGTTGGGCAAGAAAGGTCCGATGCAAGTATCGACGAAGACGGCACTAAGAATATCGGCTATCGCCTCTAAAGTTGCCGATTGGACAGGTAAACTCAATGAGGCATCACCTGCGACTGTTTTACAATTGAGCACTAAAAGCTGGTTCTCTATCGACAAGGCTAAGCGTATTCTAGATTGGGCGCCGGAGGTGTCGTTTGAAGAGGGTATGAAGCGATCTCATGCCTGGGCTAAGGAGCAGGGACTAGTTAAATAAGCGACGTTGGTTTGGCTCGGTAAAACCCAGCGGCGCGTCCAGTCCAGTGCTTAAACCTGCGATAGAAAGAACGCGCTTCAGCGTAACCCAGCTGACAGGCAATTGCATCGACAGTTAGATTAGTGTGCTTTAAGTAATAGAAAGCTAACTCTAGACGCAATTCAGTGAGTATATCTTTGTAGCAAATGCCTTCCTCATCTAACTTGCGCTGCAAAGTCCGACTACTCATACCCAGAATACCGGCGACAATTTGACTAGAGGGTACTTGTTGCTTAAGCGTCAAACGGAATAACTTCAAGCAATGTTGACTCTAAAAAGCGAAAACCACTTGCTGGCTGATTGAAAAATACTTCGCAGCCAAATAAGTCAGTATAGCTGTCCATTAAATCTGGGTCACTTGGCCCATTATGTTCAAACCAGATGCTATGCCAACTTTGAAAATTAAGAAGCTGTTTGGCAAATAAACACCATGACGCTAATACATTCTCTACCTCATGCTTGCGTACCAATGGATCATTAAAGCTACAAGTCCAGCGTTGAAGAGCAAATCCATCTTTGATCTCCACTGATGTAACGCCCATATCACCAACAATTTTTTCATGGAGAGGTATCTTGGCTTGAATCATTCTAAGGGTAGAGCAGTTCATTGATATATAGCCCAACACGTTGAATGATGCCGGTTCAACAAAATGTGCGGTATTTAAACCAAAACAAGGATCCTTACTAGCTTTTATAAGCAAAGCAAGCAAGTTCTCCATTGACTGACTTGAGATATGTTTGTTATTGTACTTTCAGTAGATTAGGATCAATACCGACAATATCTATAAAAGGAATAGGTTCAATCCCGCAAGCACAAGCAGATCTCAAGTAATGAGTAACCGCTGGCACCGAGGCCAATCCATTTTGTGACGTTTTTTCCATAGCTTCTTTTCACACTTCCCAGATGACCAAAATACCGCGGTTTTACAGCGTATATTCCCACCGATGTGACCATTAAAAACAGCCTTAGTATGCCCAATGTTTATTATTTTGACTTTAATGAGACTATAAAATCAAAAGACGAAGAGAATAAAACACATCCCTGATGCATGCAACAGAGATCGATTTTGTGGGTAAGAGTACATCAATATTCTTATAATTTTTTTGCTTGTCGGATTCATCTCAGGCTGTCTATTCTATATTTCTTCAACAATCTTTGAATGTCTCTGATTATTTAATGGATAAAAATAAATAATTACTGCAGATAAGAAGGGTCCAAAGGCTGGTATTAAAGTCATAATATATATGAGTGATTGCAATGCTACCACCACATAAATAAACTCGTTATTGCACTGGAAGTGATCTCTGGCATGTTACTTTATTTTGGGCTTCATCATCATTCCTACAGCCACCAAAATAAGTGTGAGTCCAGCCGCATAATAAATCGTAAAAGGTTCATCCAAGAGGATAACGGCAAATATCGATGCCACTACTGGTGAGTTCTGGGCCAATTTTATGAATAGCTTCTGCCACAAGCAGTGAAGGAATAACTGTACAAAAAAATGCAAAACCAGCCACAACTAAGAAGGCGTGGTTTGAAACGTGCTAGCGTTAATTTGTCCTATACTCAAATACAAGGCATAAAATTTAGTCAGTCGTTATTTATCTTATAAATTTTACAATACTGTAGTTATTCATATTAATCGTTAAGATAAATAGGTAATTAATCAACCTAATATAATGTGTGTTATAACAGCTTAGCATTGCAAGTTGCCATACTTACGCTTTTACATATTGTTTTCAATTGTCCATTCTTTAAGCTCTTCAAGAATAGAGAGTGCGCTTACACCTTTTTTTGCTATCTTATAACTAACCGCAATAGGCTTTGTTGATAGCACTGTTCTAGTGATAAGTTTATTGGCTTCCATGGCTTTTAAACGCTCTGCAATCACTTTTTTACTAGCGCCCGCTAGCTGTCTCGAAATTTCATTAAAGCGCAAAGGTTGGTCTTTCAAGTGCCATAAAATAGACCCAGTCCATTTGTGACCAATAATACGCATACCTCTTTCAACAGGACAGGGCTCATAGCATTCTTTATTCATGATAGTAGGTTACAAAAAGTTAACTAGTTGACTATAGTAACCTAGCTGATATAGTCCGCACAACATTTAATTACCTAAAGAAATACTGATGGAAAATAAAACGATTGTTGTCAATGCTGGCGGAGGCTTTAATGCTGTTACCGTTGGGCAGACAAAAGTAAACCAGCCAAGTCAAGATGAAATAACAGTAAGGCTTCATGCTAATTCTTTAAATTATCATGATTATGCTGTAGTGAAAGGTCTTTGGGCGTCGCCAGAACGAAGAATACCTATGGCTGACGGTGCAGGGGAAGTCGTTGAGGTCGGTACGAATGTGACTGAGTTTAAGGTTGGTGACAGCGTGGTCAGTACCTTTTTTCCAACATGGATAAGCGGTGAACCCATCGTTGATGGTTTTTCCACCGTGCCGGGAGACGGTATTGATGGCTATGCTCGTGAATATGTCACCACTTCGTTAAATGCATTCACAAAAGCGCCTAAAGGCTGGTCACATGTGGAAGCTTCAACATTAACGACAGCTGCCTTAACTGCTTGGCGCGCGTTGACCGGATTTAACACGGTTAAAGCCGGTGATAGTGTGCTATTACAAGGCACTGGAGGTGTTTCAATCTTTGCGCTGCAATTTGCAAAAATGATGGGTGCTAAAGTGATTGCAACGTCGTCCAGTGATGAAAAACTGGCACGATTAAAGGTAATGGGCGCCGATCATGTTATCAACTACAAAACTGAACCCAATTGGGGAGCGCGCGCGAAAGTATTGAATGGTGGCATTGGTGTTGATCACGTGGTTGAAATTGGTGGTGGAGAAACATTAGAGCAGTCGTTAGCTGCAGTAAGAATAGGTGGACAAATCTCTCTTATTGGCATCTTGTCGGGCCAAACGTGTGAGCTTAATCTTGTTAACGCGTTTACACAACAAGTTAGGCTTCAAGGAGTACTGGTTGGAAGTCGAACTCAGCAGCAAGAAATGATAAAAGCTATTGAAGCTAATCAAATGAAGCCAGTAATTGATAAAATATTTTCACTTGACGCTATAGTCGATGCTTTTGAGTATCAGGAAAGTAATCGCCATTTCGGTAAAATATGCCTTGAATTTTAATTCAAATAAATACAGGTATTAATGCTATACATTAATACCCGCACCGTAATCGGCGTAACTGTCCATGATTAACGGTTAATGCCTCTTCATCAGGAGATTAAACGACTGAAACACGAAACCAATTTTTCATTATGAATGGCAGCCGCTTCATCAAGAGATAAATTACTGTCAACAAGTCAATCGGCACATTTTCAGTGCCTTTTAATTTAATGTAACTACCTTCTTTGTTTACAGAAAGCTTCTTATGATTCACTAAAAGTATTAAATGCTATGCCATCAACAAATGTGGTTTTGGTTCAGTGTGCCCTTGCAACTTTTTCTACTTCATCAAGAAAAGCGGGCTTATTGCCGGTCATTTCCCATGTGCCCATCGCGATGGGTATACCTCCTATACTATTTAATTGGTCAAAAAACGATTTTAAGACAAAAATTTGTCCCTGTTCTTCGTCTAACTTTGCTTTTTGTGCGATGGCGGTATCGAGTAGAGCTTTACCGGTAACGTAACTGGTGCCATAACCGGGCTGGCGCAAATAAAGATGCTGTTCAAAAATGAGTAAATCAGGTTCTGTTTTCATCCAGCCTCTAGGCGTATAGTTCATATGAATTTCACCCGCTTCCTCCATCGTCATTTGATTCGCATGCGCGTATAAAGAGCCTAAACCTCTAGCGGCTCTTTGGGCAAGCATAATCCACACAATTTCACGCGAACGTGGATTTTCATCATATAGACCGGCATGCATAAATACCTCTTCAACAGCGGTAGCTGTGCCTTCGTTTCGGCTATCAAAAATATTGTATAACAATGCACCTTTTCTGATAGTTCGTGGGTTAGGATCATTCTCCATTATCGCCAGCTCGAACCAATGATAAAAATGCGAATATAAAGGCGTTGGATCAAGGTGCGATCCAATATAAAAGAAATTACGGGTGGCTTCAGGCACAAAACTACCCAATTTTGCGTAAAGCGCGGGTTTAAAATAATCAGCAACCGTAACAATATTCCTTTCATCCAAAAATCTAAGGAAGAAATCAGCGGAGCGAGTAGCTAAGAGATCATATTCTTCTGCGTTTTTCGCTGGCACTAATGCTGGTAATCCAATATTTCTTTGCTCTTCTAACTTTAATGATGACCAAGCTCTATCCAGTTCGCGTTGCAGCAAACTTACCTCATCTTGCCATGTCATAGGCAATAAATGCACATGCTTTTGGTACCAGGTGTACTGCTCAATGCCAAGCCCTGAGGGCCCCGTTTTTAAGGCACTCTGCCCTTGTAACCACATAACAAATTGCGCCGTTGACTGCGTTGCCTGCTGGTGTATTTTTATGAGTGTCGCATTATCCGTCGTGTCAATTTTCGATGTAATATCTAGTAATGTTTTGTGCTGCTTTTGAAGATCACGAATGCCGGCAACCCATAGTTCTTTTGCATTTCCCGTTAAGTTCTCTTTGGCTTGAGCATGAAACGGTTTTATGCGAGATAAATCACTAATAAGCCTATTTTGCTCGCTATCGCTAATTGGAAATGAATAGCTCCATAGTTCGGTGACATAATGCGGAGTTGGACCTTCATGAGCGGGTACATCACTTTTATATGTCCACACTTGCTTGTAAAACGCCGGATCTCTGCGCCACGGCATTAGCACCTTGTCGTTAAATTCATAGCCATTGAGTTCTGCCAACATCACAAACCAATCTATTTGTTGTGGCACCGTCCACTGTGATTTATCAAAGGCTAGCAATTGGGTTTTAAATTGCGCCCATTCAACATGACGTTTTTCGAAGGTTTTTTTCCGATAATCTGGCGCAAGCTCATGTAAAGGCGCCATCTCAAAAGCACGCCATTGTGTAAAGAGGGTTTCTAATTGGCTAAAGTCTGATGACGATTTTACGCCAAAAGAAAATACCAATAGTGCTATCGCTAAATACTTAATAGTCATTTCTATATTCCAAAGTGAAGCCTTCTTGCACAACAGCGCATAGGACATTGAGAGACTATCATGTACGCAAACAATAAATTTTACCAGCAACACTTCTCATATATTTGATATCAACTTAAGAATAGCGATTCATTTTTAATAAAGACATATATCTGAATATATACCTTTATCCTGCAACAGCACGCTCTTAGAGGGTCCACATTTTTGTATAAAGCGAGTAGCTGTTAACCTAATGATCGCTACAGATTCAAGGACTAAACCCCTCCGCGGTAGTTGGTTGCCGCTTTAACATTATAATACTTCACACTCTAGGTGTTCCGGGTCTAAGGTAGGTTAAAGGCATTGTGCCTTTAACCTATTCAGGAGCACCATCATGAATCAGCTTATCCAAACCATAAGTCCCCTTCGTCATGCATGATAGACGAAATGAATATGTGTAAACTCAATCCCTTAACTCAGACTGGTTAAATGGCGATTGGTTGTTTCCAGGCCAACTGCCTATTAACTTAATAACGACTCGCCAAATGAGCCGTGTATGCAGAGCGGCGGCAAAGGATGCAAACATCGGTAAGCGCGCACCATGCTAGGTGCATGACATGGCTGGCAGGGACTGCTCACAGACCGGTGACAGGCTAGTTAGAACGCGTCTTCAATATAGACATTACCGAATGTGAGAAATGTCAAAAGCACAATGTGACGATAATTGCCATCGCTGCGAGCGCCTCCCGACTAGCAGCACACCAAAGACTTTGCTGTTCAACGCGACTTCGATTTTGGGGCATAGCACAACACGACACAATATTAGGAAAATCACTTTTTCATGGTAGGACCGTTTGTACCTTACTCGCCAGGTTTCAGTACCAATGGACTATTAACATAAGAAATTAACGACCCTCATAGTCACGAAAGTTATCTCAAACTCCCTTTTGCTAGCATCGTTCCAGCCTGAAATACACCTGTAACGAAGGGTAGTGAATAGCGTTAACAAGCTCTAAAATCAAGAAAAATACGCCCTGTTGCATAGATTAGGGATGTGCTTTATTCTTCCTACTCACCTCAGTCAACTGGATACTAGTCAATGTCTATTTTAATTCTCACAGATATCCCAGAATGGGTTCGCCCCCTCGTTGATATTTTAGAATCCAAAGGCATCAAAGTACAAATCGCTGATGATCCGCAGGAGATCGTAGCAAATGGCTTGATTGTCAACCGCGTATCTTCCCTTCTTGCTGCGCGGGATAAGGCTCGGGCGGATCGGATCACCCATTCTTTGCGCACCTGGGAGGCCGAGGGTAGATCTGTGATCAATGGATCATTCTGCTTCCAGACCGGCTACAGTAAGCTGGCTCAAGCCAAGCTTTTTATTGAGTGTGGAGTGCGTAGCCCGCAAACGTGCCTCGCCGTTCCTGGCGGACGCGCCATACATGGACAAGCAGTACTTCTTAAGCCACCTGCAGGTGGTTTTGGCAGAGGGATTGTGGCGCTCAAAGACGGCGAACCCGCCCCGGATGGACTTTTCAGTCGAGAAGAAGGCTGGATTGAGCAAGAGATGCTAACCGCCGCAGACGGCTGCGTCCACCGGATCGAAGTCCTTGGCCCCGACATCCTTTACGAAGCCCGCTCACCGATTCAAGCTGACGAGTTCAACTACTGCCTGGCTCACCCGGAATCGGATGTTACTCTCTTGCCTCCTCACGAAATTGCCCCGAAGGTGACCGAGGCAGTCAAAAAAATTCTACGGGCCGCAAGGATGGAGCTCGGCGCAGTCGAGTACCTGCTGGATGAAAATGACAATCCCGTTTTCATCGACCTGAACCCGGTTTCCAGCTTTCATCCCAAAGCGACAGCCATCCTTGGTTGCGATCCCCTCGACGCCACCGCTTCCTATTTGATTCATAGATCTGCGGGTCTTAAAAATAAGGGTCAAAGGTAGGCCTAGAGTGACTTTTTCTTAGTGTGTATCGAAATCGTTAAGCACTTTCGTTATTTTTTTATTCATGATCTGCTTATAGGATAGATAGTGGTTTTGCGATGACTATCAGATCAAACTCAGAGCATGTTTTTAACTGTTTTATTCCTTAATATTCAAGCCATGGTATGGTGTTAGGCGGACTTTGAAGCTTAACGAAAAGTGCGTTAAGCTAAAATGAGCATGTCAGCTAAGCGTTAAAAGAGAGTAAATAGATATGAATGACATTAAATTTGAACCCACTAAATTTTTAGATTGGTTAAGACAAGAAAACGGCGAACAGACAGAGTTTTTACAAGCAGCAAAAGAAATCGCACACAGTCTTGAATCGACAATTAATAACTCTACACCTTTTAGAGTGAACAAAGTATTAGAAAGGCTAGCGCAGCCCGACCGTATAATTTCGTTTCGCGTTACGTGGGCTGACGACAATAACGACATTCACATCAACACAGGCTGGCGCGTGCAGCAGTCAAATGCGCTAGGACCTTATAAAGGTGGGTTAAGATTTCATCCTAGCGTAAATGAATCGGTGCTCAAGTTTTTGGCTTTTGAACAATGCTTTAAAAACTCGCTTACTGATTTACCATTAGGCGGCGCGAAAGGGGGGGCAAACTTTGATCCGAAAGGGCGTACCGACCATGAGATTATGCGATTTTGCCAAGCTTTTATGTTGGAGTTATATCGTCATATAGGTCCACAAACAGACGTACCCGCTGGCGATATCAACGTAGGCGCTAGAGAAATAGGCTATTTGTATGGTCAATATAAGAACATTAAAAATGAGTTTGGCGGTTATATAACGGGTAAAGATATTGAGTTTGGCGGTAGTGAGGTAAGAACCGAAGCTACAGGTTTTGGGGTGATTTATTTTTTAGAAATTGCCCTTAAGCATCACGATGAAGAGCTTTGTGATAAGCGAATAGCGATTTCAGGTGCTGGAAATGTAGCGACCCACGCTGCGTATAAAGCCATTGAAAAAGACGCCATTGTCGTTTCTATGTCCAATAGTCGCGGAACACTTCATGTGACAGACGGCTTAAGTGCAGACGACTTGGATTGGATAAACGAGAATTCCACCAGCGACAACGTCTTAAAAGCATTTTCCAAGGACCATGACAAAGCCCAATGGCTGTCAAACAAAAAACCTTGGCAACTTGAATGTGACATTGCGGCGCCTTGTGCAACTCAAAATGAGCTTGACCAAGACGATGCAAAGAAGTTAATGAGCAATGGCTGCAAATTTATTATTGAGGGCGCTAATATGCCATGTACTGCACAAGCCATAGAAACCTTCAGTGAAGCGTCTGCACTATATATTCCAGGAAAAGCCTCTAACGCAGGTGGTGTCGCTTTGTCGGGTTTAGAAATGTCGCAAAATGCTGGTTTTGAACAGCGTGGATTTGCCGAATTAGATAAGCAACTTCACTCTATCATGCACACCATCCACGAAAAATGTGTTCATTATGGCAAGCAGGAAGACGGCTCAATTAACTACGCTGATGGCGCTAACCTCGCAGCGTTTCAACGACTTGCTTCTGCAATTGTGTCGCAGGGGCTTTAAATGATGTTAAGCCTTTACTGCTGTAAACGGCGCTAACATCTCGGTTAATCTATATTCGGCTGCGCCGGCTCTAATGTTTGTCGTTCACTGGTCACTCAATTTAATAAATTAAGTGACCAGTTAGGATCGCAATCTTCTTGCTTCGCTTTTTTAAGCCAAAGTAATGTATAGCCTGCAACTAAGAAACCCGAAACTAGATTAGAGGTAGAAATCGCGATATAGATCCAACGCTCATCAAACCAGACAGAAGCAGCAAGACTCAAGGGCACATACAAAACAAAGGTTCTTAGCGCATAATAGCTCAAGCCTGTGACCGACTTTCCTAATGAATTAAGGGCCGCTGAAGAGACGATAATCCAGCCATAGCCGACTAAACTGACACCAACAATAAGTAAGTAATCTGTGGATTTAGATGCGACGCTGTCACTAGATGCTAACAGTGACGCGAAGACATCGGCAAAACCATAAAACACCGCAATAATTATTAATGACCAAAGCACACAAATAAGATAACAATACTGTAGCGCTTTTATCACCCGTTGTTTATTTCCTGCTCCCCAGTTTTGACCCGCAATAGGACCAATAGAGGCAGATAAGGCCATCATAGGAATGCAAGCAAAGGATTCTATTCTTGTTGCGACCCCAAAAGCCGCGACGGTATCGGCACCGTATCCGGCAATAATAGCGGTAACGATCCCTATACCAATTGGGTTGATAACGCTGCCGGCGCCCGCAGGCAATGCGATTTTGAGTACAGATTTGCAAGAAGCAACAAATACGTAATAATCGGGCTTACACAACTCAATAATTTGTTCACGATAGTAAGCAACATATAGCGCCAAAACTAAGGTGACCATGCGCGCTATCATCGTGCTTATTGCCGCGCCTTCAATATCCATGGCCGGTATTGGACCAAATCCAAATATCATGGCCGGTGTTAATGCAATATTGATCCCTGCGGAAAAAAACATGATAAGGCTTGGCCAGAGTGCGTTTCCAACCGAACGAATTATGGCATTTGCCACAATGGGGATAACGAGAAACGGCATTGAGATATACCAAATGCGCATATATTGCGTAATGTAAGTCAGCACGTCGCCAGAGGCACCTAGCAGGGTAAAGAGGGGGGCAATAGTGAAGTAGCCAACAGCCGAAATAAATATAACCAGCAAACCCGCCAGCAGCAAGCTGTCGGTAGACAGACGCTTAGCATATGTTTTGTCGTTAGCCCCAATGGCTCGTGATACGACCGATGAAGCGCCTGAGCCCAATCCAACAGATAAACTGGTAACGGCCATAGTGACAGGAAAAGTAAAGGATAAGGCCGCTAGATAGTCGGTGCCTAATTGACCTACAAAATAAGTATCCACAATTGAGACTGAAAATATTGCGGCGATGCCAAAGATCATTGGCATGGTTAGCCTAGAAATAGCAGGCAATATAGGGCCTTCTACTAAACTACTTTTATCTTCTGATTTTTTTGATGATTCAGTCAAAATAGCCCTTTGCATCTCTCACTGGATGCTGTGAAACCAACGCAATGTTGAGTGTTGTTATTACATTCATAAAATGTGTACGTAAACCGCGGGATAAAAGACTCAGTAATAGACATGAGCTAGTAAGTAAAACGGGTGCTAATTAGATACCCTTAGACTGTAGTGCTCTTTGTTTTTGCAAACCAAGTTGCTTGTATAAGCCAATATTAGTAGGCCGCTAAGCGATTACCAAATTTTTGCTGGACTCAACGAACTGGGTCTGATTGATGCCGATGGTAACCGTGATGTCGTATCATGGACGACCCTGCAAACATATTGGTTATTATTTCAAAGACGCGGCGCTTAATTTTACTATGGATAATCTGCTAGCCTAGCAGCAGGCGTTTGTCGATGTCTGTTATGGATGAACAATTATCTTAACGGCTGACTCGTTGTTGTGAATCAGCCTCTCGAAACCTTCTGCCACTAAATCATCGAGTTTAATTCGCTGGGTAATGAAAGGCTCCAAATTAACTTTGCCTTCCTCCACTAGCTTGATAGTTTCCTCATGGTTATTTGCATAAGCAATCGTTCCGCGAACGTCCAGTTCTTTCATCACAACGCTATGAACATTCACCGTTGCCGGATGGCTCCAAATAGATACTATTACAACGGTCCCACTGGGTTTTGTTGTCTCTACCAGTATATCCAATACTTCATTGACACTGGTGCATTTGAAAGCAACATCGACACCACGATTTTCAGTAATCCGCATAACTTCTTCGGCTACGTTGACTTCAGAGGGATCCAAAACATAATCCGAAACGCCGGTTTCTTTTGCTTTTTCCTTACGCTTCGCGCTCAATTCCGTGAGGATAACGGTTATACCCTTGGCCTTTAATACAGCCGCCAATAGTAGGCCAACAGGCCCGCCACTGCCAATTAGAGCAATATCGCCGGCTTTGGCGCCACTGCGAACAAACGCGTGATAGCCAACAGTAAGCGGTTCAATCAAAGCGGCTTGATCAAGGGGAATGGCGTTAGAAATGGGATGCACCCAGCGACGCTTGACTGCGATTTTTTCGGATAAGCCGTCACTAACAGCATAAACCACACCCGAAAACTCATGCCCCATTAATATCGGCGCAGAGTCTCCCGAGACCGGGTGGGGGTGACCGCAGGGAGGAATAAAGATTGGGCCATCCATGAATTCATCCAAATCGGTACCGCAGATACCGCACCAAGCTACATCTATGCCAACAAGTCCTGGTTCTATGGTCGATTCGGGGATATCTTCGAACCAGATATTACCTTTGTCATAAAAACGAGCAGCTTTCATTTATCCAGAGAGTTACCAGATTTGGATTCATTTGCAAACTTTTTGCTGCTTCAGCTCGGGTATATTGTTGTTCAACCACCGCTCATGGCGTCTATCCTAAATTCGTTTGAATATTTTTCTTAACCGGTGCGTCCGGATCAATTAGACCATGTCAGTTTGAGAATGCTATGCAGGTAGATTTAGCTAGATTTAGTTGTTCGCAATAAGCGCCCAAGTTTTTTATCTGTAATGTCAATATTTAGTGCTTTTGCGGTAGCCCAATGTAAAGCAATATCGGCAGATAATATGGGCACACCAAATTCTTGTTCTAGCTCCTCTATAATGTTTAAGAACCTAAGCCCAGCGCCCCCGACTAAAACCATTTCAGCATTGGGTGCCGAAGCTCGGGCTAGGCGAAGACTTTGTTTTATTTCTTCTGCACTAAAATCATAATAGCGAGCGTCAACTTCTTGTTGTGAAGCAAATATTCCTTGCTCGGTGAATGTTTGGCAGCCTTGAATAACTAAATCTACAGATTGTAAAAATGTTAAAAAGCGCAATTTCCATTGTTCATTATAGTATGGGCAAGCCAGAATTACACGCTTACAACCTAAATCGTGTATAGCATCAAGTACAGCGACACCATTGAGTATGACTTTGCATCCACAAGCATCCGTTAAACGCTGTTGCAATGCCCGAGCTCCTGCAGATGTATAATCATTGAAATAAGAAAAAGCGGGGCCTACTTGAATGATTAGCTCAGTACCCGAGTCTTTTAATAACTGAGCCGCAGTTTTAATATGAGGTTCTAGCTGTTCTATTTGTTCAAAACTATAATCAAAACCTACCGGGGGCATAATCGTTTGAGCTATTTCCACCGCTTGGTTGCATAAACTATAAAATTCTCTAGCGGTTGGATCAATCCAGCCAGGGGCGGCAATAATACCTAATTTAGGAATAGCATAAGAGGGTGATGGCAAAACAGTTTTAGACAAAATTTTCATATCAAATACACCGAAATAGATAAAAGTAATAGCTCCAATGAAGCTGAAGCTATTTGTAGAAATTAAGGTTGCTTAACCGTGATTATGCTTAAGTCGCTCCATAGTCTTTTTTTAATGAGCTTAAGAACGAGTAAGTCATTATCATATATATAAATAAAATAGGTAATGACACCACTAACACAGCAGTTTGTGCTACTTTGAAGCCTCCGACATACATTAAACAAATAGGCAGTAAAGCTAATGTTAGTGCCCAAAATGTTCGGTGGAGGCGATGAGGGTCTTCCCCCACAGGAAGTTCGGCCGTCGCGCTGCTGGCGAGGACATAAGAAGCCGCGTCATAAGTTGTTGCTACGAAAATAATACAAACAATACAGAATAAGCCAATAACAATATTAGACAGGGGTAACTGTTCAAAAACGGTAATAATTGCCTCGGGTATGCCACTTTCATTCATAAGCGTTATCACGTCCAGATTACCTGAAAGCTGTTGATATAGGGAGAAATTACCAAAAATCATATAAAACAGTGAGCCACCGATAGTACCAAAAGTGAGCATACCAACGATAACTTCTTTCATGGTTCTTCCTTTTGATATACGAGTAACAAAAATACCCACAAACGGGCCAAAGGCGACCCACCAAGCCCAATAAAAAACAGTCCAGTTTTCAACAAAATTTGATTCTGTAAAAGGATCTGCCCAAGTATTCATTTGGATGAAGTTTTGTAGAACGGTGCCTAGACCACTTATACTCGCTTTGAATATAAATACTGTTGGGCCTGCAAACAGGAGAAATGCAAGCAATGAGAACGATAACCAAACATTGGCTGAACTCAATCGTTTCATGCCTTTTTCTAAGCCAAAATAAACACTTGTTGCAAAAATTGCGACACACGTGCAGACCACGAGGACCTCAAGCGTAAAATTTGACTCTATACCAATTAGCCTCGCAATACCTTCGGCAATCAAAGGTGTTGAGAAGCCTAAAGATGAGCCTGCGCCGCCAATCAGCGCTATGCGAAAAAGAAAATCGATAAAACGGCCAGCAAGAGAGTTTTCCTTACCTCCTAATACGTGATGACAACTGATGCTGAACTTTAGCATTGGGATTTTTTTAACATAATATGGGTAAGCAATCGCTAAAGTGGGCAAACAATAAAAGGCCCATGCGCTAATTCCCCAATGAAATAATCCATATGATGATGCCCACTTAGCCGCTTCTGTTGACATGGGTTCAACACCAAACGGAGGTGTTTGATAGTAAAAAGCCCACTCAATAGTCGCCCAATATAGTAATCCGGCACCCACACCAGCACAAAATAACATGCCACTCCAAGCAAAATTATTATATTCAGGTTTATCAGTTGCATCGCCGAATTTTATACTGCCATATTTACCAAAGGCTAACCAAATAAGCAGAGGTAATATTGTCGACGCAAGAAAAACATACAGAAAACCAAAATTACTGCCTATATATTCGTAGGCTCGTTGCATAACGGTTGATGATAATTCTGGTGCAATCATTAAAGGTACCGTCATTAACAACATCACAGCAATAGTTGCAACAAAACCAGTTTTATCAATTCGTTGCTTCAAGTTAACGCTCCTCTATTATTATAGTTTTTTTGAGTTTAATTTTAAGAAGGGCAATATTTTTTGACAAATTGAGAAATCAGGTGCAGCAATGACAGATATTTGCTCTGATAAAGCTAGCACTTTTGGATCATTTTCATCAAATTGAGGCCAAATAGGCAGAGTAGTCAATTTTTCATCATTGGGATCCCCAGTTTTAGCAAAATTAGTCCAATACCTTATCATCGCCGTGGTTAGCATTTCGTCGTCTTTGTTTGTTGTTAGCCAGTCATCATGAGTATTAAATACATAGGGAATTTCTGCGCCATGATAGGCCTGCAGTTTGTCTCCACCGCTGCCTGTTCGAACTCGTTTAAAGCGATAAATATAAGCACGTTTATCTGATTTAGCTATTTGTTGTGCGTACGCATAGCCCGGGCAAACCATGTCCATTAAGGTCGATGCTTGATCATGTCCCCGCGCAATACTTGGCTCTTGTTGTGCTCGTTTTTTTAATATGTCTTGAATTTCCTTGGGGTATGAATTTATCATTTGTGCAAGTTTTTCGGAGGAATTATCTAAATACATTAACCATTCATCTTGATTGCTACCGATAAGCAGATCAACTTTTTGCTTTTGCCTAAAAAGCAAATTCAACGCCGTATCAGGAAGCACATTTCCATCCACGGCGGCACCATAGTAATATTCAGAGAAATCTTGTTTTGCTTTGTTAAAAAGAACTTTTACCGAGGTTTTTTTTAGCATCGACAGTGAACTGTCTTTCATATCCAGAGAAGTGGCTAAGTCATGACCAAACGTTTGCTGGCTTTTTAAATCGGCATTATTCCACAGCTGGAATCCACCGCTTTGACTGATTGCACGCTGAAATAGTCCATCAGCGAGCGGTGATAAAATTAAATTACCAATATTAGCTGCACCAGCTGATTCGCCAAAGAGCGTTATATTTGAACTGTCACCACCAAATTGCGCTATGTTCTTATTGATCCAATTCAGTGCTTCGATTTGGTCTAACAAGCCAAAATTTGCAGGCGCTGTGCTGTGTGTTAATTCAGGATGTGAGAAAAAACCAAAAACACCTAAACGATAGGCAATACTAACGACTATCACTTGTCCTTGTTGCGCAAGTTGAGCGCCGATATAATTTGCTTCGTATGACCAGCCAGCCTTATTACTGCCGCCATGGATCCAAACCATCACCGGTAATTTATTGTCCTTGTGCAACGATGGCGTCCAAACATTTAGATATAGGCAATCTTCACTAAAGGTTGGATCAGTGAATATCTCAGGTGAGGCACCAAAAGCTTTACCTACTTTTTGATACCATTGAGTATTGTAGTTGTCTTGAAAGCAAGCGTCGGCAAAGTGAATTGCCAACTGTTTTCCTGATCTTGGTTGGTGTTTTTCTGGTGCTTGCCAACGACGCTGATTTACTGGTGGCGCAGCGTATGGAATACCCTTAAAAGCGGCTACGTTTTCTGATTGATCAGCATACTGGCCAATCAATATTTCATTGCCCGCGGTTACTTCAATTGATATCGGTTCACTTGCATAGCTAACCTGAGAGGCAATAGTAAAGGGCAGAGAAATTAATAGGCCCCAACGAAGAAAACAAATAAATCTTTTAGAGAATAGCGATGTATTCATGATGAGTTGGGTCCTTTAAAACTATAATTTACGCTTCTATATCAACGACAACGCTTCCGCGTAATCCACTTTCTTCTATTAACTCATGACTCTTTGCCATTTGCTTAAAAGGAAGTATATGAGTCACTCTATGTTTCAACTCTCCCGCTGCTAATCTTTTGTAGATATCGTCGATAGCGTGCTGTTTAGCTGACTCTGGCATCGCATACACTATGGTCATGCGTATAGTCAGATCCATAAACATCATTTGGAAAAAAGGTAATTTCGGTTCTTTTATCTGGGTGTTTCCGTAAGTGGCGATGACACCACCAGTACGGATACACTTAAGTACTTCAGGTAAGTTGAAGCCAAACTCAACATCAATAACGCGATCAACTTTTTCGCCATCATTCACTTCTTGAACTTTATCACCCCAGTTAACATCGCGATGATTAACCACGAAATCAGCACCGGCTTCGATACAACTTGCTTCATCTATTGGGTTACTTGCCGTTGTAATAACTTTAGCTCCAGAAAGTTTAGCCCACTGAATAGCATAGTAGCCAACACGACCGGCTCCGCCGGTTACCAACACTGTTTGGCCTTTAACACAGCCATCGGATGAAATAACTCGATGGGCAGTCATTGCTGGAATACCTAAACAAGCGCCTATTTCAAACGATGTATTGCTCGGTAACGTGGCCGCTCGAGAGGCATCAATTGCGACGTATTCAGCCGCCGTTCCTAAAAGGCGAGCATACTGCGCCTGATAAACCCAAACTCGTTCACCTATCCTACTTTCAGGTACTCCTTTACCCACAGCTTCAATGATCCCAGCGCCATCACTATGTGGAATGATATGACCGTTATCTAATAGATTAGGAAAGGCGCCAATGCGCTTTTTAACATCTGAAGGATTAACCCCTGTGGTTTTTAATTTTACTAATACCTGACCATCACCCGCAATAGGCTTTGGTTGTTCACCTATAATTATTGTGTCTGCGGGTGTACCAAATTTTTCAAACCAAGCTGCTTTCATTATTTTTTCCAATTTTTTATTTCATCGAATTAAGTCACGCTGGGCTGTATTTAATTAATAATTATCGATTAACAACAGCTGCGTCTATTATTTAAAATTTGCTAGATAAATTTTCGGTATGACCGTCAATTCCAATAGCTTGCCCTGAAAGACTGGCTCCTAGGTCAGAGCTTAAAAATACGGCCATATTCGCAATATCATCGGGACTAACAAAAAGCCGCAGTGAACTTTGCTCTGCATATATCTCTCTCACCACATCTGGCGTAACGCCACGTTTTTCTGCATCAAGACGAATAACATTGTCAATTCTATCTCCTTTGACACTGCCTGGACATAAGGCATTGACTCGAATATTATGTGGACCTAACTCCATCGCCCATGTTTTTGTTAAGCCAATAAGTGCCCATTTAGATGCAGCATAAGGCGAGCGCATTGGGAAACCGAAAAAACCAGCATTAGAAGAGATATTAATAATACTGCCCGACCCATTTGCTTTCAATAAGGGCACTGCGAACTTGGTGCAATGGAATTGTCCGTTCAAATCAACATTAATGGTGCGCGCCCAATCGTCGGGGTCTATATCTTCAACAAGCGCTGTAGGGCCAGCGATCCCAGCATTATTTACTAAAACGTCCAGATGTTGATAATGAACCATTAAATCAGCAAACATTTGCTTAACTTGATCAACATTTGCAACATCAGCCACCGAGGCTGTCGCGCCAGGATTTGCTTCAAGAAAGTCAGCGATGACCTTTTTATCAATGTCGCAGACATGCACTTTACAACCATATCCCAGAAACTTTTCGGCTATTTTACGGCCTATGCCGTTGGCTCCAGCTGTCACAAGCACGACATGCTCTGGGCTCAATCCGTTATTAACAACAGTCATTAGAATGTCCTCATATTACAAAGATGAATATTAAAAAATTAGAAGAAAGAGGTGCGTGTCTTCGCTGGATTTAGCAAACCAGCGAAGACACGCGAGAAGATATTTATTCAAATAACATGTGATACCTGATCCCGAGATTTCTAGGGCGATTGACTGTTACAGTGCTGTCCCAGCGTGCGCTGCCTCGCGATAGCTCAGCACGTTCATCGGTCAAGTTATCGACATATAAGTTGACTCCCCAGCTACCCATATTTATTCCTGCGGATAAATTTACAATACTATAGCTGCTATTAATATCACGTCGGTCTAGGTTTAAATCACTAGTTTTATACTTGTAAATATCACTGTATGTCTCACCGACATAGGCATAAACGACTTGGGCAAAGCTTCTATAATCACCAATAGCAAAGTTATAGCGACTGGTTAGATTCCCTTTAAAGTCGGGCACATTGGGAAGTTCAGTACCGTCAGGTGATAAATTGCTGCCGACTAGTAAATCAGCAGATAACTCAGCTTGATTAAAGTTAAATGCGGCTGATACAGTCCAGTCTGTTGTTAGTAGGTAGGTGAGATCAGATTCAATACCCACAATTGTTGATTCACTGGCGTTGATTGTTAAACCAACAGGAGAACCA
This sequence comes from Glaciecola punicea, assembly GCF_001756615.1. Classification (NCBI taxonomy): domain Bacteria; kingdom Pseudomonadati; phylum Pseudomonadota; class Gammaproteobacteria; order Alteromonadales; family Alteromonadaceae; genus Glaciecola; species Glaciecola punicea. The sequence continues at coordinate 193,552 of NZ_LZXY01000006.1, forward strand.
TACGATGCATCATAGCGGGTAAACTGCATATCATCCCATTGCATATGGTAAACAGCGCCATTCCAACGTAGATTATTTTCCAACCACATGGTTTTCCAACCAAGCTCTGTATTTGTCACAATATCAGGTTTGTAGATACGCGGCACCAATGCCGTTTCGTCTCGGTTTATGCCACCGGGGCGATAACCTTCAGACCACGTGAGATAGACCATCTTTTTATCATCAAGTTTATAGCTTAGATTGAATTTAAAAATACTATCACTGTCGTCATCTTTGCTATCAACGTTAATAATAGGAGAGCCTGGAGCAATCAGTCCGTAACCAGACACTCCTAATAATGTACTTTCATTTTTAAACCACCGAGCACCCACCGTTGTGGTGAGTTGGTCGGTAAATGAATAGCTCACTTCACCAAACACTGCCGACTGCTTATCTGCCCGCTTTTGATCCGTTAAATACCACAGGTTGGCCTCACCAAACTGTCTAAAATCAGCTCCTTGGGCCATGCCATTCATTTCCCATTCTTGGCGGTAGTCATGACTGGCATCTTCATAATATAAACCAACAATGTACTGCAGTGAGTCGTTGTCTGTTGATTGCAAACGCAGTTCATGAGTATTGCGTTTATATTTATTATCATCATTGTAAAAAATGGCCATACTTGAACAATCTGCATCTGCAGTACCATAATATTCACAACCATAAGTTTGGATCCAACTAGTAGAAAAGTAGTCTGCATAGTCGGAGTAATCATTAAAGTACTGTACGTCTCTCTCCATAAATGAGCCTGCATACACTAAGCTAGAAGAACCTAAATCTCCCTCTATTGTGAGTGCTGCTTGATTAAATTCATCATCCATTGTATCTGGGAAAAAACGTTGAACCTCTAAGTCATTAATTTCACCACTGGGATTTTCTGAGTCTTGAAACCATACACCTTCTGTCTCCTGCTTTTGAGTCAGGTAACTTGCTGTTGCTGACCAGTTATCATTAAGATTTACTTTTAAAGCGACTCTAGCTCCGCTATTGGTTAATTCATTGAAATTTTCTTTTACTAAAGCATCATTATTTTCTTCAACTGTTGAGAAATTTCCACCATCAGTTAACAATCCATAAGTCCGTGTGCCGGCTATATTATCAATATAGCCGCCATCTTTTTTGGTCCAAGCAACTAAGCGGATTGCAATATTTTCACTTACCGGAAGATTAACGAATCCTTCTAATGAGTGACTAGCATCGCCGCTTTTTGTAGTACCATAACTAACATCAAAACCACCTTCAAAAAAATCCATTTGAGGTTTATTGGTAATGATCCTGATAGTGCCTGACTGGGCGCTGGCCCCAAATAATGTGCTTTGCGGTCCGGCAATTGCTTCCACTCGTTCTATATCATAAATATGTAAATCAAGATTTCGCCCGATAGCGGTTACCGGTTGTTCATCTAAGTAAATAGCAACCCCTGGCTGAGAGCCTGATGCATTTCCACTGCCACCATCTGATGCTCCACGCATGTAGACTTGTGACAAACCAGGCCCTGATGATTGATAAGAGAGACTCGGTAACATCAATGCGTAATCATCGAAGTTTTCGATCCCTAATTCATCTAACTTAGTGGAGCCCAATGCGGTGATACTTAAGGGAGTATCTTGAAGATTTTCAACACGCTTGCGTGACGTAACTATTATTGTTTCCATACCCTGAGACGACGCTTTAGTATCAGTTTCGGCCTGAGCCGTATCAAGGTCTTGTGCATTGGCGCTAGGCATCGCTGCCATGCCACCCACCATTATTACTGACAAAGCAATACTTTGAACGTTTTTGTCGTTAATAGAATTGCGCATTGCCGCAATTAGGGGGTTTAGTCGGATAGACCTCGTTTTGTTTTTTAGATGCTTATTAGTCATTGTATGTACCCTTATAATATGTTTATCGAGCAAGTCGCAAAGCCCGACAAAATAGAACTTAGACTCGCAATATCACCCTGAATAGTTAACATTCACTTAACAGATTGCTAACACAAATTTGATGGTAGCAATATGAACGTACTAAAAACAAACGATTATATCTCTCCTATGATTGAATAAAACTAAACCATATAAAGCTTTTAGCTGCTATATAGAATATAAGTACTTATCTTAAAATAAATTTAAACTCATGGATTATATAGATAAATATAAAATATTAGATTCATTCTTATAATATTTTAAAATTCTCAGGTACATTTTTTTGAACCACCCTTAAGCAGAAAATGTGCTTGTATCATTCTTTTAATCGGTACCTCATTTTCCCCAAGAGAAACATACAGATGACTAATTATCACAATATGGATGACAATTTGCTTTGCAATGGGGAAAGGAACTCTTCAAAAGGCTTCCATGCATCGAGCCCTTTTGTATTGATAGGTTGTCTAACCTGCTCAGAACTAGCCGTGTTGACCGCACGAGAGTTATTATAAAATTCTAGGCAATTCGGCTCAAAAGGTAAGCCACAAAAGTCTAGAATTTGCTTAACCTGATTTTCAAAATCATTAACGACATCTTCATAAGAAACAGTGAGCACTTGGTTAGGAAGCACTTTGTGCCAATGATCCATTAAGTGAAGATAATCTTTGTAATAGCGGGCAATATTTTCTAAGTCGTAACTAAAAGCCTGTCCGGCTGAAAACAATTGTTTAAAGCCACTAAAACACGCAGACATCGGCTGGCGACGTGCATCGATTATTTTTGCGTTAGGTAATATCAGCTTAATCAATCCAATATGAGCAAAATTATTGGGCATTTTGTCAATGAAAAAGGGAGCATCGCCCCGATGTACCTGAGTTTTCATTATATATTCGTTACCCAGGTCAAGACGCTGCTGTGCAGAAAGCTTGGCAATAACCTCTGGATATTTTGAGATCTCATTACGTTTTTTACGGTCACTTAATTTTCGAACCATCGCAATAATATTTGGCAACTCCTTGGTGCCATCCACCATTGAATGACTTGCTAATATTTGCTCTAGCAACGTAGAACCAGAACGCGGAAGTCCAACTATAAATATTGGATCGGCTCTACTGCAACCCTGCTCACCATTTTTTTCAAAAATGGGTAATTGACACGTTGTAATGGTTCGTTCAATGAGTTCGGTCGTTTCGTCGGCATCATAACGTTCAATGCTCTGTTTGAACTGATTACCTAATTTATAATAATGGAATGATTGTTCAAACTCTTTGTTGTCTTCGAGCGCTTTACCTAATGCAAAACATATATTGATACGATCCAATATAGGGAGATTTTTTATCGCCATCTGTTTTTTCATCTGCTGTATTTCAGACTGTTCAAAACCGAAGGTCTTTAGATTAGCCAAACTCCAATAAGCTTCCCCGTAATTCGGATTACAAGCAATCGCAGCCCTATACGAAGCGATAGCCGCATCTTGTTCTCCAATTGTTTTGAGTGCGTGACCTCTGCTGGTATAAAGATTTGCTTGTTCAGGCAATGCTGCAATCAATTTATTATAAAGCGCAATAGCCTCTTTGAACTTCCCTAACCTGACCAAAATAGAAGCTTTGAGTATTTGCTGAGGCGGCACGTTGGGCTGGTATTTTTCTAAAGTTTCTATTTCTAATAGTGCTTGCTCGCTTTTTTCTCGTTTATTCAACACATGCGCGTAATTTAAACGAGCAAGGTGATAATCTGGTGCTAAACTTAGACAACGAACAAGCAACAGTTCAGCATCCTCAAATACGCCCAATTTAATTGCTATTTCAGCCAACAACCTTAAGCCATTGACATCACCTGGGGATTGCTTTAAAAAATTACGGCAATGGCGCTCGCTTAATGCTAATTTATCGTCGATAAAAGCTTGTAGCGCTTCGCCTAAAAGTGGGTGCTTGGCCGAAAATCGTAAATAATTATTATAAGCTTTCTCAGAGGCTTTGCTTTCGCCTATCACTAGCAGTAATTTAGATAAAAGTCGCCAGCTATGAGTTAACTTAGCGTCAACTTCAACTGCACAGTTCAATGCTGCTATCGCCGCTGTTATTTGTTTTAAAGCATGCAGTGTGATGCCAAGCTCTTGATGAGCTAGCGCAAAGTCCGGGGTTTGCTCAATCAATGCTTGTAAGATTTTTTCAGCTTCACTAAAGCGACCTAAACCTTTGAGTGCGACGCCAACGATAAAAAGTGCGTT